>VBEJ01000026.1 GCA_005882985.1 Chloroflexota bacterium
CACGCCAATATCGACGATCATCACCGCGATGACCGCTTGCTTGCTCCAATTGCATCCCGGTGACGCGCGTGCTGCGCCCCTACGCACATCCCGTGAGAAAATCAATGCGCGATGCGCATCTTCCTCGCCTCCTACCTTGCCGCCCTTGCGATTCTCACCGGGCTAGCGATCGCAGGCGGCCTCGCCTTCTACGACAGGCTGGGGCCGGCTGATGCCGCAGAGCGGGCGGCGAGCGAGCACGGCTACAACCTCGTCGGCTGGGAGCTCAAGCACTTTCCAGAGAAGTGGCTGTACAAGGTGCAGCACCCGTTTGGCGGCCCGAGCGAGCAGGACCGTAACGCTTCGATTTGCGCCTACTTCAAGACTGCGGCCGAACTGAACTCCTCCCAGGAACCGGATCCCGACGCGGAGAAGCGGCTCGCAGAGCTGGAGAACGATGTCGAAGACACGATCGAGGGGCGGGCCACCGGCGTTCTCCACGACCAGAAGCTGACCCTTGAACCACCCTTGTTCTCAGACCTCGGGCTCGTCTTCCCGCCCGTCGACACCGAGATCGACGGCACTCCACGCGTCCTCGCAATCTCGCCGCGTGAGCGCATCGAACTGCGCAACTCCTACCTGCTGGAACCGAACATCCCGTTGCCAGAGATTGAGCAGATCGAGCGCGATGCAGAGTCGGCTAACGCCGATGGACACGGTATTTCCGCGCTCGTGATACGCACCGGCGGCTTCTCGAGCTACCCGAGCGTGGTCTTCGAGGACGCGCCGTACGATTCACTCATGGAGACCGTCTTCCACGAGTGGCTGCACTCGTATCTGATTTTCTTTCCGCTGGGCCAGGGTTACTTCGGCAGCAGCGAGACCCGTACACTGAATGAGAGCGTGGCGAACATCGGGGGGAAGGAGCTGGCCCGCCTCTATTTCGAGCGATACGGCACCCTGGACCAGGCCTGCGGTGCCCAGCCATCCCCCTCGGCTACCCCGGCGCCCGCTGCCAACGGCTTTGACTTCACAAGCGAGATGCGGGCGCTCAGACGACAGGTCGAGGCGATGCTGGCGCAGGGACAGGTCGAAGCGGCCGAGGCGCTGATGGCGGCGAAACGTGACGAGTTCCAGACGAAAGGCTTCTTCATCCGCCGACTGAACCAGGCGTATTTCGCTTTCCACGGCTTCTACGCCGATTCCCCCGGCTCGATCGATCCCATCGGGCCGAAGCTCCAAACGCTTCTCGAGCGGGCTGGCTCGCCGGGAGAGTTTGTGCGCCGCGCTTCCGGGCTTACGACGCGTACGGACCTGGATGCACTCCTAGACTAGCGGCTATTGCCGCGCCGCTTTAAGCGGGAATCGTCAGCTTGTCCCCCGGCTTGACGGTATCATTCGGCTTGAGGCCGTTTGCCTGGCGCAGGTCCCTCTCGCTCACCCCGAATTTCTGCGCGATGTTCTGCACTGTGTCACCTTCCTGCACGGTGTACTGGAACGGCGTGCGCGGCGGCGCGGGCGTGGGTGGCGGTGGGCTGGGCGGAGGCGTAGGCGGCGGGGTCGGCTCGGTTGTCCGCGGCGGGAAGACGGGCCCTCTAGGCGCGGGGGGCGGCGTCGTATCGCCTCCCTGCTGCCGGGCCGGGCTCTTGCATGCCCCCGGCTTCGTAGCAGGCTGGTCTACCTTGAACACTTCCTCATGCCCGCCGCAAGAGCTTGTCGCCACATCGTCGGGCTTTTCGAACGGTCGCGGCGGCAGCTGGAGGTAGGCATGCGCCTCGATCATGAAGCGCTTCCACATCGGCCCGGTCCCGGCCGAACTGAACGTGCCCGGGGCCATCGGCGTATTGTCGGCATTACCCATCCAGACGCCCGCGGCCAGGTCCGGCGTATAGCCCATAACGACGCCGTCGCGGAACTCCTCGCTCGTGCCGGTCTTGGCCGCCGCCGGGCGGTCTGGGAGGGTCAGGCGGCTCCAGTCGATAGCCTGGTTCGAAAGGACGTGCGTCATCATATAGGCGTAGGCCGGGTCTATCACCTGCTTGGCCCTTGGCTCGGTGTACTGGTAGATGACGTTACCCTGCGCGTCCTGGATCTTCAGGACGCTCACCGGATCGAGCTCTCGGTAGCCGCTCGGGAGGTCCTCGGCCACCGGACGGCCCTTCATTACGCCGTTATTGGCCAGCACGCTGAAGGCGTACGTCATGTCGACGAGCTTGACCTCGCAGGCGCCCAGCGTAATCGTTGGGCCGCAGTCTCCCTGCCTCAGGTCTGTGATCCCCAGGCGGTGCGCCGTATCGCGCATCTGGTCAATTCCCGCGTCCATGACCGTCCGCACCGCCGCCGTATTGACCGATTCCGAGATTGCCTTACGCATCGTGATAGTACCGAGGTAGCTGAAGTTCCAGTTATTCACTTGTTTCTCGCCCTCAGCCGTCGGCAGCACTAGCTTCTTGTCGTCGACGTAGCTTGAGGGCACCCAACCCTCCTGGAAGGCCGTCAGGTAAGTGAAGACCTTCATCGTCGAGCCGTGCGACTGCGCCGAAGTGGCGATGTCCACCTTCCCCGCGATATCGTCCCTGTCGTAGTTGCGGCTGCCGATGTAAGTGAGTATCTCGCCGGTCGCGGGGCGAATCGCAATGAGCGAGCCATCATAGCCCCCGTAGCGGTTCTCGTTCTTGGAGATCTCCTCCTCGACGATCTTTTGCCCGATGTCCTGGAGGCCGAGGTCGATGGTTGTCGTGATGCGGAGACCGCCCTGCGTGACCACCTTGTCGCAGGGAATGTCGCCGGGAGACTTGAACAGCCCGGCGGCGCACATCTTGGTCACCTGGTCCTGGACGTAAAAGACGAAGTGCGGCGAATTGATATCGATGTAGTTCTGCACGTAGTTGAGCGGATCGGCCTTCGCCGCCTCGATCTGCTCCGCCGTTAGCGGCGGCTGAAACATCGGCGTGCCCTTCTGCGGGGTCTTGTCGAGCGCCGGGTTCGGGATCTTGTTCAGATTGTCCAGGCTCGCCTTCATCAGCTCCAGGACCTGGAGCTGGCGCTGCTTTGCGATGTCGCGGTTCTCCGGGATCGCCGGCGTGTATTGACCCGGCGCCTGAGGCAGCCCCGCTAGCAGAGCGGCTTCCCCAAGACTCAGGTCCTTCGCGCTCTTACCAAAGTAGCGCTGAGAGGCAGCCTGAGCGCCGTAGGCGAAATTGCCAAAGTAGATCTGGTTCAGGTACCACTCGAGGATCTGGTTGTCGTCGAACTTCCGCTTCAATTCCAGAGCGATCACGGTCTCCTTGATCTTGCGGTCGACCGTGCGCGGCGCGGTCCCCCTCGACCCGCCCTCGATGTACACATTCTTGACTAGTTGCTGGGTGATGGAGCTGCCACCTGTGCCCTTTAAGAAGCCGGGCCCGAACGGCGTCAGGTTCTCGACGGCCGCCCGAGCAAGGCCGCGAAAGTTGACGCCGGGATTGTCGTAGAAGCTGTCGTCCTCGGTCGCGATCGTGGCGGCGATGAGCCAGGGGGATATCTCACTGAGCGGCTTCGGCTCCTTCAGACCACCGAGCGGGTCGACGAACTCGTATAGCTTCGTCTGGCCCGTCCGGTCGTACGCAAGGCTCGTCCCCACGCTCGAAGATGCGATCGCCTGCTCCGGCTGCTTAAGGTCATGGGCATAAGCACGATAGACGGCGAACGCGATTCCCAGGGCCGTGAACATCGCCGCTACCGACGCTATCCCGCACAGCGTGAGCAGCGCCTGGATGCGGGCGCGCGTGATCTCACTCCTATGGATCAGCCTCAGCCTGCTGCGCTTGCGCCGGTACCTGTAAATTCTCCGCAAGCTACTCCTTACCTAATACAACGAAGTGAGAGAGACCGAAGATTCTGAGAGGCGAGTTCTCCAGCGGATAGAGAAGCCATCGCAGCGCCTTCCCGACGATCTTGCGATCCGCCAGGATGTGATCGAAGCCGGGGAAGACGTAGGAATGGATGACCGGACGCAGGCGAGCGCGTCGGTAGATGCGTCGCAGACCTCGCCCAGTGTAGGCACGCGCATGTGGCACGAGCCGGTTGCGCACGGCATCAGGCATGTAGTTAACGACTGGCATATTTCCAAAGATGTAGCGTTTGCCCAAAAAGATGCCATGCGTCTCGAAAGGATACAGGCGGTTCGGGCAGAAGATCACCACGCGCCCGCCGGGTCGCAGCACGCGGTTGGCTTCGCGCAGCGTCGCCTGATCGTCTGTAACGTGTTCCAGCACCTCGTGCAGAAGGATAACGTCGAAGGCGCCATCCGCGAAGGGAAGCCGCTCTCCGACAGCGAGCGCCAGGTCAGGCACGGCTTTCCCGCCTTCGGTTACGCGCTCCCGGTCCACGTCGATGCCCGCAACGCGAGACGAGAACTCCCGCAATCGGCGGACGAAGGCGCCGACGCCGCAGCCTATGTCGAGAATGCTTTTGTCTTCGAGGTCCACGTGACGGCGCATGATTTCGAGCCGCCGCTCGAGACCCCGAGTCCACACCTGGCTCGGGTGGCCCAAAGTGGCGCGCTTATCCGAAGAGCGAAGTGTGCTGTATCTCGTCATCGAGGTCGGGGATACGTCTGAAGATCGCATGGGGAGATTTCGAGTGCCGCCGTTCGCAAGATACAAACGCCGCCGTTGCTATAATGGTTGCTACGCACCCACACAAGCCCAGACTTCCGGAGCGGCAGCCGCCAACACAATCCAGGCAGGTCCTCATTGTCCCTTAGCAGAGAGCAAGTACAGCATATCGCCCGCCTCGCGCGCATTGGCCTTAGCGACGACGATATCGCGAAGTTCAGCGAGCAGCTCTCAGAGATCCTCGACTACTTCGAGCGGCTGCGCCAGGTCGACACGGAGGATGTCCCGCCAACCGCACACACCCTTCTCCTGCAAAACGTTTGGCGCGAGGGCGACAAGCCGGAACCGCCGCTCGACAAGGAGGACGTGCTCGCCAACGCGCCGATCCGCGACGGCGACTACTTCCGCGTAAAGGTCATCCTCGAAGAGTAGTCGTGGATTGTCATCCGGGTACCCCTTTCGTCTGCCCGCTTCCCGTCATCCTGAGCGACGACCAAGGCCGCGCGCGGAACCACCTAGTCTCACGAAGGGATCTGGGGTGGGGCAGACACCCGTGCGTAGGCCGACACCACTTCGCGCCACTGACAAACCGGATCCACGAGACCTTCTCGAGGCCGATGCCCCCGCCGCCCGCTAATGCCTGACTCCCTGAACTACCTGACCCTCAGCGAAGCCTCGGACCTACTCCGTGGTCGAGAGGCCTCATCTGTTGATCTTACGCGAGCAGCCTTCGAGCGCATCAATGCACTGGATGACCGCATCCACGCCTTCCTCAGGCTGACCGACGAAATCGCGCTGGAGCAGGCGCTTGCCGCCGACGAACGGATCGCGCGCGGCGAAGCCGGACCGCTTACGGGCATACCAGCGGCGATCAAAGACGTGATCGTCACGAAAGGCGTCGAGACGACCTGCGGTTCGCGCATCCTCAAGGGCTTCGTCCCACCCTACGACGCACAAGTTATGGAGCGCCTGCACGAAGCCGGCGTCGTGATGCTCGGCAAGACGAACATGGACGAGTTCGCGATGGGCTCTAGCGGCGAGAACTCCGCCTTCGGGCCGACAGCGAACCCCTGGGCGCTCGACCGCGTGCCCGGCGGCTCATCTTCCGGCTCGGCAGCGGCGGTCGCCTCCGGCATGGCCTACTACGCGCTCGGCTCGGACACCGGCGGCTCGATCCGGCAGCCGGCTTCGCTTTCCGGCGTCGTCGGACTGAAGCCGACGTATGGGCGGGTGTCGCGGTACGGCCTTGTGGCGTTCGCTTCATCGCTCGACCAGATCGGGCCGTTCGCGCGCTCGGTACGTGACGCCGCGCTCGTCTTTGAGGCGATCGCCGGGCACGATGCGCGCGACTCCACGTCCGCGCCGGTCGAGGTTCCCGACATCAGCGCTGCGCTCGCCTCGGCAGACCTGAAAGGTCTGCGAGTGGGGGTACCGATGGAGTACTTCGTTGAGGGGATGGACGACGCCGTGCGGCAGGCGGTGACCGGAGCAATCAACCAGCTTGCTTCACTGGGCGCAGAGGTGGACTGGGAGGTCTCGCTCCCTTCAACAGGACACGCGCTGGCCGTCTACTACATCATCGCGCCGTCCGAGGCCTCGGCGAACCTCGCCCGCTACGACGGCGTGAAGTACGGGTACGCCTACACCGAAGGCAAGACGATGTGGGAGGACATGGAGAAGACGCGCCAGCACGGCTTCGGCGACGAGGTCAAGCGCCGGATCATGCTCGGCACTTACGCGCTCTCCGCCGGATACTACGACGCCTATTACCTGAAGGCGCAGAAGGTGCGCACCCTCATCCGGCTCGAGTTCGACGCCGCCTTCGAGAAGTACGACGTGCTCGTCGCGCCCGTCTCGCCGACGCCTGCCTTCCGCATCGGCGAGAAGACGGGCGACCCGCTTCAGATGTACCTGAGCGACGTCTGCACCCTTCCCGTCAACATCGCGGGCCTGCCCGGCATCTCGCTGCCCTGCGGCTTCGCGACAGCGGAGGACGGCGCGCGCCTGCCGATCGGGCTTCAGATGATCACGAAACCATTCGACGAGGCGACCCTTTTCCGTGCCGCCTACGCCTATGAGCAGTCGACCTCCTGGTACCGGGAGCGACCGTCAGTTTAAGTCCGGGTCTGTGAGCGCTCGCCGCGATTGATCCAGCGAAAGACCCAGCGCGGCCACGGCACGACCAGCAGAACAAGCGCGCCGGCCAGCCCGAGTAGCTGCAGCGCGATCGCCCGCCAGTCCTGGTAGTAGTCCTCAAATACGCCACCGAAGCTGCCGAAAGCCTTGCTGGTCGACCAGACGTAGAAGGTATCCGCGATGGCGCGGCCGGCCCAGAAGCCGATCATCGCCTGCACCATGCTCACCTCAATCATCCCGGCCGCGACGAAGAGGCTGTTCGTCGGCAGTGGCAGCAGGCAGTAGAGGAACATCGCCAGCCCGACCCGATTGCGCCGCCGGTCGAGATAAGTCTTGATCTCATCCAGCTCCTTATCGCGCTTGCGAACATAGCGGGTGTACAAGCTGCTGGCCCGCGCGAGCACGATCCGTCCGAAGCCCGAGAAGAGTGCCCCGCCGAGCGTCAATGGCAGGATCGGCAGGTCGAACTGGATGTGAAAGAAGGCGAGCACCATCCAGGTGGAGGGCATGAATGCCGGGATCATGTTTATGACCAACGCGATGCCGTACGCAAGCAGCGTCCAACCGATGTCTTCCAGCACAGATCAAGCGTACTGCCTCTAGCTGCTGAGGGGGCCCGACCGGTGGGAATATAATCGAATCGATGCGCAAGATGGAAACAACATTGGTTGCAACGTGAACTGCCACGTTTGCGGACAGCCATCCATCGGCCAGTGCCAGAACTGTTGGAAGTTTTACTGCGCCAAGGATGGAGATCTGGTCTGCGGTGCCTGCAAGGACGATACCGATATTGACGAACGGGTACCCGTCGTGACGTACGAGAATACCACTCCGGAAGTCAACAGCCGTGAACGCCTCGTCAGTGTCGTTGTTCCGAACGTTGAACTGCGGGTCCTTCGCCGCGTGGTGCCAATCGGGCAGTCCCAGACGCGCAGTTCCACGAAGATAACCGCTGCCTCCCTAGAGCTGTACGAAGATGGATCAAGACTGATCTACTCCATTCGGAAACCCCGTGTCGAAGAGCCAAAATCGGTGCTGGAGAGATCTCTGATGTACGGCTTCCCTCGCATGCTGTGGGAGGCGGTTGACGATCAAGGTCAAGCGTATAAAGTTGCCCGGGACGGAGGTGCCCCACACCGGCCCTCATCCTCGACGTCCCCACTATGCAGCGGAACATCCACCGCATGGCGGAGTTTTTTTCCGAAGGCCCCACCAAGCTGCGGCCGCACTTCAAGGCGCACAAGACGACCGAGATCGCCCGGCGCCAACTCGCCGCCGGGTCATGCGTCGGGCTGACCTGCGCGACAGCCGGCGAGGCGGAAGTCGCCGCCGGCTTCTGCGAGGACATCCTCATCGCGAACCAGGTGATCGGACTCGATAAGTGCGCGCGAGTCGCCATCCTCGCGAAGAGCGGCATCGATATTAAAGTTGCGGTCGACTCGGAGCTTGGCGTCGAACAAATGTCGAAGGCGGCGCAGGATACGGAAACGACGGTCGGCGTGCTGGTTGAGGTGAACATCGGCTTCCGCGCAGGTACACCCCCGGGCGAGGCCGCCGTCGTTCTAGGGCGACGGATCTCCGATACGCCGGGCGTCGAGCTGCGCGGCCTGATGGGGTACGAAGGCCCCGCGGCGGGCATCGAGGAGCGCGACAGGCGCGGAACGATGGCAAAGCAGGCCCTCGACCGCCTGCTCTCGACGGTTCATCCCTTCCGCGAGGCGGGCTTCCCGACGGACATCGTGTCCGCCGGAAGTACCGGCACGTACGACATGACGGGACGGATGGACGGAGTCACGGAGATCCAGGCAGGATCGTACGTGTTGATGGACACGGCCTACAGGAAAGAGGGGCTGCCGTTCGAGCAGGCATTCTGGGTGCTCGGGACGGTGCTTAGCCGGCCCTCGCCGGGGAGCGTGTCGGCAGACTGCGGCCACAAGTCATGCTCGCAGGACCACGGGATGCCAGACGTGCGCGATGTGCCGGGCGCAACGGTCACGTTCCTCGCCGACGAACACGCGATGATCGCCGTACCGCCGGACTCGACGCTGAAGCCCGGCGACCGGCTTCAGCTCGTCCCCTCGCACATCGACCCGACGATCAACCTCCACGACGTGTTCTACGCCCTGGAAGGTGATACGGTAGTGGGGATCTGGCCGATCGAGGCGAGAGGATACGCAGAGCAGAGGATGGCAATGGGATGACCACACAACAGACGGAGCGAGTAAACAAGAGGACCAGCGTTCCGGCAAGCCACGTTGGCATAGTCGTGGCCGTCTGCATGCGGAAGGAAAAAGGCGTGCCCAAGTACCCGCAGACCGAGGTCACGATCGGCGAGTACGGCGTCGAGGGCGACTACCACTCTGGCCCGATGCGCACCCGCAGCAACGGCGACTTGGAGCAGAACCGGCGCCATGTCACCCTCGTTGCAAAAGAGGTCTTCGACGAGCTCAACCGCGAGTTGAGCACCGATATCCCGGCCGGCGGTTTTGGCGAGAACATTCTCGTCGAGGGGCTCGGCGACTTGAGCGACATCCAAGAGGGGGATGTTCTCGCTTTCTCGTCGGGCGTGGAACTCGAGGTAACGGGGCAGAACGACCCCTGCAAGAACCTGATGGTGTACCACAACCAGGTGCCCAAGCGGGCTTATGGAAGGCGCGGACTGCTCACGATTGTCCGCTCGACCGGCCGTCTCAAGTCCGGCGACTCGATCACCGTCCGCTCGTAACCAAGGAGCCCTGCAACTCCTCACGCGCCGGGCCGTTCCTTTTGTAACTGCCACCCACGCGCCCGCGTCCTGATAGCGAGCGCCGATGACAGGCAAAACCGCCTCTGCTACCATAGCCAGAACAACGTTCGGGAGGGCGTTTTGACCGAGAGCATCCACACGCAGAAACGGCGGCACTTCTCCCAGAAGGTGCTTGCTATCCCCTCGTCCGGCATCCGCCACTTCTTCGAGCTTATCGCCAACATGGACGGCTGCATCTCGCTCGGCGTCGGCGAGCCGGACTTCGTGACGCCGGAGCCGTTCTCGAAAGCAGCGTTCTATTCTGTCAAGAAGGGCGAGACCCACTACACCTCGAACTACGGCCTCCTGCAGCTCCGGGAGGCGATCGCCGAGCACCTCGAGCGCCTGTACGGCGTCCGCTACGACCCGCGAAACGAGATCATCGTGACCATCGGGGTCTCCGAAGCACTTTTGCTCGCCACCCACGCCTTGCTCGATCCGGGCGACGAGGTCCTTGCGCCAGACCCCTACTACGTCGCCTACCAGCCGTGCTGCGTGCTCGCGGGAGGCAAGTTCGTGACGGTGCCGACCGACATGGAGCACGAATTCCGCGTTTCCGCGATCGACCTTGAAGCCAAGATCACTTCCCGGACGAAAGTAATCCTCATCGGCTACCCGTCGAACCCGACCGGCGCCCAGATGACCCGCGAGGACATGCTCGACATCGCCGACGTAGCGGCCCGGCGGGACCTCATCGTCATCTCCGACGAAATCTACGACCGGCTCTCGTACGGCATCCCGCACACGTGCTTTCCGTCGCTGCCCGGCATGAAAGAGCGCACCGTCCTTCTGGGCGGCTTCTCGAAAGCCTACGCGATGACCGGCTGGCGGGTCGGCTGGGTCTGCGCCTCGCCGGACATCCTCGAAGCGATGATGAAGATCCACCAGTACATCATCATGTCCGCGCCCACGCCCTCGCAGTACGCCGCGCTTGAGGCTGTCCGCAACGGCGAAGACTATGCCCGCCAGTTCGTCGCCGAGTTCGACGCCCGGCGTCGCCTGACCGTCGCCGGGCTGCACGAGATCGGGCTGACGACCTTCGAGCCCAAGGGCGCCTTCTACTGCTTCCCCTCCGTCCGCTCGACCGGCCTCAGCGACATGGAGTTCGCCGAGCGCCTGCTCGACGAAGAGAAGGTCGCTGTCATCCCTGGCTCGGCCTTCGGCGAATGCGGCCGCGGCCACGTCCGCATGTGCTACGCCACGCCGGTGCCGCTTCTCGAAGAGGCGCTGGAGCGCATCGAGCGCTTCGTCCAACGCCTGTAAATCGCAGCGAGACCTGCATATCGGAATAAGTGTCGTTCCGAGCTCGCGGGGCGGGGCCGATAGGTAGTTTCGCGGTAGGGCGAAATCGGCGGGGTGGCGAGGAATCTCCGCATCCGACAACAGCAACCCCACATGGACGAGGCCTGTTTCAATACACTTCTAATCTGCGTCTCGTAATATCGGAAGGGCGCGCATGCAAAGATTTCTCCATCAGTTCCGAACCCTATCGCCTACCCAGCAGCGATATGTCCTCGGCGCTGCCGGTGGCGCAGGCCTCCTACTTTCCCTCGGGCTCACCCTCTGGGTGGCGGGCGCCTTCGGCGGCGGCGATGACGAGGCGCAGGTCGCCTGCTCGCCCTGCCCAACGTCCACCCGCACAGCGAAGCCGACAACAAGCCCCTCCCCGTCGGCGTCGGCAACCGCCACGCCCTGCTGCCCGGAGACGCCCGGCGCGACGTTCGCCCCGACAGCGCCTCCCGAGACCCAGCCGCCCGCTCCACCGCCGGAGACCGCCGCTCCCGGCCCCGTCTCCTACACACTCGCACCATTCCTGCAGTCCGGCGCATTCGACCGCATCGTCGACTTCGCCGTCATCCCCGGCACCAACAATGCCGAGGCCATCGCCGTCGCACAGAAGGCCGAACGCATCCTACGCGTCTCGCTTACCGGCGCTTTCGCGCCGGCCGTTTACGGCGATCTCTCGGACCGCGTGGGCGGGGGCGGAAACGAGGAAGGCCTGCTGTCGGCCACATTCTCCCCCGATTTCCTGAACGACGGCCGCATCTACGTCTACTACACCCAAGGCGGCGACGCCGGAAAACCGACAGTCCTCTCCCGCTTTCAGGCCTCCGCCAGCAGCATGGACACCAACACCGAGACCCGACTCCTCGACGTGCCTGACTTCGCCTCCAATCACAACGGCGGCCGCTTGCTCTTCGGCCCTGACGGCTACCTCTACCTATCCACCGGCGACGGCGGCGGCGCGGGCGACCCCCAAAGGTCGGGCCAGGATACCAATATCCTGCGCGGCAAGGTCCTGCGCTTGAACGTCACCGGCCAGGCACGCTACACCATCCCGCCGGACAACCCCTTCGCCGGTGGCGGTGGCGCTCCAGAGATCTTTGCTTACGGCCTCCGCAACCCCTGGCGGTACAGCTTCGACCGCGCGACCGGCGCCCTCTGGCTGGGCGACGTCGGCCAGAACTCGTTCGAGGAGGTCGATATCATCGTCCGAGGCGGCAACTACGGCTGGAGCTGCTACGAAGGCTTCGCCCCCTTCAACCAGCAGCAGGCATGCCCGCCCTCCGAAGCGCTCCAGTTCCCGCGCGCCGTCTACGGCACCCACGACGGCGGATCGTGCGCGGTCACCGGCGGCTACGTATACCGCGGCGGCGCGATGCCGGAGCTGAACGGGCAATACATCTTCGCGGACTACTGCTCCGGCCGCATCTGGACGCTCGACAGCGACAATCCGTCCGCGCAGCCCGTCATCCTGCTGGAAAGCGGCCAGCAGATCTCCTCCTTCTACGAACTCCCAGACGGCGAGCTAATCGTGTTGACTTTCAGCGACACGATCTTCGTGCTAAAGCACGGCTAGCGCCCACCGCCTCTTGCGCTGTGACCGGCGTCACACTTCGCCTCTCTCGCGATGCGTTAAACTGAGCGCGAAATGGGCTCCCAGTACGACCTGCCCCCAGACGGTCGGATTCGCGTCCTCAGCGCCTCCGGCGCCGTCACCGTGATTGCCGAGGAGCGAGATGACGTCGATGTCGAGCCGGGGCAGCGCGGCGTGGACCTGAAGGAAGGTGGTCGCGGCCGTCATCGTCACCACCGCGGTCTCCTCGGCCACCTGCGCAGCCATGAACACGGCGAAGGCGAACGGCAGCACCGCCCCGTCCTCGAAGTCAAGGCGAAGTCCGGCAATATCGAGGTGCGCTGTCCCATCGGCACCGACGTCTCGGTCGGGGCGATTTCGGGCAGCGTCAAGCTCAAGGGCTCCTTTGGTTCCGTCAAGGTCTCAGCCGTTTCCGGTGGCGTTGACATCGACACCGTCACCGGCGACCTCGACGCCCGTGCCGTCAGCGGCAGCATCGCCGTCAAGCGCTGCGCCGGCCGCTGCGATGTCAGCTCGAAGAGCGGAAAGGTGCGCGTCGAGCGCGTCGAGGGACCGACGCACGCCTCGACCATCAGCGGCGGCGTCGAAATCGGCGCGGCCGGGTCGGACGAGATCGAGCTGAAGATGGTATCGGGCGGAGCGAAGGTCACCGTCCTCGGCGAGAAGCTGCCAAGAGTGCGTTTCAACAGCCTCAGCGGAAAGATGCACTGCGAATGCAAGCAGGGCTCAGACTTCGATCTGAAGGTCAGGAGTATATCGGGTTCGCTCGAAATAAAGGGACGATGAGCCCCGCCCGCGCAAGGACGGCGGTCGACACGGCGGAAGGGGCGATCGTCTTCACTGACCTCGCGGGATTCACCGAGTTCACCGCAATCCAGGGCGACGAAGCGGCGCTCGACCTGCTCGGCGTGCAGGACCAGGTCGTCGGCGAGCTGATCGAGGGGCGCGGCCGCGTCGTCAAGGAGCTCGGCGACGGGCTCATGCTCTGGTTCGACGACCCCTGCCACGCCATCGAGACCGCGCTCGAGCTCCAGGAACGCTTCGACGAGCAATCCGCCAAGGAGAACCTGCCCCTGTGGGTGCGCATCGGCGTGCACTACGGCCGCCCGGCGAAGCGCGGCAGCGATCTCGTCGGCCACGACGTCAACGTCGCCGCGCGCGTGGCTGACCTCGCCGCCCCCGGCGAGGTGTTGATCTCAGAAGCCGCGGCCGAGCGGGTGGCGGAGCGGATGGAGGGCGTCTGGTTCGAAGAGATGGGCCCGACCGTCATGAAGGGCATCCCGGAGCCCGTAGGCATCTACCGCTGCGTCCGCGCTGGCTAGCAGCCCAGCCGCTGATGCACTAACCGCGGAGTACATGCACCTCGGTCGATGACGCACCGATCTTTTTAATCACGACGAGGTCTACGCTGCCGTTGCCGTCCCAGTCCGCCACCCCAAAGGCCCAGTAATTTCTGTCAAAGATCCACGGCAAGGGTGTACCTGTGTGCAGTAGCCAGTCCTGGAAGCGATGTCCGTTTGCGCTGGGGGCGCCGAAAAGGATGTGTACTTCGACGGAGTTTGCGCCGAGAAACTTCAATACGAACAAGTCAGGCGTTCCATCATAGTTGTGATCACCTGCCTCGAAAGTGTAATACGCGTTACTGAACTCAAGCGGAGTCGCTGTCTGATCGATAGGCGTGACAAGGCCGCTCTCACCAGAAAACGCGTGCACCTCTGTCCCACCGGCTCCGCCCTGCTTCTTAATGGCAAGCAAGTCGGGTTTGCCCTGAAGATCCAGGCCAACAACGGCGAACTCGAAATTCGCGTCGGTTGGCCCGAGAGCGGTTCGCCAGCCGCCCAGCCACGTTTGGAAATAATTC
>VBEJ01000252.1 GCA_005882985.1 Chloroflexota bacterium
GGCAACGTCGTCCTCTACGGCGCCACGAGCGGCAGTCTGTTTGCCCGTGGCGTCGCCGGAGAGCGCTTCGCCGTGCGCAACAGCGGCGCGATGGCCGTCGTCGAAGGCACCGGCGATCACGGCTGCGAGTACATGACCGACGGCCGCGTCGTCGTTCTCGGCCGGACGGGCCGCAACTTCGCGGCGGGCATGAGCGGCGGCGTCGCCTTCGCCTACGACCCCGACGGCGACTTCCACACCCGCTGCAATCTACAGATGGTTGAGCTCGACAAGCTGGAGGAGCCGGAAGACCTCGACCTCGTCCGGGGCTTGATCGAGCGCCACTTTGAGTACACCGCCAGCGATGTCGCCAAGCGAATGCTAAGCGAGTGGCCGGGCATCGCCGCGAAATTCGTGAAAGTCATGCCCACCGACTACAAGCGCGCGATCGCCCAGCAGCTCGACGCAGCGAAGCAAGAGGTGCAGGTGGCGCAGTCGCAGGGCAACGGCAAGAAGGCGAACGGGGCTAAGGCGAAGACCGCCTCGAAACCCGCGGCGTCCCGTCGCAGCTAGCAGCGAGAGACGCGTTGCTCGAAAGGTTTAATATACTTCTCCTATGGAGCGCTACTCTTCGATAGAGGGAGCCGGTTGTGGGTAAGCTCACCGGCTTCATGGAGTTTAAGCGGGAGACGCCGACGCGGCGCCCCGTGGAAGAGCGCGTCCATGACTGGCTCGAGGTCTACGAAGACTTCCCGGTCGAGAAGCTGAAGGCGCAGGCAGCGCGCTGTATGGACTGCGCCATCCCCTTCTGCCACCAGGGCTGCCCCCTCGGCAACATAATCCCGGACTGGAACGACCTCGTGTATCGCGAGCAATGGCGGATGGCGATCGACCGCCTGCACGCGACGAACAACTTCCCCGAGTTCACCGGACGCCTGTGCCCCGCTCCCTGCGAGGCTGCCTGCGTCCTCGGAATCAACGACGACCCCGTCACGATTAAGCAGGTCGAGCTGAGCATCATCGAGCGTGCCTTCGACGAAGGATGGGTCAAGCCGCAGCCGCCTGAGAAGCTGACCGGCAAGACCGCCGCCGTCGTCGGCTCTGGCCCCGCCGGCCTCGCCTGCGCACAGCAGCTCGCGCGCGCCGGCCACACCGTCACCGTCTTCGAGCGCGACGACCGTATCGGCGGGCTGCTGCGGTACGGCATCCCGGACTTCAAGATGGAGAAGCGCTTCCTAGACCGCCGGCTTTGGCAGATGGAAGAAGAAGGCGTCACCTTCCGCCCGAACTCGAATGTCGGGGCCGACATCAGCGCCTCGGACCTCGCGAAGGAGTTCGACGCCGTCGCGCTTTGCGGCGGGGCGACGTGGAGCCGCGACCTCGATGTGCCCGGCCGCGACCTGAAGGGGGTCTACTTCGCGATGGAATTCCTGCCGCTCCAGAACAAGCGCGGCGCTGGCGACCACATCTCGGACGAAAACTTCATCTCGGCAGAGGATAAGCGCGTGATTATCCTCGGCGGCGGCGACACCGGCGCGGACTGCCTCGGCACTGTCCACCGCCAGGGCGCGAAGTCCGTCATCCAGATCGAGCTACTACCACGCCCGCCCGACCACCGCTCCGACAGTGATCCCTGGCCGCGGTGGCCGAACATCTACCGCGTCTCCTCCGCACACGAGGAAGGCGGCGAGCGGGAGTATGCGATGCTTACGAAGAAGCTTACGGGCGAGAACGCCGTGCTCCAGGCCCTGCACGGCGTCCACGTCGAGTTCAAGCGTGAGAACGGCACCGGGAAGCTGCAGATGCACGAGGTCCCCGGGTCGGAGTTCGAGGAGCCCGTCGATTTGCTCTTGTTGGCGATGGGGTTCCTTGGTCCGGAACGCTATTCGCTCGAGCAGCTAGGCGTGGAGCTGGACGCCCGTGGCAACGTGAAGGCCGACCGCAACAAAATGACGAGCGTCCCCGGCCTCTTCACCGCCGGCGATATGTGTCGCGGCCAGTCGCTCATCGTCTGGGCGATCGCCGAGGGCCGCGACGCCGCCCGCGGCATCGACCGCTACCTCATGGGCGAAACGATGCTGCCGGCCAGCATCAACGTCTAGAGAGTAATGGCCACAGCTTCAGCAGGCACCGTGACCGCCGCCTCCACTGAAAGAGATGTAGCGTCCGTCCGGCGACCAACGAGGACCATGGATATGGAAGTCACGAGTTGAGGTCAACAATGTGCGCAACTCCATTGTGTTTGCGTCCAGCAGCAAGAGACCCTGGCTATCCTCAAGAAGAGCAGAGTAAGCTATCTGATTCGCGACGGGCGACCAGCCCGCGCTCTCCTTCAAGACATGGGGCGAGTCCGTGAGCCTGACGATCGCGCCGCCTTCCGACCGCACGGCGTAGATGTCATAGTCGTCGGTTAGACACCCATCTTTCGCGAATGCGAACCAGGTACCATCGGCCGACCAAGCGCCTGACGCTCCTCCTGCTGCTAGCAGATTGGGCGGCTGTGAGGCGTCAATACTTGCCGTGA
>VBEJ01000027.1 GCA_005882985.1 Chloroflexota bacterium
GTCTGAGGCTTCGAAGCCTCAGCAATGCGTGCCAAGGAGACGCCCATGGTCAGCGTGAAAGAGGTCTATGAGGTCGGCAAGATTCCGCCCATCGGCGAAGTGCCGCCGCTGATGTACGCGCAGGTGATCCGGCCGGAGCGGTTCGGGGAGCCGATCAAGGCGTTCCAGATCGAGAAGGTCGAGACTCCGGCAGAACTGAAGCCGCGGGAGGCGCTGGTGCTCGTGATGGCAGCGGGCATCAACTACAACAACGTGTGGGCGGCGCGAGGCGTGCCGGTGAACGTGATCAAGGCGCGCGAGCGAGAAGGTGACACGACCGGGTTCCACATCGGCGGTTCGGACGCGTCCGGGATCGTCTACAAAGTCGGATCGGCGGTCACGAACGTCAAGGTGGGGGACGAAGTAGTGATCCACTGCGGGATGTGGGACGAAGACTCGCCGTTTGTGAAGGCGGGGAACGACCCGATGTTCGACCCCTCGTTCAAGATCTGGGGCTACGAGAGCAACTGGGGTTCGTTCGCGCAGTTCACCAAGGTGCAGGCGCACCAATGCCTGCCGAAGGCGCCGCACCTGGCGTGGGAGGAGGCTGCGGCACCGACCCTTGTCGGGGCGACGGCGTATCGCATGCTGCGCGCCTGGCCGCCGCACACGGTGGAGAAGGGCGAAGTCGTGCTGGTGTGGGGCGGGTCCGGCGGGCTGGGCTCGATGGCGATCCAGATCGCGCGGGAGTTCGGGGCGTTACCGGTGGCGGTGGTGTCGAGCGAGGACAAGTTCGACTTCTGCTTGAAGCTGGGAGCGAGGGGGTGCATCAACCGCAAGGAGTTCGACCACTGGGGGATGCTGCCGCACTGGACTGACAACGAGGGCTTCGCGAAGTGGTCCCAAGGGGCGCGGGCGTTCGGCGCGAAGTTCTGGGAGGTGCTCGGCGAGCGCCGCAGCCCGCGGATCGTCTTCGAGCACCCCGGCGAGGACACAATCCCGACGTCGATCTTCATGTGCGATACGGGCGGGATGGTCGTGATCTGCGCTGGGACGAGCGGCTTCAACGCGACGGTCGACCTGCGTTACCTGTGGATGCGCCAGAAGCGGCTGCAGGGCTCGCACTTCGCGAACGACGAGCAGGCGGGGGCGTTCAACCAGATGGTCGTTGATGGGAAGATCGATCCGTGCCTGGGGGAGACGTACTCGTTCGACGACATCGGGAAGTGCCACCAGCTGATGTACGAGGGGAAGCAGCCGCTGGGAGTGATGGCGGCGCTGGTGAGCGCCAAGCGGACGGGTATGCGGGAGCTGGTTTAACCGCAGATTACGCAGATTGGGGCGCAGATAGCGCAGATGGTCCGCGGATGAGCGGGGATGAGTGGTTGATTCGAGATAAGAGGCAAGAGGTAAGAGACAAGAAGTCAGAGGTCAGAGGTAGGCCTGGGGGGAACGGGGGATGGAGCAGAGTGTCCAGTTTTTCAAGACTCGGGACGGCGTGCAGATTGCTTATGCGACGCTGGGCGAGGGGCGACCGCTGGTGTACGCGACTGGCTGGCCGGTGCACCTGCAAATCGAGTAGGAGCTCGGGTTTATCCGCGATTTTCTCTACGAGCCGGCGGGCCCGTTCACGCTGATCCGCTACGACCTGCGCGGCGGCGGGCTGTCCGACCGCGACGTTCCACCTTTCAGGTTCGAGGAGCTTGTGGACGATTTCGGGGAGCTGGTTGATCAACTAGGTCTGAAGAAGTTCCCTCTGATGACCCTCGGAGGGTTCGCGGCACCAATCGCCATCGGCTACGCGGCGCGGCACCCTGAACGAGTGGAACGCCTCGTGATGCATAGCAGCTATGCGAAGGGCACGCTGCTCGGCGATCCCGAGGAGAGGAGAGTTGTCGCGGATTACACGCTTAATTTCGGCTTCCCCATCTTCAAGTTCGTCGACCACCCGGGAGTTGATATCGAGCAGCAACGCGCAATGTACGACCTGCACGAGCGGGCTGCTTCCCACGCCATGCAGGCGGCAGTCTACCAGATGATGTACGACGTCGATCTAACTGATGCGGCGGCTTCCCTGAAGACGCCGACCCTTCTGCTCCACGCGAGGGGCGACCAGTTGGTGCCGTGGGCGGCTGGCCGCCACCTGGCCGGCGTCATACCGGGCGCTCAGTTCGTCTCGTTTGCCGGCTCGAGTGTCGCGCCGTGGGCGCACCAGGGCGTCTTGATCCCGGAGATCCACCGCTTCCTCGGGCAACCGGCGCGCCCGGGACAGGCTCCGGCCGGTATCTCGCCGAGGGAAGCCGATGTCTTGCGCTTGATCGCCGCGGGCATGAGCAATCGCCAGATCTCGGAGGAGCTAAAGATTAGCGTGCACACGGCCGACCGGCACGTAAGCAACATCCTGACCAAGATCGGCGCCGCCAACCGCGCGGAAGCCGCCTCCTTCGCCGTACGCCACGGGCTTGCCCACTAACAGGTTTCCGCCATCCCCAGCGACCGCGAGGAAGTTTTCCGCCTCTCGACGCGCCCGAAAATCCCCCGTTTCCGCGATGAGGCGCCTACTCTACTGCCAATAGGCTAATGGTTAGAAAGGAGGTGTCTGATGCCACTATTTATGGACACCCCTGGTGGGGGAAAGATGGAAAGGGGCGAACGGCCATCTAACGCAAAGCTGTTGGGCGCGAGAATAGGGCGCTTCGCGCTTCTTTCGATGACGGCCTTCCTCGCGCTGCTGGGGACCCCTACCGGGCTCACACAGGGAACGGAGCCAGCTGGAGCAGTGGGGCTCCGCGAAGGGATGCAACTGGAAGGGCCGGCGCGCGTCGTCGTCCGGGCGCTTCCGGCTGCGACGCAAACGGCGGGACAACCGCAGGAGATAGTAAGACGGCCCCGGCCAGCGCCGCAAGCACCTCAGGAAGCGCAGGGAGCAGCGCCCGATGCTAACGCCGGCGACGGCTCGTTCGCGGCGCAAACGGCTCTCGCGCCTGCGCTTTCGGGAACAGGCTTTGAGGGACTCGATGACGGGAACGATAGTGCCCTTGCCGGGTTCACCCTGACGCCGCCCGATCCTCAGGTAGCGGTAGGACCGAACCACGTGTTCGAGATGGTGAACGTGATCGGGCGCATCTATACGCGGTCGGGCGCACCTGTGCAGACGTTTACGCTGGGAAGCTTCTTCGGGGTGCCGGCCGGCTTCTCCGACAGCGACCCGCGGGTATTCTACGACGCGCTCAGCGGGCGCTGGTTCGCGTCGTTTGTGTCGTTCGTCGACCTCTCCGGTTCACAAACCGACAAGGCGCGGCTGCACCTGGCGATCTCGCAGACGGACGATCCAACGGGTGCGTGGAATGTGTACTTTGTAAGCTTCGACCAGGTATTTCCGGACTACGAGGCGATAGGAGTCACGACCGACAAATTCACGGTCTCGTCCAACATATTCGACATAGACAGCCCGTCCTACTTCGGCGTGGAGACTCTAGTTCTAGAGAAGGGAGACGTGCTGGCCGGACTTCCCGGGGCGAGCGTCCACCTTTTTGCCTTCCCGCGAAGGACCGATCGCTTTACGGTCCGGCCGGCGCAGTCTCTTTCAGTGGGGACCGACCAGTTCCTCGTGACACGGGACCGCAACGTGGCCACGACGCTGACAGTAATCAAGGTCACAGGAACGCCGGCCGCCGGGAACGTGACGGAGGCTTTTGCCGCGAATAAAACGATCATCGCCCAGAACGCGCCCCCCGCTTCAGTTGCACTGGGCGGGAACATCGATTCGGGGGACCAGCGACTGCTCGATGCCATGTGGCGAAACGGGCGGCTGTGGACGTCAGCGTCGGCAGCGTGCGTGCCGGCTGGAGACGGGACGACAAGATCGTGCGCGCACCTGATCGAGGTCGAAACTGGGCCGACGCCGCCTAACGTGCTGGAGGACATCATGTTCGGGGAGGTGGCACAATACTACGCCTGGCCGGCGTTGCGGACGGACGCATCGGGCGATCTGTATGTCTCGCTGACACACACAAACTCATTGATCTTTCCGGAGGCAAGGGCGACGGGGCGACTAGCGGGTGACCCGCCGAACACGCTGAACGGCACGACTCTTCTGAGAGCCGGCGACATCGCACACAATTCGACGCGATGGGGGGACTATCTGGCGGTGGCTGTGGACCCGCTGTTCACCGAGTGCGTCTGGCTGGTCGGCGAGTACTCGAAGAACACTCCCGGCGCGCATTGGGGCACGTTCATCGCGAGGTCGAGCCAACGCACCGGTTGTGACGGGGACAGCGACGGTTGGAGCGACGCCGCGGAGGTAATAATCGGCACGAATCCCGCACTGGCGTGTGGTACCAGAGCCTGGCCCCCTGACATCAACGACGATCACTCCGTCGACATCTCAGACGTCGTCGTTCTGACCGGGAACTTCGGGAGGCGGGTACCGCCGACGCCCGCGCGCCCCAACATCGCGCCGGACCCGCCCGATGGGTTCATCGATGTGATCGACATAGCACGGATGACCGGACTGTTCGGGCAGCGGTGTTCGTAAGGTGCCCAAGTGTCACATTTGACTGTTGTTACTCGCCTTCTTCCAATCCAGCGTTGATCAGGCGATTGCGGGTGGAGCACAGGTTGTAGCAGGGTCGCACCCGAGATGTGAAGGCGGCCGCCGCGGTCGGCGGCTGCCTTCGGTTTGACAAATACTATGAGCCCCCGGGCGCACTGTCGGAGCCAACGGCGTTCGGCCCGAACCAGTCCGAGCGGGTGTAAACTTGGCGCCGTGGGGCCCCGAATTCAGTATGCACGTAGTTCTGACGGCGTGAGCATCGCCTACTGGACGCTCGGTTCCGGCGCGCCGTTGCTCCACCTGCCGTGGGGGACGCTGAGCCACTGCCAGGGCGAATGGCGACTCGAGGGCTGCCGCCTCTGGTACGAGCGACTTGCCCAGCGCAATACCGTTATCCGCTACGATCCCCGCGGCTTTGGCATGTCAGATCCGATGAGCGGCCCCGTATCCATTGACGATCTCGTGAAGGACGTTGAGGCAGTGGTGGATTCGCTGGGCCTGAATCAGGTGGCTTTGCTGGCTGCGGGCGAATCAGGCAACACCGCTCTCGCCTACGCGGCGAAGCGCCCGGACCGGCTCTGCCGCCTGGTCCTCTGGTGCTGCTACGCGCGTCCGAGCGACCGGGAAAAGAGTCCGGGCTACCAGGCGACCACGGCCCTGGTCGACCAGGACCCGGTCATCTTCTCCGAGACCGTCTCTCGCATCGTCCTCGGCTGGTCGGCTGGAGAGGAAGCGCGAGCGCTAGCGGCAGCTATACGAGCCGTAGACCTGGTTTCTCTGAGGCTGCTTTTAGATACGTTTCACAGTTTCGACGCTTCGCGTATGTTGCCGATGATTACTGCGCCCACTCTCGTTATGCACCGCCGGGGCTGGCGGAATCCCGGCCTGGATGCCGCCAGGGTCCTCGCGGCCGGAATCCCGAACGCACGGATGCTCGTCCTCGAAGGCAAGTCCGGCTTGCCTTACGCCGGCGACATGGAGGCGGCGGCCGCCGCTGTGGAAGCTTACCTGGGCGACCCATGTGCCGCCGGACTTCCAGCGGGGTTGAGCGAGCGCGAAGCCGAAGTCCTGCGCTTGGTAGCTGCCGGGCGCAGTAACCGTGAGATTGGGGAAGAGCTCTCCATCAGCCTGAACACCGTTGACAGGCATGTGAGCAACATCCTGACGAAGATCGGCGCCGCAAACCGCGCCGAAGCCGCCGCCTTCGCCGTACGCCAAGGGCTGGCCCACTAACAGGTTTCCGCCATTCCCGGCGCTCGCACCTGCGTTTCCCGCCCCTAAACGCGCTTAGAATATCCCCGTTTTCCGCGATGAGGCGCCTCCCTACTGCCGATAGCCTGATGGTTAGAAAGGAGGTGTCAAATGCCACGATTCATGGACACCCACAAGAAGGTTGATGGTCTCACCGCCGAGGCCGTCACCGGGGCCCACGCGATGGACCTTGCCGTGCAGGAGAAGCACGGTGTCAAGTACCTGCAGTACTGGTTCAACGCGGATGAGGGCCGCGTGCACTGTCTCATCGATGCGCCGTCTGCTGAGGCCGCTCAGCAGGTGCACCGGGAGGCGCACGGACTCCTGGCGGACGAGATCGTCGAGGTAAGCGAAGGGCACTAAGCCTTTCGTCAGCCTGGACCGGGTGTGGCGGCGGCATACATAGCGCCGCTCCACACTCAGTTTCGACAAAGAACTCAGAAAAGGAGGAATAACTTGAATATCGCTCTTGTGAACCCCCGTCTGACGGCCCTGGTAACGGTGCTGGCTATCGTCGCAGCGGCAGCCCTCCTCGTTACCCCCGGAGGTATCGCTCAGGTCGCGGCGTCGCAGACTGTCGACGCCAGGATCGCCGGCCATGTCCTCAAGGTCAAAGGCACCAAAGACGACGACAAACTGACGCTCCGCCTGAACGCTGGCGACGCCAACGTCCTTGAGGTCGATGTGGGCGACGACGGGACCGCCGACTTCAGGTTTGACCGAGTCTTGTTTACCAAGATCAAGGTTAACGCTCGCGATGGCAACGACCTCATACGGGTTGACGAGGCGAACGGGCCCATCGTCGAGCCGGCTTCGTTCCTTGGCGGGAACGGGAACGACACGATACTGGGCGGGTCCGCCATCGAGACGATCAACGGCGGCGACGGCGACGACTTCATCGACGGTAACCGAGGCAACGATGTCGCCTTCATGGGCGCGGGTGACGACACTTTCAGGTGGGACCCGGGCGACGGCAGCGATGTCGTCGAAGGGCAGGACGGCAGCGACACGCTGCTCTTCAACGGCTCCAACGGCGGCGAGACCGTCGACCTCTCGGCCAACGGCGACCGGTTCATCTTCTTCCGCCAGCCGGGCAGCGTCACGATGGACGTGAACGAACTGGAGACGTCCGTGTTCAACGCGCTTGGCGGCCCGGACACGATCACCGTCAGCGACCTCACGGGGACCGACGTGACCCGGGTCGACCTCAACCTCGACGCCGGGCTCGGCGGTGGCACCGGCGATGGCCAGCCGGACCAGGTGACCGTCGACGGCACGGCGGGCGACGACAACATCGTGATCGCAGGCAGCGCGGGCAGCGTCGAGGTCACCGGACTCTCGGCTACCGTCGCGATCCGCGCGGCCGAGGCCGCCAACGACCTCTTGTCGGTCAACGCGCTCGGCGGCGACGACACGGTTGACGCATCTGCGCTCCAGGCGGACGCCATTAAGGAGCTGACGGTCGACGGCGGCGACGGCGACGACGTGATCCGCGGCGGGCGCGGCGGCGACTCTCTGACCGGCGGCGAAGGCGACGACTCCATCGACGGCAACCAGGCCAACGATATCGCCTTCATGGGCGCCGGCGACGACACATTCGTGTGGGACCCGGGCGACGGGAGCGATGTTGTAGAGGGCGGAGAAGGGAGCGACACGCTGCTCTTCAACGGTGCCAACGTCAGCGAGAACGTTGACCTCTCTGCCAACAACAAGCGGTTCAGGTTCCTCCGCCAGCCGGGCAACATCACGATGGACGTGAACGAGGTTGAGACATCCGTTTTCAACGCGCTGGGCGGCGCGGACATCGTCACGGTCAATGATCTCACGGGGATCGAGCCGACCCAAGTCAACATCAATCTCGAGAATCCCCTTGGGAGTGGCGGTGGCGACGGCCAGACGGACCAGGTGATTGTCAACGGCACGGACGGCGACGACAGCGTCGCAGTCACGGGCAGGGGCGGCAGCGTCAGTGTGACGGGCCTCGCGGCGGCGGTCGCGATCAGCCATGCCGACGCCCCCATCGACCGGCTCGACGTCAACACGCTCGCCGGCAAGGACACCGTCGACACTAGCGGGCTGGCACCCGGAGTCATTCAGCTCTTCGTGGATGGCGTGCCCGTGGACGACCCTCCAAACACGCCGTCACCGGCGCCGACGGCATCCCCGTCACCGACGCCAACAGGCACTATCTCACCTACAGCGACAGACACGCCATCGCCCACGGCCGTCGCGCCAACCGCAGTACCCACGGCGGCGCCCGCACGGCCGACCGCAGCCGTGCTGGCGGGCCCGCTGTCCTTCCCGAACGCCGGAGGCAGTGCCGGTTCGCACGGGAGCGGATTGGCACTCTTCCTGGCCAGTGTCCCCATCGGAATCATCGTTTCCGCCGGCGGGTGGGTGCTAGGGCAAGCAGCCGCTAGGCGTCGCGGTCCGCGCTCGTGAGCGCACCGCGGATGACATTGCGGGACCTCGAATAGTCGGCGGAAAGTACAGAGGACACCGAGTGGGCAAAACAAATCTATGCCCCTCTGTGTCCTCTGTGGCTAAACTGAGTGCGATCCGTACCTAATAGAATGAGGGCATGGAGTTAAACGAAGCACCCGCAGGCGTACTCCGCCCCGCCGCCCGGGAGTCGACGAACGTGCTGCCGGTCGAGCTGT
>VBEJ01000254.1 GCA_005882985.1 Chloroflexota bacterium
TAGCCCCGGGCGCTGTCCAAGCGATATCATCGCGCTCTTCACATCGTACCGGCGGAAGACCGTGCGGTCGTCGTCCGGGAGGCAAGGGAAAGGAATGTCATGCGACCGGAAGAAGTTACGCGCGTTCTCGAGCGTGTCCGGAGCTATCGCGAGGACTTGAGCGCCGCGCTTCTCGAACTCCTCGTACCGGTCTCGCAACTGCGAGAGATGCCTTCGGCAGAACGGTCACATGAAGCCGCGCAGGAAGACGAGGACAACCGGCTTCCCGCGCAGTTTCGATAGGGTAACTTCGCTGTCGTCGATGGCGGTCAGCGTGAAATCGGGCGCTTCATCGCCGACCGGGACGGTTTCCGACTCAACGGGCATAGCGAGTGGATTCTAAAGGAGACCGGCCGTAGGCCGTCAAGACGTAATATATGAACCCTGTGCTATCATCCGAGCGCAAAATGAGGATCATTCTGTTTACCGGCCGGGGCGGAAGCGGCGTGAGCACTATCGCTGCTGCCACGTCGGTCGCGTTGGCGAATGCCGGGCAGCGCACGCTCGCTTTCGGGCTCGGCAGCGGGTTGAGCGACGCGCTCAGCCTTGCGCTGACCCACGAGCCGCGCGAGGTCGCACCCAACCTATTGGCGCTCGAGACACGGCATGGCGATGACGAGCCGGACGAGTTCCGGGACTGGCTCGAGGACCTTCTGGACTGGCGGGGCGTCGAGCCGGAGCTGGCGGACGACCTCGCTGCGCTCCCCGGGGCGAACCAGATCGGACAGATGCTGAACCTGGCGGGACAGCTCGAGGACGGCGGCTTTGACGTGGTCGTGGTCGACGGGCTGCCGCTAGAGCAGTTTCTCGATTTGCTGCCTTCGCTCGATGCGGCCGCGCGCTGGTTGGAACGGCTCTTTGCGCCCCGCCAGAGCAACGTCTTCGAGCCGTTCGTGCGCATGTTTGCGGCGGACTATGCCGAAGCGGGCGAGGAGATGCTCGCAAGCGGCCGTGAGCTGCTGGGCCGGCTCGCGGATCTAAGAGAGCTGCTCACAGACCCAGACATAACGTCGGTGCGAGTAGTCCTGCGACCGGACGCAACGGCACCAGCGGACACGCGAGAATCGATTACGGCTCTGAGTCTCTTTTCGTATGCTTGCGACGCGTTCGTGGTAAATCAAGTGCTGCCGGATGAAGTCCGGGACCCCTTCTTCGAGGAGATGCGTTCAGACCAGGAGCGAGCCCTGGACGGAGCACAGGCAGTGGCGGGAGAACTGCCCGTCATGACGGATACTCTAGCGAAGACGGCTCCGGCCGGCCTTGAGGCGCTCGGGCCGGTTGCTGAGGCGCTCTACCGTGATAGGACGCCGGCAGACGTGCTTCACCATCCTGCAACGCACTCGTTCACCGGGCGAGACGGCGCCTACGTGATGAGCTTGACGCTGCCCTTCGCCGAAAAGAAAGACCTGGCCGTTGAGCAGCTGGACGATGGCGTCGCCGTGCACCTGAACGGGCGGAGAGCCGTCCTGATGCTTCCGCCTGAAGTCGAGAGCCGGGAAGCATCGTCCTGGTCCTTCGAGCCGCCCGAGTTGAAGATCAACTTCGGGGGCTAGCCGGGCAGACGTTCGTGGTCAGCCGCTTCGACGAATTCCTCATCCACCAGACCGAGCAGACCCTGGCGAGCGTGGCCTCGGACCATCCGGAATGGCAAGACCGGTTCTACTTCAACGTTCACGACCGGAACGGTGAGTTCGCGCTCATCACCGGGCTCGGCGCCTTTCCGAACCGCAAGATGTCGCAGGCGTATATCTTCGCGGCCCACGCCGGCCAGCACTATGCCTATCTCCAGGTGCGGCCCCTCAACAACGACCGCGAATTAATGAAAGCCGGCACTCTTTCCTTCAATGTGATCGAGCCTCTGAAATCGTGGGCGCTCGATATCGAGGACGAAGCGAGCGGCATCAGCGGCTCGCTCGTCTTCAAGGAGCGCTGCCCGCTGTATCGCTTCAGTCCGATCGAGTGGCAAAACAACGGACACCAGGTGGTCAAGCAAATGCACTACACACAGGCAGGCGTCTACGAGGGCTCCCTGACGATCGGCGGCCGGACATTCACGGACTTGATCGGGATGCGAGACCGGTCGTGGGGCATTCGCGACATGGCGCGCGTCCCGTTCTGGGTCTGGATCTCCGCGCAGTTCGAATCGTTTTCCATTTCCGCTTGGCTCTGGGAGACGCCCGAAGGAGAGGTCATCCACGCAGACGGGGCGCTCATCCCGGAGTCGGGCGAGGCCCGGCCTGTGACGAAGATTGAGCATGAACT
>VBEJ01000255.1 GCA_005882985.1 Chloroflexota bacterium
GTGACCGGAAGGGTGACATCAAGCTTCGCCTCATTGACGCCGCCGTGCAGCGGCAGACTATCGAACAGAGCTGATGCGTCAACGAGGTCTACAAAGGAGCCTCCAGCCGAGCTGAGAATGGCAATGCCGGCGAAATACTCCTTCGTATTTGTTGAATGAGACACGAGTTCCCCGCCGCCTACGGTCATCTCAATTGTGGGCGATAACTGATAGTTGGCGGTCGCGCTGATGGTCCTGACATCATCGTCCAGGTTCGGGGCACCGGCGGATACTTTGCCCGTCAAGCTCGGCTCTGCGTAGAGGAAGCAGGCTAGTAGTCCGAGCAAAAATAGCAGGGCACGCATCGCGGACCTCCGTTTCAGGCGATTGGAAGTCTACGTGGACTGGGATAACGAGTCAATCGGGCGCTCGATGTCAACCATCGCCGCTCCCGACATCACGAAGCCGACCGGGCCCCTTCGGGCAACGCTGCACGCCCGCCCGCTACAACGTCGCCCCGCACCCGCCGGACGGCTTCGCCGCCATCACCGGCATCACGAAGCTGACCGGCCTCTTCGGCCAGCGCTGCACGCCTGACCGCGGCTGCCTTCGTGGCGGGCGCCGGGCGCAGCGCTCTGAGCGACCCGAGTCCGCTTACTACCGGCAGACGGCGGGGTCGCCGAAACCGACTAATCGCTCGCGGCCTTCGGTCACTGTGCCGCTGGTCTGACCGGAGGCCAGGTGCGAGGTTCCATCGCTGACGAAGCCGGTCACAATTGCGGTAGCGTTGGAAGACTGTCTTATAACCGTGAAGTGGCAACTGTCTGTGTCGATGCGGGCGCTGCTGGAATCGCGAGTCGGCTTGCCATCAGGCTGCCAGACCAGGCTTACTTCTAGAGTTGTCGGGCACGAATCGAGGATGCAGTATGTGACCGGAAGGGTGACATCAAGCTTCGCCCCATTGACGCCGCCGTGCAGCGGCAGACTATCGAACAGAGCCGATGCGTCAAGGAGGTCCACAAAGGAATTGCCTCCAGCCGAGCTGAGAATGGCAACGCCGGCGAAATACTCCTTCGTATTTGTTGAATGAGACACGAGTTCCCCGCCGCCTACGCTCATTCCAATTGTGGGCGATAACTGATAGTTGGCGGTCGCGCTGATGGTCCTGACATCATCGTCCAGGTTCGGGGCATCGGCGGATGCCTCATCTGTGAGGCTGGGCTCTGCGTATAGGAAGCAGGCTATTAGTCCCACCAAAGCAAGCAGGGCACGCATCGCAGACCTCCGTTCAGGCGATTGGAAGTCTACGCGGACTGAGATAACGAGTCAATCGGGTGCTCGATGTCAACCATCGGCGCTCCCGACATAACGAAGCTGACCGGCCAGTTCGCCAGCGCTGCACGCCGGGATCGCGGCGGCGATGAGGACCGGTGCTTTGCGCAACGCTGACAGCAGAAATCCCGCCGCTGCCGAACCTGCCACCATTGCAGACCCGGCCGACGGCTTAGTCACTGCTTCTTAACCGATTATTAACCAAAGTTAAGAAACGGTTAACCGATTGTTCACCGAGCGGTGAGTAATCTGTCCTCAACGGGGGACATAGATTGCGGAATGCGCCTTAAGAAATTTCTGAACAGGACGCTCGGCCGGCCAGGCGCCTTCGACGTCGATGCCGTTAGGAGCGTGCTCGAAGGCAGGAGCCAGCCAACGCGGACGGACAGCTTCCGGGGCTTCAACTCTCCACCGGTCGACATCCCCGTCAAGCGAGAGGAGCCGCCCTCGCCGGAAAAGCAGCCGGGCACCGAAAAGCGCGGCGCGAAGAAGAAACGGAAGCGAACAGAGGCGCCGGCGTCGGACCGCTTTTAGTGGGGGCGGGTTCCACGAAGGACCCGCGAAATTGCTGGGACGTTAGAGGGTTTGTTCTGGGAGGGATTGGCCTTGATTAGCAAACGGCACTCGTTCGATGGTGGGCAGATGTTGGTGGCGTTTGTCCTCGCGCTCGCCGTAATTCTCGGCTTCGTCGCGATGACGATTGACATGGGTCTCTTTTACGAGGACCGGCGTCATCTTCAGAACACCGCCGATGCTGCGGCACTCGCCGGGGTCGCCGAGCTCCCTCTGCAGCCGGTCGCGGCTCGCCAGAAGGCGGAGCAGTGGGCTGCCAACAACGGCGTCCCCGCGGCTCAGATCAAGAAGATCGAAATACGGACGACCGAAGTCGCCAATGACACG
>VBEJ01000139.1 GCA_005882985.1 Chloroflexota bacterium
GGGAGGGCTATAATGTCCTCGGCGTTTCCGTAGAGCCCGCGGTTGTCACCGTATTCGGGTCGCAGACGTTCGTCGAGCAGGCGGTGGCGATACTGACTCAACCGGTCGACATTGACGATGCGACGAGCGATACTTCCCGGACGGTGTCGCTTAATCTACCGACGGGGACGAGCGTTAAGGGCGGCATAAATGTCACCGTCAAAGTGAAGATCATTGCGGTGACGGGGCAGCAGGCATTCGCTGTGCCGATAACAGTCAATGGTTTAGCGGACAATCTCAAAATCGCCGGGAACCTCCCGCCCGTCCAGGTGTTCCTGTTTGGCCCGCTGACGGACCTTCTTAAGGTGAACCCTGATGACATCAAGGCAACCATCGATTTGGACGGAAAGGACACGGGCACGCACAAAGTAAGCGCAAAAGTGACGGCGCCGAACGGCCTCGAAGTCCGGTCTGTTTCTCCACAAGATATAGACGTTACGTTAGAGCACAAATAAGCCGTGCCCGGCGGGGATCAAATTAAGCGAACGGGCGACCGCGTCGTTCGTAAAGCGGTTGTCGTTATCGTCGGGCGTCCAAACGTCGGGAAGTCGACGCTTTTCAACCGTCTTGTTGGCCGGCGTACCGCGATAGTGGAGGACGTTCCCGGTACCACACGCGACCGGCTCCAGGCCGAGATAGCCTATCGAGACCGTCAGTTTGCGCTCATCGACACAGGTGGGTTGGTACCGGCTGCGGCCGAAGGCTACTCCGCACTCATTCGAGAACAGGTGCAGACCGCAGTAGCGGAGGCAGACGTAATCCTGTTTGTTCTGGACGCTGTCGCAGGAATCACCCGAACGGATGCGGAGATCGCTGAGTTGCTGCGCCGGGTGGAAACGCCGGTTTTGCTGCTTGGGAACAAGGTAGACAACGAAGCACGCCACGACGCCGCGCTGGAGTTCTTCGAGTTGGGGCTAGGTGAGCCGATGCCAGTCAGTGCTTACCATGATCTCGGTCTGCGCGAGGTGTTGGACCGGCTCGGTGAACTGCTTCCTGAATCGCCGGCCGAGGAAGCGATCGACGAATTGCGTCTGGCCGTCGTCGGCAGGCCGAATGTCGGAAAGTCCGCGCTGGTCAACGCCATCCTCGGCGAAGACAGGGTAATTGTGAGCGAGGAGTCAGGCACGACGCGGGATGCGGTGGACACGCGCTTTGTGTACCGGGACCGGCCGCTAACCCTAATTGACACCGCGGGGATCAGGCGGCGCGGGCGAATCGAGCGTGGCGTTGAAAAGTACAGCGTGATGCGCGCCCGCCAGGCCATTGAGCGCTGCGATATCGCGATTCTCGTCTTGGACGCGACGGAGAAAGTGGCGGCGCAGGACCTGCACGTGGCCGGATTCGTTGCTGATGCCCATAAAGGCATGATCGTCGCAGTCAACAAGTGGGACCTGTCGGAGGACAGCGAAGAGAGCCGCGACGCGTTCGCGCGCAATGTGCTTCGCCGGCTTCAGTTCACGCCCTGGGCTCCGCTAGCGTTTGTTTCCGCCAAGATAGGCCTGAACATCGACGGCCTGCTTGACCTGGCGCTGGAGATCGGTGAGACGAGATCGCAGCGTATTCCGACTTCGGAGGTGAACACCGTGCTCCGCGAAGCGGTTGCGACCAACCCTCCTCCATCGCCGGGACGTAGGCCTCTTCGCATTAAATATGGCACGCAGGCGGAGGTGCGGCCGCCGACCTTTGTGTTCTTTACGAACGACGCAAGCCTGATACACTTCTCGTACCGGCGGTATCTAGAGAACTTCTTACGCAAGCGGTTCGGGTTCGAGGGAACGGCGATAAAGTTGGAGTTTCGGAGCAGGGAATGAGTCAGTCGCGGGCAGTTCGAGGTTCGAAAGCGGGCCCGTGAACCTCTCGGAGCTCGTCGTTGTGGTCGTCGCCTCGTATTTGATTGGGGCGATCCCGATCGGCTACATCGTGGCGCGCGTATGGCGTGGCATCGATATCCGTGATTACGGCAGCGGGGTAATCGGCGCGACAAATGTGCTTCGGACGATGGGCCGCGGGCCGTTCATCGCTGTCCTTATCGGCGATGCACTCAAAGGCTATGTCCCGACGCTTGCAACGTGGTACATCTTCGGCACGCACGATCTTCAGGTCGCGGCCGGCATCTCGGCTGTTCTCGGGCATACGTTTCCGGTATACATCGGCTTCAGGGGCGGCCGAGGCGTAGCGACCTCATTCGGCGTTTATGCCGCGCTCGCCATGCCACTTGCGATAGGGTTAGTGGCGGTCGGCCTGTTCATCGTTCTTGCTCTCCGCTACATGTCCGTGATGTCGATGGTGACCGTACCTCTCGGCGCGTTAGTGCTGGTCTTCCTAGCCATACTTCCGGGCGGGGATGTGTACACGTGGTCGAAGACGATATTCGGCGCCTTCGCCACGGCGATTGTGTTGCTGACGCACGTACCGAACATAAGGCGGCTGATCCAGGGAACTGAGCCGAAAATCGGGGAAGGCGGAGAAACACGTCCGCCGACCGTTCGACAGAGGGCCACATAAGTTGGTGGGAGACACAGCGGACCGTAGCGAGATCGAGGCGGCGATTCGGGGGCAACGGGCCGATTATGTAGAAGTCCGGCTCGACGAAACCGCCACGAATAGGATCGTCTATCGCGGGCGCGAACTCGAGGAGATCGGACGGACGCGAAGCTTCGGCGGCAACGTGCGGGCGCTTTTGCGCGGCGGTTGGGGGTTCGTGAGCTTCAACGAGCCGTCGGAGTTGAGGAAGCGCGTCGAGGAGGCGGTTGAAGCGGCGGGGCACGTGGGGAAGGAAACAAGCCAGTTCGCCGAAGTCGCGCCGGTCGGAGACACGGTGCCACTCGAACTGAAGAACGACCCGCGCACGGTTCCGCTCGCGGTGAAGAAGAAGATGCTGGATCGCTACAACGAGACGATCCTCTCGGTCGATGGCGTGACGAGCACGAACATCACGTACTCCGACGCGCACAAGCGGGTGCTCTTTGCCAGCAGCGAGGGCTCGTACATCGAGCAGGAACGCATCGATGTCGTCTCACGCCTATCCGCTACAGCTCGCAAAAACGGCGACATGCAGCAGGCTAGCATGAGCCTCGGCGCGCTCAACGACTTCTCGTATGTCGAGACGCTAGGGGAGACAGCGCGCCATCTCGGCGAGCGGGCCGTTGAGTTGCTCGCGGCGCCCTACGTCGAAGCCGGGACGTACCCGGTGGTTTTGGATCCCATCCTGGCCGGTGTCTTCTGTCACGAGGCGTTCGGACATCTCTCGGAATCTGACTTCGTCTACGAGAACGAGCGAATGAAGGAGATCATGGTCCTCGGTCGGCAGTTCGGGCAGCCGCATCTGAATATCGTGGACGGTGCGGCGGTACCTGGCCTGCGCGGAAGCTTTCGCTACGACGACGAAGGCGTGCCGGCGCAGAAGACCGATCTGATCCGGGATGGAATCTTGGTCGGGCGGCTGCACTCACGGGAGACGGCCGGGAAAATGGGCGAGCGAGTGACGGGCAATGCGCGGGCGCTGGACTATCGCTTTCCGCCGATCGTGCGGATGACGAACACGTATATCGAGCGGGGCGAGATGAGCTTCAACGACCTGATCGCGGACATCGATGAGGGAGTCTACGCGCGGAACTGGTTTGGGGGAACGACGAGCATGGAGATGTTCACGTTCTCGGCGGGCGAAGCGTACATGATCCGCAACGGCAAGGTGGCGGAACTCCTCCGCCCGGTGAAGCTGACGGGCAATCTGTTCACGACGCTGATGAACATCGACGCGCTCGGGAACGACATGGACTTCAACCAGGGCGGCGGCTGCGGCAAGGCGGGCCAGATGCCGCTACCGGTCTCGAATGGGAGCCCTCACATCCGCATACGCGACGTGGTGGTGGGTGAGCGTTGACTGTCGAAACCGCGTGGGGACCGGAACGCATGAACAAGGGGGCGTTTTGACTGACCCTGAGCCCATCCTTCAGGCCGCGCAGCGGCTCGGCGCTCAGCGAGCAGAGGCCTTTATCGTCCAGTCGGAGGAGACGCCGGTGCGGTTTGAGGCAAACCGGCTGAAGGAGATCAACGCCCGGCAGACCAGCGGGGTGGCGCTGCGGGTGATCGTAAACGGCCGGATAGGGTTCGCATCGAGCACGAAGCCGGGCGATGTGAGTGAGCTAGTGGAGGCGGCGCTGGAGACGGCGCCGTTCGGCCCCGAGGCGCATCTCGACTTCCCGCGAGACGGGCCTGCCGCTGATGTGGACGTTTACGATCCAGATGTAGAGGTCCTTCCGGTCGATGAGATGATCGAAGTTGGGCAGTCGCTGATCGATGCCGTCCGCGCGGTGGAGCCGGAATTGCTTTGCGATGCATACGTACGCCGAGGCGATTCAACAGTGACGATCGCGAACACAAACGGCGGGATGTTCACCTATCGTGGAACTGGGTACTCGGCGTGGCTGAACGGCACGCTCATCCGCGGCACCGATATGCTCTTCGTGGGCGACGGCGACGCTTCGTGCCGTGCGCAGCTCGACCTGAAGGCCGTCGAGGCGAGCGTGGTGAGCCAGCTCGAGAACTCGAGGCGGACAACTGAGGCGCGGACGGCGGAGCTGCCGGTGGTCTTCACGCCGCTCGGTATAGCATCCGCTCTCATCGGGCCGCTGACGATCGCATTCTCAGGGAGAATGGTTCACCAGGGGCAGTCGCCGTTGGTGGGATGTCTGGGCAAAGCAATGTATGACGCGCGACTATCCCTTTGGGACGACGCGACGCTGCCTTACCGGCCGGGATCGCGGCCGTTCGACGACGAAGGTGTAGGTAGCCGGCGCAATCCGCTGATCGAGAAAGGAATCGTGCGCAGCTTCCTATACGACTTGCAGACGGCGGGGTTGGCGAAGGCCGAGTCGACGGGGAGTGCGGAGCGATCAATGGCAGCACAGCCTTCGATCTCAACGACGTCGCTGGTAATCGACGAAGGTGAGATGAGCTTCAAGGAGATGGTGGGCAGAGTGAAAGAGGGGTTGGTCGTGGAAGAACTCATGGGCGCCGGCCAGGGCAACGTGATGGGAGGCGACTTCTCCGGGAACGTCCTCCTCGGTTATAAGATAGAAGGCGGAGAGATCACGGGCAGGGTGAAAGACACAATGGTGGCGGGCAACGTACATGAGGCGCTGAAGCGGCTGGTGGCGATTGGCAGCGAATCGCGCTGGGTGGGCGGCTCAGTGAGGACGCCGCCGCTCTTTTTCGAATCGCTCACTGTTTCCGCCAAGTAGTGATGGATGACTCAACCCATTCGGTAAGTTCAGATCAAGCCGACTCGAACCAGTCCTTCGAAGGGTACCTGCGCGAACTGACCGATCCGTCGATCAAGTTGAAGGCGGCCGGCCTGGCAACATTATCGGCCCTGCACACGGAGCAAAAGGCAGAGCTTGCAAATGTCTGGCGGGGCATCCCTATTGAACGACGGCGAGAAGTGGTTCAGGAGCTCCTGGATTTGGAGGAAGACAACGTCGAATTTGACTTCGATGCGGTCTTCCTCCAGGGCCTTGGTGATGACGACGCCGAAGTGCGCCTTGGTTCCGTGCGTGGTCTCTGGGAGCACGAGGGCGTCGAGCTGATACCAAGACTGCTGACGCTGCTGCGCGAGGATGATGACGCGGCAGTACGGGCGGAGGCGGCGCTGGCCCTGGGGCGCTTCGTGCTTCGCTCCGAGGAAGGGCGCCTGCGAGAACGTCATTCCAAAGCAGTGGAGTCCGGGCTACGAGAGGTAATCGCGAATTCCGATGAGATCGAGGAAGTGCGGGCGCGGGCGATCGAAGCGATCGGACCGCACGATGCCGCCTGGGTCCGCCAGGCAATCAGTGAGGCATACGAGAGCGGCGTCCGACGCCTGAAGGTCGCGGCAGTGCACGCGATGGGCCGGAGCTGCGAACGGCGCTGGCTGCCGCTGCTGCTGCGAGAGTTGAGCAACGAAGAGGCCGAAGTACGCTATGAGGCGGCCACCGCGCTCGGATCGCTCGGCGATGAAAGCACCGTCGCAAACCTTGTCCCAGCCCTCTCGGACCCCGACGAGGAGGTGCGGGAGGCGGCCATCGCGGCGCTGGGGGATATCGGTGGGCGAGAGGCACGCGACGCGCTGTTAGAGCTTTCGCGCGAGGGCTCGCCGGCCGCGAAAGAGGCGGCGCTGGCTGCGCTGGCCGAGATAGACTTCGAAGAGGACCCTCTCTCCTACAGGTACCGGTTCTAGCGTATGCCGACTCGGAAGCGCGGCCGTTCATCAGTCCGCCATACCTCAAAATCGCGACTACAACCCGTCCAGCGCGCAGTCTCGGCCGGGGGGATCGTTTACCGTTTAACGGACGGGGGCGCCGAGTTCGCGATCTGCGGGCGCGACTCAGACGGTGTCTGGGGGCTTCCAAAGGGCACGCCAAACCCGGGTGAGTCGCTGGAACAGACCGCTGTGCGAGAGGTATCGGAGGAGACTGGCCTTGAGGTGCGGCTCGTCGACAAGATCGGGGTGATCGAGTACTGGTTCTCGCGTGAGGGCGTGCGCTACCACAAATGGGTCCACTACTACTTGATGGAGGCGATCGGCGGCGATACCTCTAAGCATGATGTCGAGTATGATAGGGTCGAGTGGGTCCCAGCGGAGGTCGCCCTGAAAAAATTGACCTTTAAGAACGAGGTCGAGGCCGCCCGTCAAGCGAAGGCGTTGTTGGAGAGCAAGCGTTGACGGTTGCGCCGTCGGACGACGTTGTCGCGCGCGGGCGAAGGGCGATCGTGCGCCGCAAGCGAGCGGGCGATGCGCAGGACGAGTACCGCTGGCGCAGCGATCAAGACCTGGCGCAGTTCGATGCGTCGCGGCCGGTGCAGGCACCTTACGAGAGCTACGAGCGCAACTGGTCGTTCGACTTCCGCTTTACCGACATATCGAAGCGCTCGTTCGCCATCGAGGACGAGCAGGGCCGCCATATCGGTAACGTGATGTACTACAACATCGATGCCGTACGGGGCGAGGCGGAGATCGGGATCAGCATCGGTGAGCCGCGCTGCTGGTCACAGGGCTACGGCTCGGACGCACTCGAGGCCGTCGTGCGCGGCCTGTTCGCGGCCAGCGACCTGGAGAGGCTGTACCTGCACACGCTGGACTGGAACGCGCGGGCGCAGCGGGCATTCCGCAAGGTTGGCTTCGAGATTTCGGGGACGTCCTGGCGGGATGGGCACACGTTCATCGTCATGGAAGTCTGGCGGGAGTCGCTCGGGCAGCCCAAGGTGTCTACTGAGCGGCCGCGCGTAGCGGTCTAATCGGGCGATTTCGGGGTCAATCAATCGCTGTTTTCGTAGCTGATTTCTGATTGTCTTTGGGCTGTTGTTCGTGTTCTCTGATTGACTCCGCGCAGAAATTGCTTTTTCGGTGGTTTCCGTGTTTGTGGGCGGTGGTCTTGTTTGATTGAGTCGTGATCTAAGCCTTGGGCCCCGAATTCAATCAGCGGTTTCTGTATTCGGCTATTCAGGTGCTGTGCTTCCATGGTATCGGATGAGCGGCCGAAGTCTAACGGGTCGTGGCACTGATTCGGCAGGTGATCGTCCTGGATCGGGGCCTTGAGGGCGAGGCACGTGCGCGGGCGAGGTGTGATCTCGGGGAGGGATGCGGAAGTCCGTTGGATGGGCTTCGTCGTTTCGGTGGGTGCCTCGCCACTACGGATGGTGCGCCTGCTTGCTGGCGCGGGTATGCTACGGCGTACTGAATTACAGGAGGACGGGATGCGATTGCCGAAGCCGCGGGTGGCGCCGATGCGGGACGAGGACCTGGATGACGAGGGGCGGCAGTTCATGCAGACGGTATCGCGGGAAGGGCGGGTTCTGAACATCTACCGCACACTGGTCGCGCACCCGAAGCTGCTCAAGCGGTGGGGAGTGTTCGGCACCCACGTGCTCTACAAGAGCACGCTGCCGGCCAGGGAACGGGAGCTGCTAATCCTGCGGACGGGGTGGTTGTGCCGGTCGGAGTACGAGTGGGGGCAGCATGTCATCATCGCGAAGAGCTGCGGCGTGACAGACGAGGAGATCGAGCGCGTGAAGGCGGGACCGGAGGCGGACGAGTGGTCGCCGTTTGACGCTGCGCTGCTGCGGGCGGCAGACGAGCTGCACAACGACTCGTTCATCAGCGATGCGACCTGGGGGGCGCTCTCGGAGCGGTTGGAAACGCAGCAGCTGATCGACGTGATCTTCGCGGTCGGGCAGTATCACATCGTCTCGATGGCGCTGAATTCGCTGGGCGTGCAATTGGAAGAGGGCGTGAAGGGTTTCGAGTGAGGCGAGCGGATTGTCTGTCAACGGATTTTGGGAACGGATTCGCGGATGGTGGGCCCGCGCTGATTCGAGGTTAGCTGGTGTTAGCGGCGTTGTGGGCGATGGCGGACAGACCTGAAGGTCTGTCCGTACGAGGGCAGGCGTGATGGAAAGGGCGTCGGCGGTGATTCGGAGCGTCGTGGGCGAGGCATTTGTCCGGACGGGGCATGGTCCAGGTCAAGAGACGAATGTTCTTAGTGAGTTGTCGTCTTGCATCCGATGGATGCCTCGCCCCTATGGGCGGGCGGAAAGGCGTTCGCGCTATGAGGCTTGAGGGGAAGGTTGCGATTGTGGTCGGGGCCGGGCA
>VBEJ01000261.1 GCA_005882985.1 Chloroflexota bacterium
TTCGGGGCACTCGATCGCGCACCCGGCCCGCCACGATGCCGCCCCGTACCCGCCGCGCGGCTTCGCCGCCGTCACCGGCATCACGAAGCTGACCGGCCCCTTCAGGAATCGCTGCAGGCTTGCGAGTACTCGCTAGCCGCTTTTCGGAGGTCCGTGGCAAACCCCGCTGCCCCAGTCTCGGAAAGCATCACCACCGCGCCCTTGAGGGATGAATTCCCAGTCGTATCCCTGCGGGTGGAGGATAAGCTTGATTACTCCGTACGTGCTGTCGTCTCCAACCTCGCTATTGGCAAGAGCAGACTTGGAGTCGCTGTAATGACTTTCCCCACCCGTTCCGACCACGAACTCGCGAATCCCGAACTGAGGGTCGGACTCACCCGCCGGCGTTTGCGGCGCGAATCTTTCGTAGTTATGCTCGTGCGCGCTCACAACGACGTCCGCTCCCTGCTTGTATAGATCGTCCCAGAAAGGTATCACCCAGGGTGAATTGCCGTGCTTCGTCCCTGAGGTGAAGCGCGGGTCGTGCCAGATCGCAAGAGTGCAGGCCGCCGGGTGGGCCGCGAGGTCCGCGCGAAGCCACTCTTCTTGCGCTGACCCATTCTCACAAGCGACCTGCTTGCAATGGTCGTTGGTATTGAGAACGACAATGTGCCAGGTGCCCAGATCGTAGCTGTAATAACCCCGCGTCGGATCGCCCGCGGCCGCGCCAAAGTACTTGAAGTACCCGTCTGCCTTCCCGGATTGATACTCGTGGTTGCCCGGCGCCGGTCGCGTCCTGTCTTTGTACCGGCCCCAGGTCGGGTCATAGCACTGTTGAAATTCGGCGTCAGTGCCTGACTCATAGGCGTTGTCCCCGGCCGTGAACACCACGACTTCGCCTGTCGCCCCGTTGACGACACCATCGAGAAGCTTGGCCGTCGAGGCATCGTTGTCCTGAGCACACGACGAGATGTCGCCCGCGCCTACCAGCACCGGGTCGTTCGTCACCGCTGTTTTCAACGGCGTCCCCGCCAACCTGTGTCTTATTTCATGGTTGGACCCACCGCTGGAAATGACCGAGAAGAAAAAGTACACGAGCCCGGCGCAGACGATGACCGCGAAGACAGCAAGCGGTCCCCATCCCCGCTTCGGGCGAAATGAGAGCATACATATAGATTCTTACCCGGACTACGCCGTTAATGCTACGCCCTGCTTCACTACCAACCCGAAGTCGACGGAACTTCGCGCGACACATGGGTGGTGTGCTTGGGTCTGCTTCGGGCGCTCGCCTCTTCCTTACGCAACCCCGATCGCGATGGCCGCCGAGGCGCAGGCCGCGAGCGATACACCCGTAAGGATCGCCCAGTCGCGGACCTCGCCCAGCAGGCGACGGTCAACACTGATCGAGCCCACCTCAATCGTCGGCCGGCCCTCCGCGGCTGTCCGTCGGTGGAAGGAGCGCCTCGTCGGCGTCGACCACCGCGCGGAGCCTGTGCTCGGCCTTTTTGTCGTCTTCTCTGCGAGTATCATCGCTTCTCCCTCACCCACTATCAGGCTACCGGACACACGTGAAGCTCGCATGAAGCAATCGCGCCCGATGTAAAGGCCACGAAGTGCGCAAGCTAGAGCGATGGCCCGGTGATCAGAGCAGGATACGTGCCGCTCCCCGCCTTTGGCGCTTGTAGATGCTCGTCATCACAGCGTATAGTGGGCGCGTGCTGGGGGTATTCGTCATCGTGCTCGTCGCGCTTGGGCTTAGTCTTTACCTGAGGGGACGAACGAGTTCACAGCGGTCGAGCGACCTCTTCCGCTGGATGGCGGCCACCGCGGTCGCCATGATCGCCTTCCTGGTGCTCGGCATCATCTATGAAGACTGGTTTTTCCTCTGGTTCCTCCTGGCCGGGGGTATCCTCGTGGTGCTTGCTGGCGTTTGGGCCGTTGTTCGTTGGCGTCGCGGGACAGTCTCGCAGTAGTGTTCGCCACCTGTTTTTGCCAAACGCTCCT
>VBEJ01000140.1 GCA_005882985.1 Chloroflexota bacterium
TGACGAGCACCTGCCCGGGATAGATCCGGTTCGGATCGCCGCCGATCACGCCCGCGTTCACCTCGTACAGCCGCTGCCACCCATCGAGGCCGAAGCTACCGCGATCCCTGACAGCGTGTCGCCCGGCTGCACGGTATAAGTCGGTCCCGGCGGGGCAGCGACCGGCGGCGGCGCGCTGCGGATCGCCGCCACCGCCGCCTCGAGCTGACCCACGCGGCCCGACAGCTTCGACACCGATGCGCTTAGCTGATCGAATTCTGCGCTTGACATTTCTTCCTCCTCCTCACCAACCGCCGCCGAGGCGACGGCCTGCCACATCTCCTCGCTCATGTGCTCGTACGACCAGACGCTCGCTCCCCGCGACCCTCTCGCCCGCACCTGGCGCGCGAACTCCCTCACCTCGTCCGGGGATGGATAGCCGACGATGCCTTCCCGATACAGGCCGCCGGCGGGAAATACCCGCTCGGGCGCGAAGTCAAGCGCCGCGTAGTCCTCGTACGTCCAATTTAGGGATTGATCGACGGCCCGCGGAAGGCATTCCAGTAGACCTGCGTGACGGTGCCCGTGCAGTAGCGGCCAAAGATCTGGAACGGGAACGAGCGGTGATAACGGGCGATTGCGAAGCTGCTGAAGTAGAGCGAATACTCCGGCCCGAGCGCGTCGCGTATGCCGCGGCAAGCGCGTCCGCCGCCCGCGGCTTGGTCTTGAATTCTGCCTCGACATCGAGCACCAGGAGGTCGGCCTGCCCGTATTGCGCGGTCTCGATCGCCCGCAGCGCGTCGCCGGCCGGATCGTTTCCGTAACAGTAGCCGCAGCCGCCCGCCGCGATCCCCTCCGCCTTCAGCTCAGCGGCGATCTCCCGCCACGCCCGGCCCTGGTCGAACCAGCGCGGTCCGTCGAATGCCTCACGAGGGCGCCCGCGCAGCCCGGCCGCCCGCAGCCTCGCCGCCACGCGCGAGGCGTCTCCACCTCGCAGCGCTGCCAGTTCCATATCCACACCCACTTCCCCGCCAACATCATCGCCTGCATGATCCCCCATCGATGCGGGATCTCCAACGGGCAAATGGCACTCGCGACTGGCACGCCGCTGCGCACAGCGCGATGAGGGAATAAGTCAAAACACCACCGGCGGCGCGTGGCGCCGATGGCTGATGGCTGACAGCCGGGCCTCTGATCTGCGGTTAGTAGTCCATCGGCGGCGGCCCGCCCATCGGCATCGCCGGCGCCTCCGAGGGGATCTCCGTCACCAGCGTCTCCGTCGTCAACACGAGCGCCGCGATCGAGCTTGCGTTCTCCAGGGCGGTCCGCGTCACCTTCGCCGGGTCGATGATCCCGTGCGTCAGCAGGTCGACGTACTCGTTGGTGGCCGCATCGTAGCCGTAATTGGTATCCTTCGAGCGCTTCACCTGGTCCACCACTACCATCCCCTCCTGCCCCGCGTTCTCCGCAATCATCCTGAGTGGCTCCTCGAGCGCCTTGCGCAGGATGCCCACGCCCGTACGCTCGTCCTCGCTTAACTCCTTCTCGAGTTGGTCGAGGCGCTTTTGCGCTCGGATCAGCGCAACGCCGCCGCCCGGCACGATCCCCTCCTCCACCGCCGCCCGCGTCGCCGATAGCGCGTCCTCCACCCGCAGCTTGCGCTCCTTCAGCTCGACCTCCGTCGCCGCGCCGACCTTGATCACGGCCACGCCGCCGGCCAGCTTTGCCAGCCGCTCCTGCAGCTTCTCGCGGTCGAACTCCGACGCCGCGTCCTCCGACTGCGCCTTGATCTGCTTGATCCGTGCCTGAATCGCCTCGTCCGACCCGTGCCCCTCGATGATCACCGTGTCTTCCTTCGTTGCCACTACCCGCCGCGCGCGTCCAAGGTCCTGGACCTGCGTGTTCTCCAGCTTGAACCCCATCTTCTCGGTGATGAACTTGCCGCCTGTCAGGATCGCAATGTCCTCTAAGATCGCCTCGCGGCGGTCCCCGAACGAAGGTGCCTTGATTGCGAGCGCGTTGATCGTGCCGCGCAACTTATTTACGACGAGCGTCGCCAGGGCCTCGCCCTCGACGTCGTCGGCCATGATGACGATGTTCTTCGTCACCTGCAGCACCCTTTCAAGCACCGGCAGCAGCTCCGCTACGCCGGAGATACGCTTGTCGGTGATCAGGATGTAAGGGTCGTCGATCACGGCCTCCATGCGGTCCTGGTTCGTCACGAAGTAGGGGGACACGTAGCCGCGGTCCAGTTGCATGCCCTCCACGAACTCCGTCTCCATGCGGATGCCCTTGCCCTCTTCGACGGTGATCACCCCGTCCTTGCCGACCTTCTCCATTACGTCGGCGATGATCTCGCCGATCTCAGGGTCGTGGCCGGAGATCGTGGCCACCTGCGCGATCTGCTCCTTGCCCGCAACGGGCTTGGCCACGTCGCGGATACCCGCGATGACGGCGTCGACCGCCCGCTCCAGCCCGCGCTTCACGCTCATGGGGTTGGCGCCGGCCGCGACGACGCGCAGCCCCTCGCGCACGATCGCCTGCGCGAGCACAGTGGCGGTTGTGGTGCCGTCGCCGGCGACGTCGTTGGTCTTGCTCGCCACTTCGCGGGCGAGCTGAGCGCCCATATTCTCGAACGGGTCCTTGAGCTCGATCTCCTTGGCGACGCTGACACCGTCGTCCACGATTGCCGGTGGCCCGAACTTTTTCTCCAGGATCACGTTGCGGCCGCGTGGCCCCAGCGTCACGCGCACGGCGTCCGCCAGCGCGTCGACGCCGTCTTTCAGCCGGCGCCTGGCGTCTTCGTCAAACAGCAGTTGCTTTGCAGGCATGTGGACCTCCTATCGTCCGTAGCGAAGAGGAACAGGGAACACGGCTCATCCGCTCCCCGTTCCCGGTTCCTTGTTCCTCTCGCTAAGCGAGCTTAGCGAGGATGTCGCTCTCTTTGAGCACCATGTACTCGTCGTCTGTATCGCCGTAGACGCCGCGCGGGATCTCCTGCCCGCTGTACTTGGCGTAAAGAACGCGGTCCCCGGCCTTGACATCGATCGGCACGCGCTTGCCGTTGTCGTCCAGGCGCCCCGGCCCGATCGCGATCACTTCACCCAGCTGGGGCTTCTCGCGCGCGGTATCGGGGATCACAAGTCCGCTGGCACGCACCTCGTCCTGTCTCGTCTGCTTAACCACGATGCGGTCGCCCAGCGGGACGACTTTAACGGTGGACTTGGTCTTCGGCTTGGTTTTCGTTGCTGCAGGCATGAGCCCTCCTCCTCGCAAGGGAACGTAATTCGTAACGCGTTAGCACTCTAAGGGGCAGAGTGCTAACAACGGAATAGTAGGACACGTCACGGCGTGGTGCAAGAGGCGAGCCCTGAAAAGATCGAAAATAGAAATTCGAGCATCGATTGTGACCGCGATTCTTTTTCTCGGTTGGGATCTGCGTGCCCACTTGCTGAGTCTACACGGTTCCGTGTAGAATGTCGCTATGCCGAGGAGACAAGCCCAAGCCGTTGGCTGGGACGCGTCGTTGGTCCGCGCCCTGCGGCGGCACATGAATCTCAGCCAGGAAGAGCTGGCGGCGCAGCTCGGCACCAGACAGCAGACGGTGAGCGAGTGGGAGACCGGCCGCTACCGTCCGCGCGGCGCCTCCGTCACCCTGCTTGCGATTATCGCCGAGCGGGCAGAGTTCGAGTACGGGACGACAAGGGCAAAACCAGAGAGCCGAAATTCGAAAGAGTAGACGCGCATGGCAGTGAAGGCGGCCGGATATGACAGGGGACGTTGTCGAATTTCGGATTTCGATTTTCGGTCGCTCAGCGAGCGCGAGCTGGCCCGCCTCTGGCGGGACCAGACGTTCCCGCCGGAGGCGCTGGTCACGGGGCGGGGAGAAAAGCTGCGCGTAATCTACCGGGGGCGGCTCGGTGGCGGGACAGGACCGGACTTCCTTGATGCGCTGATCGCCGCGCCGGGCGGCCTGCTCCAGGGAGACGTCGAGCTGCACGTGCGCAGCAGCGATTTTCAGCGGCACGGCCACCAGCGCGATCCCGCCTACGCGGGGGTCGTCCTCCACGTTGTCTTCTGGGACGACGAGCGGCGGCCGACGGCCCTGCTCGGCGGGGGGACGGCGCCGGTCGCGGCGCTGGCTGGCTGGGTCGAGGGCCGTGCGAACGAGATCGTGCGCTGGCTCGAGCGGCCGGCTCTCTGGCGGGAGCCGTGCTTCTCGGCGCTGGCGCGACACGGGGCCGCAGAGGTCGCCTCCACCCTGGACCGGCTCGGACACATGCGCTTCCGGCGTAAGACGGCCGCGCTCGTCCCGATCATCGCGCGGGAAGGTAAGGAGGAAGCGCTCTGGCAGTCGCTGCTCGAAGCTCTCGCCTTCGGCCCCGACCGGGAATCGTTCCGTCTCCTCGCCCAGCAGGTCCGCTGGGCGTCCCTTAGCGGGCGGCTCCGCTCGCTGCCGTCTTCGGGTCGCGCCGCTGAGGCGCTCCGATCGCTCGAGGCTGGCCTTATTCGCCTGCCCGCGCTGCACCGGGCCGCGCGGCGGCCGGCCAACGGGCCGGCGCGCCGCGTCGAGGGCGCTGCCCGGCTGGCGGCGCGCTTTGCGGGCAAGGGGCTGGTGGAGTCGTTTATTGACACCTTTGACGAATCGCGCATGCGGGGTGATCCCAACGAGACCAAGACCGGAAGTGTAAACACCGGAACGGAAAGCAATTACGGCTCTGCACCCAGACGAGTTTCGAATTTCGAGTTTCGGTTGTCCAAAGGTCCGGGCCTTGAGCGAGGAGCGATCGCCTCGCTCATCTCCGCGCTCACCGTCCCCGGGCTCGTCGGGCGCGGCCGCGCGGTCGAGATCGTCGCGAACGCCGTCCTGCCCTGGCTTGCGGCCCTGGGCCCCGAACAGCGCGTCTGCCGCGTCGAGGCCATCTTCGCTTGCCTGCCGCTGCCCGCGCGCTACGGCGCCGTGCGCCACCTGCATGAGGCGGTCGGCGCGGCGCCGGCGGAGGAAAGCAGGAAACCGAATCTTGAAAGCCGCATATCGACAACCGAAAACCAGTCGCAACATTTGCCATTTTCGACGCGCGAGTTTCGTGGGCGGGAAGGCCACCAGGCCGCCGTTCCGATCAATTTTCGCCGCCAGCAGGGAATGCTCTATCTCCTCAACCAATACTGCACGCAGGGCGGCTGTGGAAGGTGTCCGCTGAGCTAGGAACAGGGAACAGGGAACAAGATCACTTTGACCAAGTTCCTAGTTCCAGGGTCCGTCTCCTAGCCGATCCGCAGCCCCGGATCGATGTCCACCTCCAGGCCGGCCGTCTCGCCGGCAAGAAGCCGCTGGTAGCCGGCGGCGGCGATCATCGCGCCGTTGTCGGTGCAGAGGGCGGGCGGTGGGACGATCACAGGCACGGGCGAGCGCTCGGCAAGGACGGTGCGCAAAGCGGAGTTCGCGGCGACGCCTCCGGCGAGGATGATCTCGCGGGCGCCGTGGTCGGTCGCCGCCTGCACTGCCTTGGTGACGAGCGAATCGACGACCGACTCCTGAAACGCGGCCGCGAGCGCCGCCGGCGGCGGCGCCGCGCCCTCCTCGCCGCGCACGATGCGCTGCACCTTCGCCTTCAGGCCGCTGAAGCTGAAGTCGTAGGGCCGCTCCAGCCGGGCCCGCGGCAGCCGGCCGGCCGGCGCCGCGGCTTCCGACGCAAGGCTCTCGATGGCGGGCCCGCCGGGAAAGCCGAGACCGAGCAGCCGCGCCACCTTGTCGAACGCCTCGCCCGCGGCGTCGTCCACCGTTTCGCCCAGCCGGCGGTACTGCCCGTGCCCCTCCATCAGCACGACGTCGCTGTGGCCGCCCGAGGCGATCAGCGCCAGCGCCGGAAATTCCGGCTCGCGCCGGTGCTCTAGCCAGGCGGCGTAGATGTGGCCCTCGAGATGATTGACGGGGATCAGCGGCAGCGAGAGCGCGAACGCCAGCGCCTTCGCGAAATTGAGGCCGACGAGGAGCGCGCCCGCCAGTCCCGGCCCGTGGGTGACCGCTATCGCGTCGATGCCGTCGAGGCTGAGCGAAGCTTCGCGCAGCGCTTCATCGAGTACCGGGACGATCGCCCGGACGTGCTCGCGGGAGGCGAGTTCAGGGACGACGCCCCCGTAGCGCGCGTGCAGCTCGACTTGTGACGAGACGACGTTGGAGAGGATATGCGTCCCGTCCGCGACGACCGCCAACGCGGTCTCGTCGCACGAGGTCTCGATGCCGAGCACGTTCATTTGGATGCTGTCAGCTGTCAGCCGTCAGCGATGAGTTTTGCGGATGGCTCTTCAACGTCGCCCTCAAGGCTCGGCAGCGCCGCTATCAGGACAGCTCCGCAGTCGGGCAGCGCGTTTGCCTGCCTGTAGACCGCCGGCAGCACCTCGTCGGCCGGCAGCGCAAGTGAGCCGGCGAGGCCTTCCTCGGGAAGGCTCTGCGCCAGCCCGGGCGTCATAAGGAGCAGCCTGTCCCCTTCTTCCATCTCGAAGAGCGAGAACTCCGGCCAGAACTCGTCGAACATGCCGAGCGGTTCCAGTGCGTCCGCCAGCTGAGGGCGGACCTGTCTTATCTCGCTGGTCCGGTAGAAAGCAGCCCCGGCCGGCGCTACCTGCGCCAGGTAGACCTCGTTCCCCCGCACTGCTGCGCAGGAGATACCCGCCGCCACCCAGTGCTCCTTCAGGCTCTTGCGGTTCCACTCACGCAGGTTCTCGTGCGCCTCCCGTAGGGCGCGCAGCAGGCCGCCGGTGAGAGACAACTTGGACTTGTGAAAGACACTGCCGACCGCCTCCTTGAGCTCAGAGCAGAATTCGACGCTCTCCGCAGTCGCCGGCTGTACGATCAGCAGCAGGTCTGATGCTTCCGGGCCGCGCGTCTCGTCTGGAAAGACGCCGACCCAGGGAGTTTCTTCCTGCGCTTTGCCGTCCGCTATCCCGAATTGCCCGAGCCAGAGCATACAGAAGGATTATAGCGAGGCAGCGGTCAGTTGCTTATTATGGGGCGGCCGGCGCGATTACCCGTCGAAACGCGAAATTCGAAAAACCTTAGGCCGTCGTGGGTTTGAGACGTGCGGATTTCGAAGGTCAGCGCGCTGCGCTAGCCGACCACCGCCACCGGCTCCTCGCCCCGCTTGGCGCTCGGCCGGATTCGGTAGGTGCAGGCGCGCTCGCCGCGCAGCAGGCTGCGGGTGAGCCGCGCGTCGTCGCCGCTGAGAATGCGGACGAAGTCGACATGGAGGGCGCAGACGGCGCGGTCACGTTCCGCCGTCTTCGGGAAGGGACAGGTGTATTCGTCGATGTAATAGTCGCCGTCGGCTTCGGTCACGTCCACCAGGCAGCCCTGCTCCTCCATGATGCGGGCCGTTTCGCGCACGCGCTCGGCCTTCGCCTTGCCCTCGACACGCTCCTTGTACGGCGCGGCCAGGCGCTCGGAGACGTTGTGCAGCAACTGGTGAAGCTTCTCGTTGCCGTCGGTCGCGCGGATCTCCTCGAGGAGCACGCTCGCGAGTACGTCGTAGGTCTTTGGGAAGACCGCGTCCGCTTCGTCGGTCAGCGAGTATACTAGGTTCGGCCGGCCGACGCGGCCCCGCTCTTCACGCACAGCCACGAGCCCGTCTCGCTCGAGGACGGTCAGGTGCTGGCGAATGCCGGTGGATGTCAGGCCGAGCAGCTGGCCAAGCTCTTTCACCGTGGCCCTACCGTTGCGTTGGAGGTACTCGAGGATGCGGAGGCGAGTGGACTGAATGTGCAGAGGAGCTCTAGCCATAGTTAAATTTTAGCACTTCTGCTCACAGTTCGAAACCAAGCGACAGAGCGATGCGCGAAGAACCCCTCGAATACAAACACGAGGCAGATGCCATCCTCGAGCGCGCGGCTGAACGCCTTCGCCGGGTACTCCAGGAGGCGGCGGCACGTCTCGATCCGTTCCCGCCGTTTCCCGGCGCCTTCTTTTCCTACGGTATCGAGATCGAACCGCCGGGCGCCGCCCATCCCGACCTCGGCTGCGTCGTCCTCGCGCCGGACGGCGAGCTGTACGAGCTGCGGATGGGGCAGGAGCTGCCGCTGCTCGACCTCGAGATGGCCGACCCCGTGGCGCTGCGCAAGGAGGAGCTCAAACCCCTCGAGTTGCACCCGCGCGACTATGTGAACTACGCGTATCACGCGATCGCTAAGGTAGTGGAGCTGTTGCTGGAACAGCAGCAGCAGGGTCGTGCTTGAGTCCGAGACTGGCCGGAAAGCGAGTCCTCATCCTCGGCGCGGAGACAGAAATCGGGCGCGCGGTCACGACCGCCGTCGCGGAAGTCGGCGCGAGCGTCGCCGCGGTGGCGGCCGAGGCGGCGGTGCGTGTGATGGTACGGCAGGTATCGAAGGAGCTAGGGGGGTTGGATGCGGTGGTGCTGGTGACAACCGAGGCTGCCCGACAGCGCGAGTTCAGTATGGATCTTGCCCGCCAGTATGGAGGGCGCGAACTCTCTCGCAGTGGAGGAGGCAAACTTGTAATCGTTTGGTCCATGCCAGCGACCAAGCCGGGAGAGCCTGTTTCGGGCCCAGCGTTCAAAATGGAGCTTCGGCCGCCCGACGTAAGACCAGACGAGTGGACAAGGGGGCAGAATTGGACCGCGACCTTTCTTCAGTACGCCGAAACGATGCTATCCAGAGCGGCGGCCGACGTAGTGGCCGCTATTGCTGGCGAGCCGGATAGCGGATAAGCTTTGCGCGCGTGCCGCTCATGTCATTCTGAGGCCGCAGCCGAAGAATCTGACGCGCAAGATGTTCTGAGTCCCGGAGGGCGATCGCGTTACTGAATACGCGCGTTGGGACAGACCCTTCGTTCCTCAGGGTGACAGACGGCGAGCGTTAGGAGCCGGCTCATGGACTACTCGACGATCCTTTACGAGACGGACGGCGGGAAGGCCCGCATCACATTGAACCGCCCCGATAAGCTCAACGCGATCTCGTGGCAGATGCAGCAGGAGCTGCGGGACG
>VBEJ01000273.1 GCA_005882985.1 Chloroflexota bacterium
CACGTCTACGCCCAATGCAAGTCAGGCGCCTACCCCATCGGCGCCGCCTAGCTCGACGCCGTCGCCAACGCCGGGAGCGGACAGCGACGCCGATGGCGTGCCCGATCTCATCGACAACTGCCCCAGCTGGCCAAACGCCACGCAGAACCTGCCCCCCTGGCTTGTGCCCCTCAACGACCCCGACTGCGATGGCTTCAGCTCGGCCGTCGAAATTTCAGCAGGCACGAGCCCGATCGCCCATTGCGGCCTCAATGCCTGGCCGGCGGACATCAATAACGATGGGTTCTCTGATATCTCGGACGTATCCGTCCTGACAGCTAACTTCGGGATGCCGGTCCCGCCAGCGCCGGCCCGTCAGGACGTCGCGCCAGACACCCCGGACGGCTTTGTCGACATCACAGACATCTCGAAGCTGACGGGATTCTTCGGGCGGAGCTGCGCGCCCTGACAGCGGCGGCCTTCGGGGCGAGACCGCGTGTACAATGTCCTCGCTATGGTCAGAGCAGCGCAGATTGCTGCTGTCGGTATCGCGCTCCTCCTTGTGCTGAGTGCCGCGGGATACGGCATCGCGCGGGGGTTCACCGAGGCCGCCACTAAGTCTACAGCTCCGCCTCCTGGGTTTCGGGATATTGCGTTGCAAGGTAAGGATGCATCCTGGTTCATTTTCGTCCCGGGTTCAACTGTTCCGAAGGGTACTGTTCCGAAGCTTTGGGTTTTCAAAAGTCCATTGCCAGGGGAGAAGCGCGTGACCGTCCTTATCCAGGTGGACGCGCCCGATGGTCGCACCGTTAGTAGCATCAACTCCAACTTTGCCGCCGGTAAGGGGTTGTCTATTCTGATGGTCGATAACCCGCTAAACGAATCGGGTAGATATGTTGTCAGGGTGTTCGGCCTGTCAGAATCGAAGGGCGAGCGTGGGATCAAGCTAGCTGAAGGTGACTTCACCGTCACCGACTGACTTCAATCCCTTACACGCTGTTGTCCCCGGACCAGCTTTAGGCGAGACGAACGCCGGCCCGGACGCGCCGGGTGGCTTCGCCGCCATCACCGGCATCACGAAGCTGAATGGCCCCTTCGCCCAGCGCGACACGCCCTGAATGCGGCGGCGCTCACGGGGCGCTTCCATCGCGCCGGTACGGCCGCGAAGGCCGCGCCCGCCCGCTAAAACGTCGCCCCGGACCCGCCGGGCGGCTTCGCCGCCATCACCGGCATACAAAGCTGACGGTCTCCTCATGTGCTTGTTGCGCCGCGCGGTCTTAACGGAACATTGACCACCGCCAAGGCCTGATTAACCGGCCTGTTCACCCCACGAGAGTAGTATCAAAGTGCCTGGTCCTTTCCGCACCGCGCATGTGCTGATCTCACGCTGTCGGACCAGTTACCCCAACTTCTTAACCATTTCTCAACCTTCGTTAACTCTTAGTTAACTGAGTTGGGCCCTCGTACCCGACTACGCTGCAATCCCCCGCACAATATTTGCCTTTGTGTGCCCACAGGGGAAGGGAGTTCGCTTCTTGAACAGCCGGGATCAGCGAAGACCAGTGGAGGACGATAGCACTCCGAATGCTCTGGCCGACCACGATGATGTCGTCAGAACTGCTGCGAGGGGCGCTAGGCCGCCTGTTGTAGCGGGGTCGGGATCGCGCAGCCTGTCCGAATACGTCGCCCCGCACTTCGCGACGCAGGGGTTTTCAGAATGGGTCCCGCCACCCCATCCGGTAAGCGTTGTGATACCGGCGCGCAATGAGGAGAAATGTCTCCCTTACGTACTGAGCCGAATACCCCCCTGGGTCCACGAAGTGATTCTCGTGGACGGCGCGTCCGTTGACGCCACCATCGAGGTCGCACGTCATCATTGGCCTTCGATCCGGGTCATTCGGCAGACCGGTAAAGGGAAAGGGGCCGCTCTAAGGCAAGGGTTCAGCCACTCCACCGGCGACCTCATCGTAGCGATTGACGCAGACGGAAGCATGGACCCCGGCGAGATGGGCGTCTTCGTAGCATTGCTCGCGCTTGGCTTCGACTATGTGAAAGGCTCGCGCATGTTGCCGGAAGGCGG
>VBEJ01000274.1 GCA_005882985.1 Chloroflexota bacterium
AAATGTGGCTCTACTCGCTCGGCCCAACTCCGTCGCCGACGCTCATGCCGCCAGCAACCTCAACCTCGGCCGTCCAATAAGAGACGTCCCGAGTCGTGTGGACGTTCAGCCAGTCGCGCATGCGGGCGGCCGGCGCGCTGTTGGTCCACTGAGACGCTGCTTCGCGGTCACGCCACCAGACAATCGAGACGTGATGCCAGGGCTTGCTCACCGGCAGGCCCAGGAAGGACAGCCAGAGTGTGCCGAAGTAGCGCAGCCATGCGGGCATCAACCGAGGCGGCGGCTTATTCAACGAATAGAAGCCGTTTCCAAGAAATCCCTCGGCGTTCTTGAGCGCTCCTGTGAATCGCGGCGCCTCGAACGTCACGAAATTCCGCCACAGCCACGGCTTGCGGATAACGATCTCGGTGATCTGCGTGATCGGGGGCGAAGAACGACTGACCATGGCGCCTACCTCTCAATTGCTACATACCACCAACATGCTATATATAGCATTAGATATAAGGTAAGGCGTATATAGCTGTCAAGCGTTGCGTTGACGCTCGTGTTCTAGCCCAGCGAGACGCGGACGTCAGCGAGAGTATGCCCAGAGCGCTGCCCGACGGCCTCGCTGGAGCTGGCTGTCCCCTCTCAACGGTTGTGTATCACCGCTCGCGGCGGCTTCGCCCGCTGGTAGGTATAGAGCAGCTCAAACCCCACGCACCCTACTGGACGGTAATGGTCGCCTCTGCCGACTTGCCACCGCATGTCACCAGCACCTTACCGTTCCCCAGTGGTTGGGTCTGCTTGGAAATTAGCCAAGTCCAGGTCACCGTTCCATTGGCATCTGCGGTCTCAGGATCCAGTCCGGTCGCTGTGCTTGTTTTGCCCGAGGGGTGGGTGTAGACGATAGAGCAAGACGCCCCAGGAGATGTCTGCACCTTGATGTCGGCGTTCTGGCCCGCCGAGACCGGAGACGTCAGCGAGACTACACTCGTCTCACCTGGCGATCCGCTGGCGCCGGTGCTGTCCGGCGCTTCCACCGTAAACGCGGCGTACGCCTTTTTCTCCCAGTGCACCAGGTCCTTTTCGATGATGTTGTCCACGAAGACGTACTTCCCTTCGGTCATCGGAACCGTGATCGTCTGCTTCTTGCCCACCGGCAACACTTTACCTTCGCCCGGCGATGTGATGCCGTTCCCCTCCTCATCGAGGGAGCCGTCCTTCAACGTCGGGAGCGATTCCGGCGCGATGTCCGTTTTGAGAATGATGAACTCGTGACTTTTGGCCTGCCCTGCGTTCTGTATGTTGAACGTGATCGCCCCAGCCTTGACGCTCTTTACGCTCGGGACGATTGACCAGTCGCTCAGCGTCACGTCAACCGTTGCCGTTGATGCGCCGGTGTCCGCGGTATCACTGCTGTCCGAGGAGGCGTTGCCCCCCGGTTCCTCCGCCTCGAGAGTGCTTGTCGAAGGCGTCTTTGCCAGGCCGGTCGCGGACGCTATGCCCATCGCGGCACCGGTGATGGCGATGGCAGCCACGATGCCGGCCCATCCGAGGAGGCGCTTGCGGTTACTCAATTCCAACTTCTCTCCTTTAATTCATAGTGGAGTGTTCACTCGGCTGACTCGGGATCTGCGAGGCCCTTGATTCGCGGGGAGCCGTTCCCATTTATGTGCCCGGTCTCGTCTACCCTTGTGACCACCAGGTAGACGACGAGAGCCAGGATGGCAAGCAGGAAGATGAAACTCGTCTGGTCCGTGCCTAATCCAAGGCCGCCATCGATTGTGTCCTGCGAAAGATAGTCGCCGATCGATGCTCCAAGCGGGCGGGTTATCACGTAGGCAGC
>VBEJ01000141.1 GCA_005882985.1 Chloroflexota bacterium
TAAAACTCCGTAGGTCTATGCGGCGGGGTACCCGGGCGCGGACTTCACCGCGTCGATCTGGCGAATGTGGTCAATACTATGCAGCCGATGGAAAGCGATCCACTCCGGTACAGTGAGCGGCCCGAACACAGGATGAGGGAACGAGCCGTTCGGCGCGCCCAGGGACTCCAGCGACGACAACAGAGCCCGGGTGTCATCGAAGAAGCTATCCAGGCGCTGGCGCAATTCATCGATGGTTTGTCTCTCGTCTTCCGCGGACTGCTCGCCCATCGCCCGCACTCTAGGTATCTGCACCGCGGGAGGGGGCAGTCCCGCCATTTCGGCGATCCTCTGGTTCAGGCTGCGCTCGCTGAACAGGAAGTGACCGATGACCTCCTTCGCACACCATTTTGGGCCTTCGCCGCTACCTGGCGTGGTCGGGGTCGGGCCGTCGGGTGGGTGGAAGCAGGCCTGAGCCTCAGTCATCGCGTCGAGGCAGCGCTGCCAGTCGGCGGCTGCGGTGTCCATGAGCACACCCAGTTCGTCGAGCGGCCGGGATCCCTCGCGCCGAAGATAGCCCGTTATCTGTTGGATCATGTCGGGCTGCTGCGTCACACTTGTGCTCCTAGCTGCTTATTCTCACCGGCCAGATCTCTTCTGCCCGCAACTTCGCGTCCAGCGACGCCAGCGGCGCGCGCGCATCACGCATTCCGGCGGTATCTCCGAGCGGCTGCAGGAAGGCGATGGCCTCTCGAGGTGCCTGCGCGGCGATGCGTGCGGCTACTATGACAGCTGTCCCGAACAGATCATCGTCCTCGGCTATCGGCTCTCCAGCGTTCAGCCCGATCCGCACTCGCACCTCCGTGGCGGCCATATTTCCCTGTATCGCCGCGGCGCATTCTAAGGCCTTCGTGGCTGAGCCGAAGGAGGCCATGAAGCCGTCGCCCATTGCCTTTACCTCGGACCCGCCGTGTGCCTTCAACGCCTGTCGCGTGATTCGCTCATGCTGGCGCAACAGTTGCCGCGCTTCGGCGTCGCCCATCTGGTCCGTCAGTGCCGTCGAGCCTTCAACATCCGTAAAGAGAATCGTCGAGGTCTCAGCCCTGGAAACGGACGCCGCCAGGGGTGAGCGACCGCGGCTTCGGGGCCGGAGGAAGGAGTGAATCACCTGAAGCTGTTCCTGAAATTGCTCCGCCGATGGCGCGGCGTCCATGCCCTCGAGGGGGACGAAGCGAGCGTTAGGTACGCGTGCCGCTAGCTCTTGCCCGAGGGCGAAACGGACCACCTGATCACCGCGTCTGTGAAAGATCAGCGTCGGTATTCGCAGCTGGGGCAGCAGATCGGTCACGTCCATCTTGTAGGCTTCAGCAAACCACTCTGCCATCGACTCACCGCTGATGCATTCCTTGAATATGTTGCGCAGGCGCTGCGCGGTCGTGTCGTCGGCTGCCCTGGTCGGATGGGCGACATCTGCGAGTATCTTGGATCCAAGCCCCCAATTCGTTCGGCACAGCTCCACCAGGGGCTTGAGCTGTGCCCAGGGTGCAACGTCTGCCGCACGGGCGAAGCCCCCGTCGAGGATGAGGTGCCGGACAGTCCCAGGGTTTTGCACCGCATAGGCGACGCCGACCGGAACAGACCACTCGTCGCCATATAACGCCAACCTGCGCCGGCCGGTCGCACGAACCACAGCGTCCAGATCCTTCAGTCGGGCCTCCATCGAGAAGTCCGCGGCGTCGCGCTGCGATAATCCCCACCCTCGCCCATCGTATTGAACTACTTCGTAATAGTCGCTCGTTCGCCTCCCAATTGCACCGAATACCGGATCCCGCCAGTAGGTCAAGAACGACCCCCGCGCTCTACTTGGCGTCCAGCGAGGCCAGCAGAGCCCGTGCGTCGCGCGTACCAACGCTATCTCCGAGCGGCTGCAGGAAGGCGATCGCAAACGCGAGCGCGCGGTCATTTTACACAGGAAACACACTGTCACCTCCAGTGTCCTGCTGTTAAGCCAGCCAATGCGCGGGTCCTACCGACGTTCGATTAGCTGGATGGAGACGCCGTGGGTGTATTCGTGGTTGATGCGGGCGAGGCGGGCGCCGGGCCAGATGCTTGCCTCCGGGTCTGAGACCTTCACGTTCTTGTCGCGGAGGAAGGCGACGGCGTCATCGAGGTCGTCGACTTCTACGCTAATGGAGAAGAGGCCTTCGCCCCGCTGCTGGAACTGCTCGTAGAAGCGGCCTTCTCTGTCGACAGGCTGGACGAGCTCGAGGAAGGCATCGCCGATTGGCAGGCGGGCGACTTTGAAGCCGGCGCCTAGAGGATGATTCAGCGAAGTGTCCGGCTTGAGACCGAGGTTACGCTCCCAGAGACGCGTGGCCTCGTCAACATCCTCTGTGGCGATGATCACGTGGTCGAGTTTCTTCACTTTCAAGGCTCCGGCACCTCCGTCCAATGGTTGAAAAGGAGAATCGTACTTGCAAAGAAACGAATTGAGCCCGGCTGTTGAACGGCGGCTTATGAAGGCGCTGCGGTAGCCGCGAAAGCCGTCTGTTCGTCCGGCGTCAAAGACACGGCTCGTGACTGGGTCGGCGACCTGCGCGCCGCGTGCCCGCAATGCTCGTACCGAATAGTCGATGTCGGGCGGTTCGAAGGCGACGAGGGACAAGCCCTCGCCCCGCGAGTCGAGCGCCCGGCGGAAGAACGCGCCGGCCCTGTCCTCACCTTGCGACGACGGCTCGATGAGCTCGAGGCTGGCGTTGCCGAGCCAAAGGGCGGATGAGCGCCAGCCTTCCTTCGACTCGACCTGCCAACTTATGGGGAAGCCGAGGCGCTGCGTGTAGGCGATGAACGCTGAATCGAGGTCTCGGACGAGGGCAACGATGTGATCGATGCGTTTGAGAGGCGGCGGCGCGCCGTTCATTCCATGAACCGCCGGATGAGCACGCCCGCGGCGGCGAGGAGGACGAGGCCCACGAGCATGGAGGCCCACCCGTTCTCGATGACAGGGATGTCCGCAACGGCGTTCTCCAAGCCAACCAGAAATAGCGCTAATCCCAGGGTGCCAACGATGCCCGTCGCGACCTGACTACCGCGCAGGGTGCGAACCGGACGGCTGCCTTCAATCGCGCGGACGAGTTTCTGGGCGGTGTCCTCGGTGAGGTCCTTCATACCATAGAAGGCTTCGGGACCCGGGCGCCCCGAGCGTTCGCTCGCTTGGTCAGAGGAAGGGAGATCGTCTGTCATCGTTGCACGGCGTCGGGATCTGAAGACGCCCGACCTACATTTGCCATGTGCTAGTCGATCGGCGTGGCAAGCTCGACGAGGACGCCCTTACTGGCTTTCGGGTGGAGAAAGCAGATCATGCCGGCGATGCCACGCCGGGGGTGCTGGTCGACGAGCTCGACGCCCTTCTGCTTGAGAGCCTCGAGTTCTCCATCGACGTCGGGTGTTTGGAAGCAGATGTGGTGGAGGCCCTCGCCTTTGCGCTCGAGGAAGCGGCCGACCGCAGAGTCGGGACGAGTGGGTTCGAGGAGCTCGATTTCGCTCTGGCCGATTGTGAGGAGCGCGGCTTTGACGCCCTGGTCTTCGATCGTGTCCTGCGCGTGAAGGTGGAGGCCGAAAGTATCGCGATAGAACTCCAGCGCTTCGTCCAGCGAGCGGACGGCGATGCCGATGTGGTGGATCTTGTCGATCATGGGTTTGTTCCTCGGGTCAGCAGTGCGCCGAAGTGGGAGCGCCGAGATTCTTCGCGACTGGAATACATGTTGTCGATGCCTGCGAAGGGCGTCGTTAGACACGCGCGGATAGGGCTGCCGGAGCTCAGAATGATACGATTCATATCCCCGCTCTCTGACGCCAGGCGGTGATGACGTCGGCGTGTGCGATGTCATGGCCGGCGCCATTCGGTCCGAGCTCTTGAAGCAGGCGCAGGTCGAGGCGGTCTTCCGGGCAGTTGGCGACTGCCTGGCGGACCATTTCCCGCGCGAAATCGAGGTCGGAGAGGACCTGCTCGAGCGGGAGAGAGCGGCGGTTGGTGGCGAACAGATTGTTGATCTGGTCCACTGCACCGTTGATTACCGGGAAGCCCGCGCGCCCGCCGCGGGCGATACGGCTTAGTTCGAAGAAGCGCAACTCATGCCAGAGCGTACGATGGGTGAGGTGGTCCTTCACGGACCAGCCGTCGATCTCCTGCTGCGCCATTTGCTCCTCGCCGAGGCCGCCAATGGCCTCGCCGACGCGATCGCGCGCGACATCCATCTCGAAGAGGAGCTCGTCGCGGGTGGTGCCGGCTCTCATGCCCTCTCGCGGCTCATGCTTAGGCCTCTAGGGCGGAGCAAGCCCGCGCCCCTACGGGGGTGCACAATGCTAGAAGACGTGGAACTCGCGCTGCTCCCCGAAGACGCCGCGGAGGACACGGCAGATCTCCCCGATGGTGACGTAGTTCTCGACGCACTCGATGAACACCGGCATCAGGTTGGTCTCAGAACGGGCCGCGTCTTCGAGCAATTTGAGCAGGCTGTCGACTTTCGCGTTGTCGCGTTCGGCGCGGACGCGGTTGAGGCGGTCGATCTGGCGGCGGACGACCTCGTGGCGGACGCGCAGAATTTCGCGGTGTTCCTCGTCGTCGCTGCGGAATTCGTTGACCCCCACGACCGTACGATGGCCGTTGTCGACGGACATCTGATAGCGGTAGGAGGCTTCCTGGATCTCGCGCTGCTGGTAACCCATTTCGATTGCCCGGAGCGCGCCGCCGATGTCCTCGATCCGGTCGAGGTACCTCGTCGCTTCTTCTTCGATGCGATCGGTTAGTTTCTCAACGTAGTACGCGCCTCCGAACGGGTCGGTCACGTCGGCGACACCGCTTTCATAAGCGATGATCTGCTGCGTCCGAAGAGCGATCTGGACAGCCTTCTCTGTCGGCAGCGCGAGTGCCTCGTCCATCGAGTTGGTGTGCAGGGACTGCGTCCCGCCGAGGACGGCCGCCAGCGCCTGGATGGCTGTGCGGACGATGTTGTTCTCCGGCTGCTGGGCGGTAAGGGTAGAACCGCCGGTCTGGGTATGGAAGCGGAGCATCATGGAGCGGGGGTCCTTGGCCCCGAAGCGTTCCTCGGCCAAGCGAGCCCACATACGACGGGCGGCGCGGAACTTCGCGACCTCTTCCACGAGATTCGTGAAGGAGGCGTAGAAGAAGGAGAGGCGCGGCGCGAATTCGTCGAATTCCAGCCCCGCCTTGAGGGCGGCCTCGACGTAGGCGATGGCGTTGGCGAAGGTGAAGGCGACTTCCTGAATGGCGGTGCAGCCGGCTTCTCGCATGTGGTAGCCGCTAATGCTGATGGTGTTCCAGGCCGGGAGGTTATCCTTGCACCAGCCGAAGACGTCTGTGATTAGCCGCATGGACCCTTCGGGCGGGAAGATGTACGTGCCGCGGGCGATGTATTCCTTCAGGATGTCGTTCTGGGTTGTGCCGCCGATCTTCGACAGATCAGCGCCCTGCTTCTTGGCGACGGCGACGTAGAAGGCCAGGAGAATAGAGCCGGTGGCGTTGATCGTCATCGACGTGGTGGCCTTCTCCAGAGGAATCTCCTTCATGAGGAGCTCCATGTCAGCCAGGGACGAGATGGCGACGCCCACTTTGCCGACCTCACCGGTAGCCATCGGGTGATCTGAGTCGTATCCGATCTGCGTCGGGAGGTCGAAGGCTACGGAGAGGCCCGTCTGGCCCTGCTGGAGGAGGTAGCGATAGCGGGCATTAGACTCCTCGGCGTCGCCGAAGCCGGCGTACTGACGCATCGTCCATAGTCGACCGCGGTACATCGTCGGCTGGACGCCGCGCGTATAGGGGAATTCGCCGGGGAAGGAGAGCTGCGAGAGGTAGTCCCAACCATCCATGTCCTCGGGCGCGTAAAGGGGCTCGACGAGGGCGCCGTCGGATGTATCGAACGGATAGTCACGCTCGGGCGCTTTGGCGACGCTCTTAGCGTAGGTCTTTTCGAGCCAGTCTGACTTGCTCTTGCTGCCGTTGGACTCAGGCATTGCTCTCACTCGGGCGGAGCCGCACGCGGCCCCGCATGGTGTGAGGCGAGTGTATCTTTCGCCAACGAGGGGTGTCAAACGAAGGAGAGGTACACAAGAAGGTACGAAGTATGAGGCCGCGTCGGTATACTGGCGCGTATATGCGCTCTGACGAAGAACGCAACGCGACGAAACCGCCCGCCGGCTTCCGGCAGTGGGCGATCATCGCTGCGACAGCCGCGGCGGCAGCGCCTGCACCGGTTCTGCGCCTTTTAGAAGTGCCGGGCATCGCGCACCCGGACATCCCGAATGTTATTGAAGCACTGATCTTCGGACTGGGGGTGTTCGCCGCGGCGACGTTGCTCACCTGGGCATCAGAGGTGGCGGAGACGGAGGTGTCGGCCGGGCTCGCGCTAGTAGCGCTGGCGTTGATTGCCGTGCTGCCCGAGTACGCAGTCGATATCTACTTCGCCTGGACCGCGCCCGATACGCCGGAAAACGCGCACTTCGCTGTGGCGAACATGACAGGCGGGAACCGATTGCTCGTCGGCCTAGCCTGGCCCGCGATCTTCCTGATCTTCTACTTGAGGACGAAGCGCAAGGAGATGCCGGTGGTCCGCGAGAATTCCGTCGGCATTTTCTTCCTGGGCGCTGCCACCCTGTACAGTTTCACGATCCCGCTGCGTAGCCACCTATCGCTGATCGACACGGCCGTGATGTTCACGCTCTTCGCGGCCTATATGTTCCTCTCGTCGCGGTCGCCGCCTGAGGAAGAGCGTGTGTTCGTTGGACCGGCCGCAGCGATTGCCGGCCTGAGACGGGTGCCGAGGCGGCTTGTCGTGATCGGCATCTTCGCTTACTCGGCGACCGTAATCTTCGCCTCCGCCGAGCCGTTCGCGGAGAGCCTCGTGAGCACAGGCAGGACCGCCGGCATCGACGAATTCGTGCTGGTGCAGTGGCTGGCCCCTCTCGCATCCGAGGCGCCGGAGTTCATACTCGCGGGGCTGCTCGCGCTGCGCGGGCGGCACGACGCAGGAATGACGATCCTGATTTCTTCGAAGGTGAACCAGTGGACGCTGCTGATCGGCAGCCTGCCGCTGGCGTTCAGCATCTCCGGCGGGACGCTGGACCCCCTGCACTTCGATTCGAGGCAGTCCGAAGAGGTGTTCTTGACGGCAGCCCAGTCGTTGTTCGCGGTCGCGATCCTGATCAGCCTCTCGATGGGCCGAGGGGAGGCACTGCTCCTTGGAGGCCTCTTCCTGAGCCAGTTCTTCATCACGGACGAGACGGTGCGGCTCGTTTATGCTGTCGTCTACAGCGTGCTCGCGGTACTCGTACTGGCGCGCGATGTCCCGCGTTTTCCGCGCTTTGCCGGAGCCGTCAAGGACTGCGTGGTGGCCCCACGCGGCGGCCGCGATTACGAGGGCTAACCCACGGGCGGCCAGAACACCTCCTCCATGTCACGGCCCGACATCGCCTATCGGCGAGGAGACTTTCCCGCCAACTCAGCGCCGATCTCCGCGCTCGCCCTAACGATCGTCTCAACGTCCTCTACGCGCGTACGGAAGTTGGTGATGCACGCCCGGAGGGCGGTGCGCCCATCGCGCAATCGCGCGTTGGAGATCATGGCGATCCCCTGGCGCTCGATCTCCTTGATCACATCGGTCTGAAGTTCCTCAAGCGCGAGGCCCCCGATCCCTTCGGGCTCCACGCGCCAGCACACAATCGAGAGTTCCCGTGGCGCAGCGAGGACGAGCTCCGGAGTTTCCCGCACCAGTTCCTCCAGGTAGGCAGCAAGCCGAATGTTGTAATCGATCATCGCGGCGTACCCGTCCCGGCCAAAAGCCTGGATGCTCAGCCAGACTTTGAATCCCCGCTGGGGACGCGAATTCTCGGGCCCGCGCTCCAGGAAATCGACCCGCGCGCCGCGGTCCGCCGTCTCGAGATAGGAGGCGTGGAAAGCGAAGGATCGTTCGAGCCTGCCAGGCTCCCGGACGAGCAGGACCGCCGCGTCAATCGCCGCGAACAGCCATTTGTGAGGATCGCACGCGACAGAATCCGCGTCGGCGAGCGCCCGAAGCGCGGCCGGGCAGCTTTCCGCCAGAGTCGCGAAAGCGCCGTACGCCCCATCGATGTGTAACCATAGGTCTTCTTGCCGGGCCAGGCCGATGAGCTCCGGGATCGGGTCGATCGCTCCCGTCCCGGGTGTGCCTGCCGTGCCAACGATCGCGATCGGCAGGTCCCCGCGCGCGCGGTCCTCCGCGATCATCTGCGACAGCGAGTCCACGCGCATTCGGTAGTTCTCGTCCACGGGCACTTTGCGAACAGCTTGGCGCCCCATGCCTAGAAGCTCGGCAGCTTGTTCGTGGCAGTAATGCAACTCGCTGCTCGCGTAGATGCGCAACTGCTGAGCATTCCCTTCTGGTCCGCGGATACCGAGGTTTCGCATATCCCAGGGACTTTTCGCGTCTCGGATCACCGCGTGCGCCACGATGTTTGCCATCTGGCCTCCGCTCAGGAAGATGCCTTCGGCTGCGCTTGGAAACCCCAGCATCTCGGCTATCCACCCCAGTGTCTGGATCTCTATCGCCGTCGAGGACGGCGTGACGCGCCAGAGCCCGCTGTTCTGGTTCAGCGAAGACGCGATGAGGTCCCCGAGCACCGAGACCGGCGTCGGCGCGCCCATGATGTACGCGAGCCAGCGCGGGTGCCCGTTATAAGCGCTCGTGGGCAACACCTCGCGCTCGATGCGGTTCACGAGTTCTTCGAACGCAACGCCGTCCTGCGGTGGCGGACCAGTGAAGAGCGTCAGCGCATCATCCGGATGTTCCGGTGAAGGCCGCCTGCTCTCCCAATTCGTCGAAGCCGCAGCCACCAAACGGAGTACCCGCTCGCCCGCTTCGCGCCACGCTTTCTCGTCCCAATCAAACCCGCTTGGCGGGTCTTCCACCCCGCGACGAAGCTCCTTAAGGCGATCGCTCACGGGGTGCCTGAAGGACGGATGCCGGCGAACAGGTCATCCTCCGGATCGGTCGTAGGGACGAGCGTCAGCACCCGGTGGAAAGTGAGCCGCCCCCACAGGACACGGTGGTACTCCTCGGGCAGATCGAGGAGCTTCTGATAGCCGGGCAGCTGGGAGCAGTGGCACTTGATCGCCTCCCAGACGGTCTCCCAGTGCGCCGACGTGTCGATCCAGGTCGAAATTGCCCAATGCGGCCAGGGTACAGCGCGGCGCTCAACGCCGTTGATCTGCATTACCAGCTCGCCAAAAGCCGCTTCGTAAGCCTGCCTTACCTCGTCCGTCCAGGCGAAGTAGTACAGCTTGGAGACGGTGTGCGGGGTCAGTCTGCCCGGCTCACTGAAACCGGCATCGGCGGCGCCCAATACCGCCGCGGTCGCCGCGCGCGTGGCGGCTATGTGGTCCGGGTGGCCGTAGACGCCGTTCTGGTCGAACGTGACCACAACATCAGGCCTGATGCGCCGGATGTGCCCGACTAGCTGCTGCGTGAGAACGCACTGGTCGGCCTTTTCGAGCTCGCCGTCGTGATAGTCGAGGAGGTTGACCTCACGCAGGCCCAGGACCTTCGCCGCTTCCTTCAGCTCGCTCTCACGGATTCTGCCCAGCTCCGTCGGCCCGGGATTGTCTTCCGGGGGCCCGAACCAGCCTTTCTCGCCGCGGGTAGCTGTCACAAGGTAGGTCTCAACGCCTTGGGCCGCGTACTTGGCGAGGATGCCTCCTACACCCAGCGATTCGTCATCCGGGTGGGCGAGAATGCAGAGGAGTCTGGGGCTACGCGCGGTTCCGCCGCTCAAACCTGGCCCATTCGCTGGACCTCAACGGTTCCGTCGAACCACTCGGGATCCGAGGTAAGGTACGAGCGAAGTGTCTCAT
>VBEJ01000262.1 GCA_005882985.1 Chloroflexota bacterium
GCTTCGCCACCCACCGGGGCCCTTTTGCGAAATACATCTCGTAGATGCCGGCGACGGCCTTTTCAATCGCAATACTGCGCCCCGTTCGCGTCCAAGGAGTTGTCTTTACATAGACCATTTCGTTCCCCAAAGGTGGTTGATCAAGTCGTTACAGCGCCAATAACTGGAGATGACTCCAGCATACCGGACAACCACGAACTGTCTCAAATCTACGCTTGCTGTCCCCTCCAGCGGCGGCGGCGGCGTATACGGCGGAAGGCTTCTTCGGCCCCGATCTCATACCACAGCTGCGTTGGAACGAAAACCAACTTGTCGTCTGTCGCGGTTATGAATTCGGCCAGGCGCAATTCGATGGTGATCTCCTGGAAGCGGTCATCTGAAAACACGCCAGAACGAGCTCGCAGCCACTGGAATCTTAACCGGTGCCAGAGCGACGTCCTCCTCGGCTGCGCTCCGATCTCGTTCTTTGAGCCCGTCGTCCCGGCCCCCGGTCTTACAGGTGCCGCTTCAGGAGCGTTGCGATCAGCCTTCTCGTTCCCGCCACTCACCGGAGGGCCGCCGGGTGGTGATAAGCGCGTTTAATGAAGTGCGACCGTGGCACACCGGCGGCCTTGAAGTAGAGGGCGAGCCCGGCGACCAGCGGCGCCTTAAGTAGACCGATGTCGCCGCGCGTGCTGGTCAGTGTAGGAACGTCGCCGACGATCTCCGCTATGTCGCTAGCCGTCAGGCGCAAGGTGGCACGCCGATTGCGCGCTCGCTTGGCGCCTTCCGAAGACAAGGTGCGTTTCAGCATATGCGAACCTCCCGTAATGGGCCCGTTGGCGTGCCAATCACTCGGCAGGCCGCTCTGGCCCTAGGCTGGATTCTGGCTCTCCCACGGCAGCCTGGTGTGCGCGCGGGCATGGGTGTGTGCGTTGAGTGTCGCGTCCGCTTTCAAATCATCGGGATGAACATGGAAATGGTCGTGTGCGGCAAATTTCGCCGAGGCTAACCTGCGGTGCGTGTGATCGTGCGCGTGCGCTCCGCAGGTGTCCGGCTCCACTTCATGCGCGGCGTCCGCGAGCCCACTACTCCGCCCCAACTCCCTCATCCCGGCAACCCCGGCGCGTTCTCGCACCGGGACCAGTTCAGACTGCGTCCCAGAGTCTGCCCGGCGGTCGCCTTCGGCCAAGCGTGCGCGTATCACGACCGTCTGCAAGGCATGCAGTCCCGGGGCGTCCGACGCGGTCCGTCGCATCACCTCGCCGACAAGCTCCGTGGTCGTCCATCTGCCCAGGTTGGACGTAAACATTGCCATTCGTGTAACCTCCCGATTACGAAGCGCTGGGTGGTTAGCTCTGGCGACCGGCCAGAGTTATGCAGAGATAGCTGCGATGGGTACGGAGGTTCGCGATTTCTCGAGCGACCGCCGGCACGCTGGACAGCGGCGGGGTTGTTCGTATCCCAACTCGTGACAGAGCCCCTGCTCGTCGCTGCTAAACGCGAATGACTGATCGCAATCGCAACAGTCAAGATCTCTTGCCTGAAAGTGCATGGGTGATCCCTCTCTAACTATCGAGTGGTTAGTTCGGGACACCACGAGCCCGAGGTCGCTAGGCTAAGCCAGCGGGGGCCTAAACGTTCGCCACTCCTGTCATCATAGCAGACTGGCAAACCAGCGTCCCCCTACGTTCAACCGTTGAATGCAGCAGGCAGCCGCAAGCGTCAGTTGTTCGCCTCTCGTTTTCTTGCGGGCACCTCGTACCTGACCGCAAGGATGGCATCGGCTCGTACACAAAGGCTCGTGCCGGCTCGCGCCCGTTCCGTGAACGCATAGCCATCCTGCACAGGTCCTCGGTCGTCCAGTAGTCGATACTTAACAAAGCGCCCGGTCCCCGGATCAACCTCGTGCCAGCCATCCGCCAGTAGGATTGCGAGAACTTCAGAGATGAAAGCTTCGTCCGCCATTTCCATCCTCCAGACATTTCGTACCGACAATACCAGATGCGTAATTCAGCGGGCCCAGGTAAGTTGCCCGCCGGGCGTATGATGTGTATTGGGACACGGCAGACGACCGGTGCCGGGACGCAGATCGACGTGACGCATGGACTTATACGAC
>VBEJ01000044.1 GCA_005882985.1 Chloroflexota bacterium
CACGCTCCTTCTCGGGAAGCAGCCGGATATCGTAGTCGGCCTGGCCCAGCTCGACCTCCCGTAGGTCAGCCTTCGGTAGTACTTCAAGCCCGCTCGCCTCTGCGATGGCCGAGGCCGTTTGCTGAGTACGCCGCAGCGGGCTCGCGTAGACGCGGCGGATCTTCTGTGTCTTTAGGCGCTCACCCAGGCGGCGCGCCTGTTCCAAGCCCACATCGGTGAGATCGGGGTCGCCCGTTGTCAGGTCCTCGCCGGTGTTTCCCTGGGATTGGGCGTGGCGGATCAGGTAGAGGCGCGTCGCCTCGCCGCCGATCAAAAGCGCCTCGTGGAAGTAGACGTTAATCGGGTCGCCGGGCGGCTGGGGGCGCTTGCTCATGCTCCAGCCATGATATGAGAATCGCCCGCTTAGCTTCTAACCAATCGCCCCCGTATACTCGAACCTCGAGGGGCTCTTGCAGACAGGGGTAAGTTACTTCTCGGCTCGCACCTTGCGGCACGTACGCAAGGACCTTCGCGATATCGCGGACCACGGCTGCACGTACGTCGTCCACTGCTACACCGAGACGGATCTCGCCTACTACAGCGAGACGATGCGCGACGTTGCGGATGCGACGCGCGAAGCCGGCCTCGAGGTCTGGTTCGACCCGTGGGGCGTCGCCGGAATCTTCTCAGGCGAGACCCTCACGCGCTTTCCGCTCGACCATCCGGAGACGTGGCAGGTACTCTCGGATGGGCGGCGGATCGGCGCCGCGTGTCCGAACCATCCCGACACCCGAAAGTTCCTGCGGGAGTGGATCGACGCCTGTGCGGCAGCCGGCGGCGAGGTGTTGTTCTGGGATGAGCCCCACTTTTACGCTGCCCTCTTGCGGCGAGACTTCTCGGGTGCGTGGGCCTGCCGCTGCGTCGTCTGCCTTAGCCTCTTCCACCATCGTAATCGGTACCCAATGCCGGCCGAATTTACGCCGGAGGTCCGCGCCTTTCGCGAGTCGTCGCTGACCGAGCTCCTGACCGATCTTTGCCGACACGGGCACGAGAAGGGGATGCGCAACGCGCTATGCCTGCTCCCAACCGACCTTACCTCGCACGGTTTCCCGCAGCCGGAAGAGCGCCTATGTCGGGCCCTCGAGAAGCGCGGCGTGCAAGCGGAGTCGGCCGCAATCGAGGCGATGATGCATGTCGGCGTTGGCGACTTCGGCGAGGCAGCGGCGATTCCGGACCTGGATATGTTTGGATGCGATCCGTACTGGTACATTTTCGGCACGGACGCCGAAAAGTTCACACGCGTGTATGGAGAGGAGGCCAAGGCTGCGGCTGAGAAGCACGGGTGCGGTTTGCAGTTGTGGCTCCAGGCGTTCAGCGTCCCGCAAGGGCGGGAGGACGAGCTGCGCATCGGCGTCCGGGTCGCCGAAGAGCTCGGCGCGACGCATCTCGCCGCCTGGAGCTTCGAAGCCACAGCCTCAATGTCACAAATCCGCTGCGCGCGGCCGGAGGTCGTCTGGTCGATCCTCGGCGAAGAGTTCCGGCGGCTCCAGGACACGAGCTAGCGGCGATCGTCGTCGAGTTGCGACTCCTTAGTCGCCGAAATCGATGACGCCGGTGATCGCGAGGATGACGGCGGTGAGGTTGTATGTTCCGTGGATGACGGCGGCTGCGATGTAGAAGTTGCGGCTCGCCCTGGGTAGCTTTTCCCGCCCTGCCGCCCAATCTATGACCCGCTGATTCAGCCCCAGGCCGAACAGATAGCTACACGCCGCATGCAAGCCGAGGGGAACGCTGAAGCGAAAGACAATGAACTCGTCCGAGGGATTGTCCACGTACAGAGTCACATAGACGAGGCTCTCGATGATGCCGAAGGCGAGTCCCGAGAGCGCGCAAAGGATGGCGGTGAAGAGCTGGCTGCGTAACGCGCGGGGCCACCAGAGAAGGGCAAGATAGATGCCGGATGGTTTGAGTGCCTCCTCGATAAGCGGCGCGCCGATGAACGGGAGCAGGACGTAGGTGAGCGTGGTCTGCGCTTCTTGGAAGAACGCGCCGACGATGCCGAGCAGCCCGCCGATGATCGCGAGCAGGACAGCGAGAACGTATTGGTACGCGGGCGCGCGATCGGCCGGTGTCTGTGTGGAATCCGCTGGGTGCTCCGATCCGATCGCGGGCGGCTCCACAAGCTGAGATCGCGCTCTAGCCTCGAGGCAGGCCGAGGCCGCGGCCGGCGATGATCCCTCGCATAATCTCGCTCGTGCCGGCGGCAACCGTTAGGGCCGAGGCGAACAGATAGTACTGCTCGAGCCGGCCTGCCATTGGCGCCCAGTTGGTGCCGGGCGCGATCTGTCCCGCCATCCCCAGGATCTCCATGCCGGCGCCGGCGAGGCGCTGCTGGAGCTCCGAGCCGTAGAGCTTGGACATAGATGCTTCCGCGTTCGGGATCTGGCCGCGCGCCTGCATCGAGGCGACGCGGTAGGAGAGAAGCCGGCCAGCCTGAAACTCGATCGCCAGCTCCGCCAATTTGTGGCGAACGGTTCCGTTCTCGACGAGAGTCCGGCCGTTGTGGCGGGTCTGCGCGGCGTACTCCACCAACTCCTCGTGGATGCGAATGCCGGCTACGACGCGGTTGATGCCGGAGCGTTCGAAGTCGAGAGTTGCCGCCGCGATGTACCAGCCGCGGTTCAGGTCGCCGACGAGACAATTGCGGGGGACTCGCACGTTTTCGAAAAAGAGCTGGTTGAACGTATGGCGATTCGTGAGATCGTAGAGCGGGCGGACTTCGATGCCCGGCGTGTTCATATCGAGAAGGAAATAACTGATGCCTTTGTGCTTCGGGGCATCCTGGTCGGTCCTCGCCAGGAGAATGCACATGTCTGCCTTGTGCGCGAGCGAAGTCCAGATTTTCTGGCCGTCGATGACGAAGAAATCGCCATCGGCGACTGCTCGTGTCTGAAGCGAAGCGAGATCGGAGCCGGCACCCGGTTCACTGAAACCCTGGCACCAGACAGAATCGGCGTTGGCGATCGCGGGCAAGTGCTTCTGCTTTTGGTCGTCGGTGCCGTAGAGAATGATGGTTGGGCCGACGCGGTCCGGACCGACGCCGAGCTGTGTCGGCGCGCGGTGGTAGGACATCTCTTCGTTATAGATGACTTGCATCATGTGGGTGGCAGCGAGGCCGCCGTGCTCGGCGGGCCAGCCAAGCGTAAGCCACCCCTTGGCGGCGAGCTTCTTCTGGAACTGCCGGAGGAACTCCCAGCGGGTTTCGCCGCCTTCGCCGAGCGCGCCGACGCCGGCCTGCTGGCCCCAGTCGGGCGGCAACTCGGCGCGCAGGAACGCGCGAATCTCGCGGCGGAAAGCCTCCTCTTCTGGCGTGAAGCCGAACTCCATGGGCGCCTCCCGTGAACGGCGACAAGTATACTCGATTGGTGATTAGCGGTTGGTGAACACTGATTAGCAGACCTGTAAACGTCATTCTCGTTCTCAGCGTTCTGATATGCGCTGCTTGCTCCAGCGGCGACGGTTCAAAGGAGAACGGCGCCCGCAATACGTTAGCCTCGGCAACGAGCTCGCCGTCGCCGCGGCCGACGCCGTCGCCGACGCCGCTGCCCCCACTGACGCTGGCGGGCATCTTTCCGCCGCGCGATCTCTCTGCGCTCAAGCTCGATCCTTCCCGCGTGCGCACCGTGATCGCGACGGGTGATGTCATCCCGGCGCGTTACGTCGACGTCACGATACGCGATCACGGCGACGATTTCTTGTACCCGGTCGCGGCGACGAAGGACTTCACGTCAGCGGCGGACCTGACGGTAATCAACCTCGAGGCACCGCTCATCGACGATTGCGCTTACCACGACAGCGGCCTGATCTTCTGCGGCCGGCCTGGCTTTGTCGCGGCTTTACAGGCGGCCGGCGTCGATGTCGTTACGCTGGAGAACAACCACATCGCCAATCACGGCGAGGAGGCTGTCCACGAGACGATCCAGCATCTCGAAGCAGGCGGCCTCCACTGGGCCGACCGGGACACCCCGGCCATTATGGAGGTACGCGGGCTGAAATTCGGCTTTCTCGCCTACAACGGGGTCGAGCAGCCGCTCGACCGCGATTTGATGGTTGCCCAGATCAAAGCCCTGCGGCCCAAGGTGGACGTCCTCGCCGTCTCCGTGCACTGGGGGCAGGAGTACGTCCGCATTCCCTCGGCGGTGCCGCCGGTCGCGAACGACAATCCGGTCGAGATCGCTCACCTAGCGGTCGATGCCGGAGCGGACATCCTCATCGGCAACCACCCGCACTGGGTGCAGGCGGTCGAGATTTACAAGGGCAAGTTCATCGCCTACGCGCACGGCAACTTCATCTTCGACCAGATGTGGAGCTACGAGACGCGCGTCGGCGCCCTCGGGAAATACACTTTCTATGACGACAAACTCGTCGGCGTCGAGTTTATCCCAACGATCATCGAGAACTACGCCCAGCCGCGTCTCCTCGAGGGCGAGGAGCGCCAGGCAGCGCTTGACGCCATGAAGTCGGCAAGCGACGAGCTGGCGGGGGGAATGGAGGCGCTTCCGTAGCGAACCACTCCAACGGGGTAGTATCATCGCTGGCCGAAGCTGTTATGCCACGAAAAATCATCTTAAGAACCGGCGACGGCCGTAGCGGCATCTTGCTGGAAGTGCCGGCTACCGACGAGTTCCAACTTCAAGAACTGATCAAGAACAACCCAGATCTTCTTCCGGTCGAAGAATTCGACATGACCGGACCACTACTCGTGGTTGGGCGAGAGACTGCTGTAGCCTCGGGTGCCGTTGACCTTGTGGCCATTACCCGAGGTGGAGAGATATTGGTCGTCGAATTCAAGACCGGACCTCAAAACACAGACTTTCGTCGGGTGTTGGCACAGCTTATCGATTACGGGTCACACTTGTGGTCGTTGTCTTACGAAAACTTCGAGGCGGCAGTAGCCGTTCGGTATTTCAACGATGGGGCGCAGTGCCAAGATGATCGCGTGGCCGGTGCGAGATCACTCGAGTACGCAGCTAGGCAAGTTTGGACCGAAATGTCGGATGCCGAATTCTTGTCCATTCGGGAGCGAATTTCAGAGCAGTTGCGGCTCGGGGCCTTTCACTACGTGCTTGTCGCTCAACGCTTTACGGACACTATTCAGCAAACGGCGCTGTATCTGAATGAGACGATGCCCCGGTCGTTTTTTTACGCCGTCGAGCTTGTTCGATTCGTCGGTCCCGCAAACGAAGCGTTTGAGGGGCGGACAATTCTCAGGCCAGCCCAGAAAGGCGTAGCGCCACAGGCTACTAACAAAGAGACGTTACTAAACAAATTCACCGATCAGGCGATGCGTGCGTCAGTATCCAACCTGCTTGATGCCTCGAGAGGCGTGGGATATGAGCACTACTGGGGTACCACAGGAGTAACGATTCGCCTCCCAGTCCCTGATCGCGAACCGCTTACGATCGCTTGGCTATTCCCGCCCGACGGCTCGGGATGGATGGCTCTGAAGTATTTGACGCTTGGATACGGGCAATGGACATTCGATCAAAGCCCGTCGAGCCAAGAAGCGCTGACTGAATATTTGCGCGCTGTCGAGCGATTGCCAGGCGCTCAGCCAGTAACGACCAAGGCCTTAAAGGGCACAGGCTTCACCTTGCCTCCGGATGCGATCGTCTCAAACGAGGATGCAATAAGGGAATTGTTTGCCAAGCTGATGGCCAAAGTCAGCGAGACTACGTGACATCGACTACCGCCCCTTGAATTGCGGTTCGCGCTTCTCCACGAACGCGCGCGGACCCTCGCGCGAGTCTTCGGTGCTCTGCGCGATGAACATCGCTTGTTGGGCGAGGTCGAGCGCCGCGTCGAGGCTCAGCTCCTGCGATCGATACGCCAATCGCTTGGCTTGCTGGATGGCCACGGCCGGGCCCTTTACGAGCCGCGTCGCGTACTCGCGAGTGTACTCCATCAGCTCTTCGGCCGGGACGACGGCGCTCACGTAGCCCATCGCTAGCGCCTCCTGGGCATCGAAGATACGACCGGACCAAATTAGGTCCAGCGCCTTAGCCATCCCGACTATACGCGGCAGGAAGTAGCAGCCGCCGTCGCCGGGGATCAGGCCCATGCGGACGTAAGTCATCCCGAAACGAGCGTTGTCGGCCGCGAAACGCATGTCGCACATCGAGGCCATGTCCATGCCGGCCCCGACAGCCGCCCCGTTGACAGCGGCTATGTACGGTTTCTCCATGATCGAGACGAGCCGTGGGATGCGCTGGACGCTGTCTCGCAGGAAGTTTCGGTTATCCACCTGCGACGCGCTCCGGTGCAGCAGCGAAACGCCTTCGCCGCCGGAAAGATCGGCGCCCGCGCAGAACCCGCGCCCGCCGCCGGTCAGGATCACGACGCGCACGTCGGCGTCCGTATGCGCGTCGACGAGCGCCGCGTGCCACTCGTCAAGCATCACAGGCGTGAACGCGTTCATCCGCTCGGGTCGGTTGAGCGTGATCGTCGCGATACCATTGGGCTTTTCGTACGTGATCTGCTCGTAGGTCATGCCCTATCTCCTCAGTACATCCCGTAGGAGCGAATGATTTCGAACTCATAGATCAGGCGCTGCTCCTCAACCATCGTTTCCAGGAACTCCTCGCGGCTAATCGTCCTGCCAAACCAATTGATTTGGCCCGCCGGCACGCCCATTCCCTGCTGCATCACCTGGAAGAGCCGCAGATGTAACTCGGGTGCGTCGAGGCCTTCGAGGATCGTTACCCGACTCTCGAGGGCGAGCCAGCGAAACTCCGCATCGAAAACGAACAGCGTCGAGCGGGGGTCCCGGCGCAGATGCTTCGTCCGGAGGCGGGTCTGTGTGCCGGAGCTCCACACCTTCCCGTCGACGAGCGCCACACCGACCCTCGCGACATGAGGTGTGCCGTCCCTCCGAAGCGTTGTCATCGCCGCCGAATGATACTTCTCGAGAAAGGCTCGCATCTGTTCGTCCACGTTCAGTCCTCCGTCTGTTATCGCATCCCGATGCCGCCGTCCACGCTAATCGCCTGACCGGTAATGTACGCCGCCGCCGGCGATGCGAGGTAGGCGACGACCGCGGCAATCTCGCCCGGTTCGGCCTGCCGCCCCAGCGGGATGAAGCGCTTCACGCCTTCCTTGATCATCTCGAACGGCGCCCCGATCCGCTCGCCGGTCCGACGGAAGGTGCCGTCCATCATATCGGTGTCCGTAGAGCCGGGACAGATGGCGTTCACGGTAACGTTATGCGGCGCCAATTCGAGGGCGAGCATCTGGGTGAGCCCGATGACCGCGAACTTGGCGGGCGTGTAGCCGCCGTACTGCGGCTGGGCGATGCGGCCCGCGAGCGAGGAAATGTTGATGATGCGGCCGCCTTCGCTCTGCTCGACGAAGGCCTTGGCGGCTGCCTTGCAGCAGTGGTAGACGCCGTTGAGGTTCACATCGATTTCCTGGATCCACTCGTCGTCCTCCATCTCCCAGAGGTTCTTCTTGCCGGAGACGAGCGCCAACCCAGCGTTGTTCACCAAGGTGTCGATACGCCCGAGTTCGCTGATCGTCCGCTTGACCATTTCCTGGACGGCCGAGGGATTCGTGATATCGGCATCCAGCGCAAGCGTATGACGTCCCATGGCTTCGATCTCGTCCGCGACTGACTGCGCGCCGCGCCAGCCCGCTTCGCCTTCCCGCTGCGGCATCGCTTCCGGCGACCGAGCGATCGCCGACACGACAACGTCCGCGCCGTCCTCGGCCAGCCGCAATGCGATCGCGCGGCCGATACCCCGCATACGGCCGGCGCCGGTGACGATTGCAACCTTGCCGGCAAGCGGCGCAATCATCGCGCGGAGCCCACCGCCGTCGCGAGTTTGACATCTTCGTGGCGGCGTTCCGCCAGCGCCCATAGCGCGAAACTCAGCACGACGACGAGTGCCATGAAGATCGACAGCCCCCAGAAGGCGGCTTCCGTGTCCCACGTATCGACAAGCGCGCCCGCAATTACGCCGCCGAGCGATCCGATGCCGAAACCGGCGAAGAACGAGACTCCGTAGCTCCGCCCGACCGCGCCGGGTGGAGTGTAGTCGGCGATGAGGCCGGTGAAGACGGGCTGGTTGGCGAAGTAGAAGAACACGAAAGCGGAGGAGGCGATCACCAGTAATGCACCGCTGAGAATTGCCATCAGTATTAGTGCGGGGACTGCCGCGGCGGCTATAACGGGCGCCATTCGCTCAAGCCGGATGCCCTGCGAAAGCCAACCGCCTACCAGCTGCCCGATAGCTCCCATAATAAAAGCGATCGCAACGAAGGCGCCGCCGAAGTCCTCACTTACCAGCTCCTCAAGGTGTTTGGGGAGGTACGTCACCACTCCACGGTATACAACCCCGCCGAGGACGAAGGCGCCGTATGTCAAAAGGAGCGGCGTGAGCAGCCGGTTGGCAATGGGCCCTGATGCTTCTTGTAGCGGCGGTTCGGCTACCTCTTCCTGCGACAGGACTTCGCTGTCGCCGTGGACGGGCAAGTGGGCGCGGGAAAGGATAATGGCGAGCAGCGCGGAAAGTCCCGCGATGCAGAAGAAGCCGGCGCGCCAGTCCACTGCTATCGCGAGACCGACGGCGATCGCTGGCGCGAGGACTTGTCCCAGATTGCCGGCAACACCGTGAAAGCCGAGTGCGATTCCACGCCGACTGACCCCCTGGGCGACGGCTGAGAGGCCCGCTGGGTGGTAGAGGCCGATGGTGAGGCCGAGTCCGGCAAGCGTCGCTGCCAACACCCAGGCGTTGGGCGAAAGGCCAACCAGAACAGCCATCACGCTCGAGCCGGCGAAGGCATAGACCAGCACGCGGCGCGACCCGAGACGGTCGGTCAGGAAGCCGGCCGGAATCGCACTGCTGCCGAAGGTCCAGCCGAAGACCGTGGCGAGCGCCCCCATGGCCACATCTCGAGTCCCGAAGTCGTCCTGGATGCGCGTGAGCAGCACAGCGTAGCTCAGCTCAGTGATGTGTGTAAGGGCATGCGCCGCGGCGATATAGGTAATGAGCCTGCGTTCCGTCTGGTTCATCGGTATCGCCGATTATAAGGCGACGCCGTCTATCGAAGCGACGCTAGGAGATGGCTTCCACTCGCATCTCGCCGACGGTATCTTCGAACGCTTTTACCGTTTCGCCGATGTCCTTCGGCGTGTGCACCCCCGAGACGAATCCCCCGTTTCCGCCCATCAGATCGACTCCGTGATTCAACATACCCCGCTTGAGGGCAGCGGTCAGCGCCGACGGCATGCGCGGCGGAGGAGAAGCGTGCGCTGGCCATTCGACGCCGTCGCGCTCTACTGGACAGTCTTTGCCGAGCACGATGTGGAAGTATGAGGCGAGCCCGTATACGCGTCCCTGGGTACCCGTCTGCTGAAGGACGTAGTTGAGGTCGTTGACGAGCCGTTCGTTCAGCTGATCGGCGTGCTGGTGATGGTTTCCCGTGGCGACTTGAGCAAGCATAATCGAGCCGGCCGCGGCGGAGAGGGGATTGGCGTTGAAAGTGCCGGGGTGCGCCACGCGGTGACCGGCGTTCCAGGCGGGATCTTCCCGGAATTCGAGCATTGAGAGGATGTCTACCTTGCCCGTGACGGCACCGCCCGGGAGGCCTCCGGCAAGGATCTTCGCGAGCGTCGTCACGTCAGGGGTGACGCCGAAGTGGGCCTGCACACCGCCGGGCGATACGCGGAAGCCCGTAACGACCTCGTCGAAAATGAGGACCGTGTTGTGCCGGGTCGTGATTTCGCGCAGGTCTGCGAGGAAGTCCACGCGCAAGGGAACCGTTCCCCACGAGGCGCCGGTTGGTTCGAGAATGACAGCGGCGAACTCACCTTGCCGGAGCCGATCGTCGACGAGCGAGATGTCGCCCTGCGGGATGCTGACGGTGTTGCCGAGCGTAGGGTCGGGGACGCCGGCGGCCTGCGGCGAATCGGACTCAGCGGCGCGCGTGCCGACCACATAGTCCTGCCAGCCATGGAAGTGATGGTCGAACTTAAGCAGCTTGTCACGTCCGGTATAAGCGCGGGCTAGGCGGACGGCCATCAGGGTGGCCTCGGTCCCGGAGCTGGTGAACCGTACTTCGTCGGCGCTCGGTACTAGTTCCTTCACGCGCTGTCCCCACTCGAGCTCCAGGCGGTGGTTGGCTCCGTAGTGCGTGCCCTTCTGGGCTTGGTCGACGACCGCTTGGGTTATTAGGGGGTGTGCATGGCCGAGGAAAAGGGCGCCGTGACCCATGACATAGTCGACGTATTCGTTGCGGTCCACATCCCATTTGCGGCTGCCCTGCGCATGGTCAATGAAAATGGGAAACGGAGTCGTGTAGCGGATGTCGTGGGTTACGCCGGAAGGAAAGGTGCGAAGCGCCTCCTCGTAGAGCTGCTGTGAGCCCGGGTGCAGACGCCGATAGTCATCGATGATCGTCCTCGTAGTGGCCATCGGCCTGAGGATAGCAGAGCAACATGCGGCGAAACTAGCGGACCGACTGACCCGGTACTAGTAGTCGACTTCTAGCTCGCGGAGCGCGGCAAAGGTGTAATCGCGCGAGAGTTGCTCCTGGAAGGCGGTCAGGTAGCGGCCCTGCCCGCGGAAGCGCCCGCCGGCCACGCTGAATCTCTCCAGTAGGCTCATGCATTCGCGGCAGACGATCCAGCCCGTGCCGCACGCTTCCTCTTCGTTGAGGTAGTCCCAGCGGACCGCGAGCTCGCCCCGGTGACGGCAGTCCATCTCAGGATTACAGACGGCGCGGGCGTGCATTCGATTACATTTCAGGGTGCGTTTCTGACAGACACCTCCTCGAGAGCAAGCGAGTCCGGCGTCGCCACTCGAATTCAAAGTTTCTTCATTGACGGGTGATCTGCTCATCTACCTCCTCCGAACTACTGACAGATGGCGTCGCTTGGTGAACCCGGCTGACGCCACTGACCCCAGCCGGCAACGGGTTCCACCATCTTCAAGAATGGGAGGTATTGGGATTGCGAAAGCTACTGCTATCCATTTCGCTCACGCTTATGGCCGCCGCGGCGATGCTTGCACTCCTCGTAGGCGAGCCGTCGCCTAACTCGGAGGCGTCCAGCCATCGAGATGCGCCGCTTATCACGGAGGACCCGACGGCCGACAACACGGACGTTTACGCCTTCGTGAGCACAGAGCCGGGACGCCAGGACCACGTCACACTCATTTCCAACTTCATCCCGCTGGAGGAGCCCGGAGACGGACCGAACTACTACCGGTTCTCGGACAACGTTCTCTACGAGATCAAGGTCGATACAAACGGGGACGCGAAGGCCGACCTGACGTACCAGTTCGACTTCAGCACTCAAATCGGCGCGATCACGCCAAACACGTTCCTGTACAACACCGGCAAGATCGGACTGCCCCCAGATCCCAGCGATCCGTCTTCGCAGTACACGAATCTCAATCAGCAGCAGAGCTATACAGTGACTGAGGTCGCGAAGGGCAAGCGAGGCGACCGCGACGATGAGGACGACGGCGATGGTGGCGGTAGCGGGCGCAAGTTGCTCCTAAGGAATGCCCGGGTCGCGCCCATCCACATCGGGCCGAGCTCCACAGGAACGGTTGAGGAGTACTCCGCCCTGGCCGATGCGGCCGTCCACACGGTCGGCAGCAGCCCGAACGACATTCGCGTGTTCGCCGGCCCGCGCGACGACGGGTTCTACGTGGACCTTATGGGCAACTTCGACCTCCTCAACTTACGCAATCCGGGCGTAGATACCGTTAGCGGATTCAATGTCCACACCATCGCCATCGAGATTCCGAAGTCTCGCCTGGCCGCCGCGGGCGACACCGACGGCGTAATCGGCGTGTGGTCGTCCGCCAGCCGGCCGAAGGGCAGCGTCCTTCGCAACGACGACGAGTCCGAGCACTCAGGCAAGATGGTGCAGGTGTCGCGGCTCGGCAATCCACTGGTCAACGAAGTCCTGATCCCCCTCGGCTTCAAGGACAAGTTCAATGCCACGCAGCCGAAGGACGACGCCAAGAACATCGAGGACTTCATCGTCAATCCGGGCACAAGCCAGGGTGCAGCAGCCTTCGTGCCGCTGCTCAACAGCGTCACGGGCTGCACGCCGACCGACGGCCGCGCGGACCTCGATCTGACCCTCTTGAAGGGAATTCCGGCCGGAACGCTCGGGCTTCCGGGCACGCAGGACACGCAGCACGAAGGAGGCCCGGTCCCGGCGGACGTGCTTCACCTGAACACGAATGTCGAGCCGACGACGGGCAGCGGTTCATACAGCCCGCTCGGGGCATTCGGCGGTGATGTCGCCGGCTTCCCGAACGGCAGGCGGGTCGGCGACGACGTCCTGGACATCGACGCCCGGGCCGCGGCAGGCGGGATTCTGCACCTCCTCGGTGCGATCAATTGCCCTGGATCGCTTGGGATTTCCGATAACGTTCAGTCAAACGATGTTCCGTACCTCGACCACTTCCCTTACCTGGGACTGCCACATCAGGGGTACAACCACGAGCACGACCACGGCGTGTCGGTCTTCAGTGCAGTGACGGCCGGCATGGGCCTGTTCGGCCTCCTTTTGGCCATCGCCGTCGCCGGCCCGCGCGCCATCGGCGCCGTGCGGAGGCGAGTCCGAGGCTAGCGCAAAATTCCGGGAGGGGCCGTCCACCCCGGCGGCCCCTCCCCCATCTAGGATTTTTCCGATGACGAGCATGAACCGGATCGCAGCGGTCACAGCGGCCCTCCTGATGCTGGCCGGCGTGACGGGGTTCCTCTCGCTGACAGGCTTCATCTCGGGCTCCGAGAACCAGGACAGCCAGCGGTCGGCGCCCGTCCAATCGGCCGCCGACCGCGCGGTCTTTCAGCTTCAGCAGCGACTTGCCTCCGAGCCAAACGACCTCGCCGCTGTCGACGGACTGGGTTCCGCGTACCTTCAGAAGGCGCGGGAGAGCGGCGACCCGGCCTTCTACACAAAGGCGGTCGGCCTCTTCGATAAGGCAGTGACGATGGCCCCCGACGACCAGACGGGGATCATCGGGGCGAGCATGGCCGCGGCGGCGCGACATGACTTCGCCCGAGCGCTTCAGCTCGCGCAACAGGCGGTGCGCCTAGACCCCGAAGACCCGGACGCCCAGGGAGTGCTTGGGGATGCCCTCGTCGAGCTTGGCCGATACAACGAAGCTCTTTCCGCCTTCCAGCAAATGCTCGATACCAGGCCGGACCTGAATGCTTACGTCCGCGTCGCTTATCTCCGTGAGCTTCATGGCGATCCGTCTGGAGCGATCGATGCCCTGAAGCTCGCCGTAGAAGCAACCCGTCCGGCAGGCGAGACCGCCGCCTGGGTGCACTGGCAGTTGGGCAACCTCTATTTCAATACAAACGCGCCGGAGAATGCGGCGGCTGAGTATGAATCAGCGCTTGACGCATTTCCGGAGTACGTGCACGCAGTCGCCGGGAATGCTCGCCTCGCCGCCGCCCGGGGAGACTACGACAAGGCCATCGAGCTGTACCGAGATGTGACGGCCCGTCAGCCGGTCGTTGAGTATGTCGCAACACTCGGCGACGTCTACCGCGCCGCCGGCCGGAGTGTCGAAGCGCAACACCAGTATGATCTGGTCGGCGCGATTGACGAGCTGTACCGAGCGAATGGGATCGACACCGATCTCGAAATGGCTCTCTACCAAGCGGATCATGATCTCGATCCTGAGATGGCGCTCGCCCAAGCTCGCGCCGCCTATGAAGCCCGTCCCGAGAGCATCCGGGCCGCCGACGTTCTGTCCTGGGTGCTCTATAAGGCGGGAAAATACGCGGAGGCGCTCCAGCATTCCCGCGAGGCGCTCAGGCTTGGGACCCAAGACTCGTTACTGCTTTTCCACGCCGGCATGATTAACGACTCGGCCGGCGATCACGAGGTGGCGCGGGTCTACCTCTCTCGAGCGGTAGAGATAAATCCCGGCTTCTCTGTGCTTTACGCTGCCGCGGCGAGGACCACGCTGGAAGCCCTACGCGGCGCGGTGAAGGGCCAGCCATGATTTGGAGTAAGCGCTGGATATTCGCCGGAGTGGTCGCTTCCGCGCTCGCTTTGGCCGTGCTGGCTCTCTTGCGGCCATCCGCGGCCGAGGCTCACCCGCTGGGTAATTTCACAATCAACCGCTATAGCCGCCTCGATCTCTATTCGGATGCCGTGCGGATCCGCTACGTGCTTGATATGGCCGAGATACCGGCTTTCCAGGAGCTGCCGCAGATTGATACGAACGGCGACGGCGATCTCTCGCGGTCGGAGAACGATGCTTACCTCGCTTTCAAGTCACCGGAGATCGCGGCCAACCTACAGCTTGAGATCGATGGGTCTCCTCAGACACTCAGTGTCCTCTCGAGTACGGTTGGCTATCCGGAGGGCCAGGCGGGCCTACGCACGCTCCGATTAACACTCGCACTCGATGCCCCTCTTTCCGGCTCAGATGCGCAGCTGAAATACCACGACGACAACTACGCGGATCGCGTCGGTTGGAAGGAAGTGGTCGTACGACCCGCCGATGGCGTCGAGCTGAAACGGTCGAGCGCGCCGGCAAATGACGTCAGCGCCGAACTCACTTCTTACCCCGTGGACCTAATCTCGAGCCCGCTTGACGTGACTTCCGCGAGCGTGTCATTTTCCGCGAGCGCGGGCGCAAAGGCCCCGCCGGTCGACCAAACAAGCGAAGCGTCAGCAGCAGTGACACCGAACGAAGCGCCGGCCCGGGCCGGCGGTGCCTTCGCATCGCTGATTAGTACGAGGAACGCGACCGGCCCGATCATCGTCCTATCGTTGCTTCTTGCGCTCGGGTTCGGGGCGCTCCACGCCCTCGAGCCCGGTCACGGGAAGACTTTCGTCGCCGCGTATTTTGTTGGCGTCCGGGGGACGGTCCGCGAGGCGCTCGGGCTCGGGCTCATCGTGGCTTTTACTCACACCATAGGCGTCCTCTTAATCGGTCTGGTCACGCTCTTCGGCTCGCGGTATGTCCTGCCGGAGAAGCTGTATCCATGGCTTACTCTCGCTTCCGGTCTAATGGTTCTCGCGCTCGGAGTGCGCTTGATCGCCGCGCGCGCCGGGGCGATTGGCTCTTGGCGGCGCTTCGCCTCTGTCCTGGGGTGGGTTGACAGCAAGCCCGAACACGCGCACGAGCACGATCATGCGCATCCAACGCATGATGGCGCGCCGCCATGGAAGAGCCTCATTGCGCTCGGCCTGGCAGACGGGCTTACGCCCAGTCCTTCCGCCCTCGTCGTCCTAGTCGCCGCGATCTCTCTGCACCGAATCGGACTCGGGCTTTTGCTGATCGTCTCGTTTAGCGTAGGGCTCGCGGCGGTGCTAACGCTGGTCTCGCTGACGCTGGTCTACGCCCGGCGCTTACTCGATTGGCTGGGCCGGTCCAGACCGTCATTTGGTCGCGTCAACGCACTAGGAGTCGCCCGAAACGCCGGGGCGGTCGCGGTAGTGGTGCGCCTTGCCCCAATCGGCGGAGCTTTCGGGCTTGTTGCCGTCGGGCTGCTGTTAACGATACGTGCTCTGTCTCAACCGGGCCTCCCCTTCTTCTAACCGGCCGCTCACCAACCCCACTTTACCCACACCCTCCGCGACGTTTGCCGCCTCGCTGTGATAAATTTGCTGGCGCAAAGCCAAAGGAGCGAGAACCGCAGATGTCCTCAACCTACGAAACGCTTCTCTATGAACCGGAAGGTCATGTCCTCGTGATTACCCTCAACCGGCCGGAAAAGCTAAACGCGTGGAACGGCCGGATGGAGACTGAGTTTCTCGATGCTCTCGACGCTGCCTCGGCCGATGGTGCAATACGAGCGATCGTCGTAACCGGCGCTGGCCGGGCCTTCTGCGCGGGCGGCGACATTGGCGCGTGGTCTCAAGACCTCTCCAGTAATAGTCGCCGGCAAGCTTCCCCGCTGCTCGCCCGCGACGGTAGTCCCGACGTGCCCATCGCACTCGCCCGCAGCAAGCCGGTAATCGCCGCGATCAACGGCCACGCCGTGGGCATCGGGCTAACCGTGACGCTCGCTTGCGATATGCGTATCGCATCCGAGCGGGCGCAGTTCTCCGCTCGCTTCGTGAAGGTTGGTCTTACCCCGGAGTGTGGCAGCACGCGCTACCTCCCGTTAGTGGCGGGAATGGGGAATGCACTTTTCATGGCTTTGACGGGCCGCATCATCGATGCGAGGGAGGCCAAAGAGCGAGGGATCGTCGACCGCGTAGTTCCGCATGACTCGCTCCTGCCGGAAGCGATGGCGCTCGCTGATGAAATCGCCGCGAACCCACCGGCTGCTGTCTGGCTGGCGAAGCGGCTGATCCACGAGAACGCGAACGAAAGCGACCTGCGTCGCGTCGTTACGGGCGAGGGCTTCGCGATCCGTGAAGCACGGCGGCAGCCGGACCACGCCGAGGCCGTGCAGGCGTTTGTCGAAAAGCGCTCGCCCAAATTCGGAGGCTGAAAATCGGCCGCTGGGGCATGACCTACCCTCTCGAGGGCATTCCCCTGTCTGAGCATGCTTCCGTCCTCAAGACTGCGGAGGATCTCGGCTACACCGATGCCTGGACAGCCGAGGTCAATGCGAACGACGCGTTCACGCCGCTTGCTGCTTTCGCCACTTGGACGAAAGACACGCGACTCGGTTGCGCTATCGCAAACATCTACAGCCGCACGCCCACGCTGCTCGTGCAGACTGCATCCGTCATAGCCGACCTCGCGGCCGGCCGGTTCTGTCTCGGAATAGGCACGAGCTCACCGGCGATCGTCGAGAACTGGAACGGCGTGCCACTTGAACGGCCGGTCGCTCGGATGCGCCAGACGCTTGCCTTCCTCAAGCAGGCATTCGCGGGCGAGAAGATGGCCGCCAGCATCGGGCCTTACGACATCCGGGGCTTTCGTCTGGCGCGGCCTCCCGCCGCGCCACCGCGGGTTTACGTCGCCGCGCTACGCGAGAAGATGCTGCGCTTGGGCGCGGCCGAAGCCGACGGCGTAATCACGAACTACATATCCCCTGATGACGCGCGGAAGATCTCGGCGGTCGCCAACGACGCGGCAAAAGCGGCCGGGAAGAAGGGGCCGGACATCGCCTGCAGAATATTCGTCATCGCAACTGAGGACGAGAACGCCGCCCAGATGATTGGGCGCTTCATCGTCTCGGGTTACCTCACGACACCCTACTACTACGCGTTTCACGAGTGGCTCGGCCGCGGTAAGGCGCTGGGTCCGATGATGCGGGCCTGGCAATCCGGCGAGCGTCAGCAGGCAGTTGGGCTCGTGCCAGCGAACGTCGTCGAGGAGATATTCGTCTACGGCAGCCCGGAAGCGTGCCGGGACAAGATCCGGGCCTATTGCGAAAACGGCATAACCACACCCATCATGAACATTATTCCGACAGTCAGAGAGCCGGCGGGGCAGAGGGAACAATGCCTGGCTTGGCTCGAGAAGCTCGCGCCCCGATAAGGAGGAGCCGATGCCTGACCTAAAGATGACGCCCGAGATCAGAGAGATGCGACAGCGAGTGAGCGCCTTCATGGACGAGAACGTCTATCCGAACGAGGGCACTCTCTCAGAGCACAACGGCGAATCAGAAGTGCTCATGAAAGAGCTTCAATCGAAAGCGAAAGCGATCGGCATCTGGGCGCTGCATCTGCCCGTAGAAGCAGGCGGGCAAGGGATCGGCTTCATGCCGTACGTGTACGTCAACGAGATCTTAGGACGCAGCCCGTACGCGCCGCGCGCCTTCGGTTCTCAAGCGCCCGACTCGGGCAACGCCGAAATCCTTTGGCAGTTTGGTAGCGAGGAGCAGAAAGAACGCTGGCTACGGCCACTCGTCAACGGCGACATCAGGTCTTGTTTCTCGATGACGGAACCGGAGGTCTCGGGCGCGGACCCGACCGGACTCCAGACGCGCGCGGTGCGTGACGGTGACGAATGGGTCATCAACGGACACAAATGGTTCACAAGCGGCGCGATCGGAGCCTCTTTCGCAATCGTCATGTGCGTCTCCGATCCCGATGGGAACCCGCACCGCCGAATGAGCCAGATAATTGTCCCGACGGATACGCCCGGCTTCGAAATCGTCCGGCCGGTGCCGGTTATGGGCGAGACGGCGGGCGCACATTGCGAGATTTATTATCGCGATTGCAGAGTGCCGGTAACGTACACGCTCGGCCAGCCAGGAGACGGGTTTCTCATCGCCCAGAAACGGCTGGGTCCCGGGCGTATTCACCACTGCATGCGCTGGCTCGGCCAGATGCAGCGCGCCTTCGAGCTAATGTGCCGCCGTGCGCTCGACCGGCGCGCATTTGGGGGCACGCTCGCCGATAAACAGACGGTACAGAACTGGATCGCGGATTCCGTCGCGGAGATTCAGGCGGCGCGTCTGCTGACCCTACATGCTGCCCAGAAGATCGACAGCGGCGAGGACCCGCGCGTGGAAATATCGGTGATCAAGTTCTTCGGTGCGAAGGTCTTGCACGATGTGATTGACCGCGCGATCCAGGTACACGGCGCTCTCGGTGTTTCCGGGGACACCCCTCTTGAATCGATGTACCGTCAGGCCCGAGCGGCGCGCATATACGACGGACCGGACGAGGTGCATCGGATGGTCGTCGCCCGCCGGGTCTTGCAGGCATTTTCCCAGGGACTCGCCTGGGAATTCGAGTAGGGAACCCGTATTAGTCGCCAGTCTCTTCTGATCCTGTTTGCTCGTCAGGAATGGGCAGACGCATGTGGCCGTTGGCGCGGATACAAACGTGCTGATCGGCGTCGATCGAAGCGCCGCAGAGAGGGCACAGCGGACGGCCTTTGCCGATGATGTCGCTCAGTTGTCCGACAAGAACCGCACATTGGTCCGGGGTGAGTCGCACGCGAAGAGTGGCTTCCGCCTCTTCTTCCTCGTTCCCGAGTTCGTAAGTATCGAGTACAACGGTCCGGTCAGAAGCGTCGAAGCCGAGCCCGATCCGGCCAACGCGAAAATCGTGCTCAGCGGTGACAGGAAAGTCACTCAGATCGGCCGCGCCCGGCGTCTCGTGAAAGTCGATCTGCGCGAGCACCTGCGCAAACGCGAGGTTAAGTGCCTGGAATTGTTGCTTCTCCATCCAGAGAGAAGCCGCCTGGGTCCGCCCGCTTAGCACGCGAAGGCGAAAAGTTCGCTGTCCTGGCTCGCCGAACGTCTGCGCGTCGATCGCCCGGGCGATGCCCAAATCAACGGTCACGGCGCCGATTTAGAGGACACGGGCGCCTGCATTGAACTCTTCAAAACACCGACCAAAAGTATTGGAGCGGGCGATGGGAGTCGAACCCACGGCCCTCTGCTTGGGAAGCAGATGCTCTACCACTGAGCTACGCCCGCTCATAAGCATTATAGCCGCACACTCTTCGGTGCTACGGGTTGCCTGAGACCGTTAGAAAATTGAAAGAATTGACCCAAAGGTATTGAACGACTATTACGGTGCTGCTAGTCTATGGTCGCAATGTTGGATGCAGTGGGAATAGTCCTCGCCCTCTTCTACGGGGGCGTGCTCCTCTGGCTGGCGGTGGGGATCACACGTCATCTCGTGCGTCTCGTGCGACCGTCGCGCCCGGCGCACTTCGTGGCTCTCCACATGACGGCCGTCTGGAGTGTCGGTACTGCGGCTACCCTAGCCGCCTGCGGGCTCATCCTCTACGCTCTGGTCCTCATCGAGAACGTTTCGCGTTCCAACTAGAGATCGCCGGGCTGATCCGGCATCAGTGAGGGCGAGCGAGGGGTAGGCTTGCGCTTTCTCCGCCTCGGGGTTCTGTGGTTCGTTCTCTTCTTGCTCGCAGCATTTGTTTTCTTCGTGGAGTTTGTCGCAAAGGTTCCCGGCAATGCCGAACCGGTTCCTCGGCCAACCCCGCCCGTCAGCATGGCCATGCCAGCCTCCACCCTTTTCGACCCATCAGCTGAGCGACTCCAGCTCGAACACTAAGTCGCCGTTGTCGTAACGGACCAGCGTATGTGCGGCATCATCCGCGTACCAGGCCTTCTGCGTGCGGCCGCCTGACCGGATCTCTAATCGCCACGCCTGGAATCTTCCGGCAGGCACGCTGACCTCTTCCACCGACTTCACTTGCAGGACCACCGGCAGAAGGTCTGGCTTAGTGAGCGAGCAGGTAAGGACATCAACGTACTTGAGCTCTTCGTTTTCGAAGAATTTGAGTGTTCGCCAGAGGAAAAGGTCCGACCAACTGTCGTAGTGCTGCGCGGGCACGCTGAGGTTGTCCCTGCGATTCTCATCTTTGGCCTGCTGCTCCACGGTGACGCTGTTCCCTTCGTAAGTGGCCGTGCAGTCCCGCTTGCCTTCCGGCCCGTCGATTGTGCGCTGCACTACTTTCGGGCGAAGGTTCTGGGCATCAGCCTGGAGCTGGACCGTGTCGGCAATCTTCTGGTCGGGAATATCGAAAGTCTGCGCCAGTACCAGAGCGCCATCTTGCATCGCAATCTTTAGCTCACCGCTGCCCTTAGCATCGTCATCGTGGAGCAGCCGGTAATGGGCGGTTTCGGGCGTCGACCAGGGGATTTGCGACAAGACGTCTTGCGCGACTAGTTCGTCCGAGCCGGAACAGGCAGCGAGGAGCACAAGCGTAAGTATTAATGGCAGAATCCGCTGCACGCGGTCAGACGCCCGCCCGGCGGAGAGGGATGCCAGCAGCCATCACAGAGCGGAGGCGAGCCACTGCCTCCTCGACGTCAGCCCGTTCGATGCCGAAGTGCGTAACCCAGCGGATCCGGCCGCCTTCGTCGAAGCAGAGAACGCCTTCTTCCGCCAAGCGACGGACGAACGCCCCGAGCTCCCAGGCTTCTATGGTGAAGTAGACGAGGTTAGTCTGGGGCGGGGGCGCCAGCGCGATCCCGGGAATGTCAGCGAGACTCTCAGCGGCGATGCGCGCGTTCTCGTGGTCCTCGGCGAGCCGCTCGACCATGTTCTCAAGCGCATAGACGCCGGCCGCGGCGAGAATGCCCGCCTGGCGCATCCCGCCGCCAAGCATCTTGCGGTAGCGCCGCGCCTCCGCGATGAATTCGCGCGAGCCGCAGAGGACGGAACCGACCGGGCAGCCGAGGCTCTTCGAGAGGCAAAACGTCACTGAATCGGCGAATGCCGCCAGTCGCGAAACGGGCACACGGAGCGCCACAGCCGCGTTGAAGATCCGGGCGCCGTCGATGTGTACCGGCAGGTTGTGCTGATCGGCCAGATCCCGGACGGAGGCGAGATCCTCTTCACCCATGACTGTGCCGCCGCACAAGTTGTGGGTGTTCTCAAGGCAGATGAGCCCGATTCGGGCGAAGTGGTCATCCGGCGGGCGGATTGCTCCTCTCACTTCACCCAGGTCGAGGCGGCCGTTGCTGTCATTCCGCACGGGCTTCATAACCAGCCCGCCGAGAGCTGACGCGCCGCCTACCTCGAAATTGAGCGTGTGTGACAATTTGCCGGCGATTACCTCTTCGCCGCGTTGGCAGTGCGTAAGCAGCGCGGCGAGATTGCCCTGCGTACCGCTGGTTACGAGCAGGGCGGCTTCTTTGCCCAGCAACTCGGCCGCCATTTCCTGGAGCCGATTGACGGTCGGGTCTTCGCCGAAGACGTCGTCGCCAAGTTCGGCGTTGGCCATCGCCGTGCGCATCTCGGGCGAAGGAAGCGTTACCGTGTCGCTCCGCAGGTCGATGGTCTTCATGTCATACTGCCGGATCTCAGGCCGAGGTGCCGGCGCGGCCGTAGTCGTCGTCCAGCCGCACCACGTCCGTGAGTTCGGGCGTCGATACCTCAAAGAAGCGGGAGTCCTCGAGCGCTTCCATGCGGTGGATTGCGCCGGGCGGCAGCATCACTGTCGTGCCTGCGGGCGCGATGACCTCTTCGTACTCGCCCGGCCGATCGACGCTCCCAAGTGTGTACTTGATGCGGCCGGAGTCCACATACTGAGTCTCGTGCTTTTGCTCGTGGTACTGAAGGCTCAGGCGGTGGCCCTTCTTCAGGATGAGCAGTTTGCCGGCATAGCGGTCGGTGTGGGCGAGCCAACGCTCCTCACCCCACGGCTTCGGGACGACCTTCACGTTTTCGGGGGCTGTGATGTGCGCCTCTCGGCGGTCGGATGCGGCATCACCGGGGCGGGCGTCTGACTGCATTCGGACGTGGGTGGAGAGGCTAGCGGGGGCGCTCCCAGAGGGATTGGTAGCCTTCGCCGCCTCTGATCGCTGCGAGGACTTCAGTCTTTTCCTCACTGATCAACTCGTCGAAGACTTCGTTGCAGCGCGCGGCGAGCGGTTCTCCGCCGAGGCTGACGAGGCGCTCTTCGATGCGGTTCCAGAGCCCGGAGTTGCGGAAGGTCTCCATATGGCGGGGCCACATGAAGGACATGATCTTCTCTGGCAGAGGAAAGCGGGGGCGCAGGCGCTTGAGGCTCTTGAAGCGCTCTTCGACGGAGCCGGCCTTGGGGACGACGCCGATGAACGGGCCTTCCTTCTCGTTGGTGCGGGTGTCAACGAGGAGGCGCTTGTCGACGATGGCAAAGCGGACAACGAGCACCTGGGCGCTCTCGATGACCTTGGTGACCTCTTCCATGTCTAGGCCGAAGTCATCCATGACGGGGAAATTGTAAGCGAGCGAGGAGGCTGGAACAAGGAAAGATGGGACTCCTGCGCGGAGAGGAACCGTCAATCAAGACCGAATTCCCGTACGAAACTTGGTTGAGCGCGGCCAAATCGTGGAACTTGATCGACTGATCGCGTTTTTTTCTTTTTGGGTCTGCGCGCTATTTGGTCCGCGCCGTCTTACTTGATTGACCGACGGTCTAAGCCTTGGCAAGAACAGTCTATCAAGTGAGTCCTCGGCGACTTCTCTTTCAGAAGACATAGAGCAACTTTCATAGTAGCACGATGGCAAGCAAGCTCTAAGCGGTAATTGGCACTTCACTAAAGAGCGAGACCCAAAGAGGTAACGGGGAGTGGAGAACGGGCTAGTCGGCGCTCGTGCGGACCTGATCGAGTTTGGCCCATGCGGCGCCGGAATCGATGGCCTCTCGCGCCTTCTCGATGCCTTCGGCGGTGGAGGCGGCGCGCTCGGCCAGCCAGATGCGCAGGCCGGCGTTGAGGAGGACGAGGTCGCGGTGGCCGCCGGGTTCGCCGGAGAGGACCGCTTCGGCGATGCTGGCGTTTTCGGCCGCGCCGCCGCCAGACATCTCCTCCGCGGTTGCGGGCTGTAGGGCGTATTCGGCGGGATTGATGCGCAGCTCGGCTTTCTCTCCGTTTTCCCAGAGGAAGGCGCGGCAGGGGCGTGAGGTGGGCGCGTCTTCGTTGCCCTCAATGCCCTGGACGATCATGATGCGCCGGAAGCCCATCTGGCTCGCGGCCGATAGCATCTTCTCGGCGTAGGGGAGGTGGCTGAGGCCGAGGAGGCTGTAGGAGGCGCCCGCAAGGTTGTAGATCTTCTCGACGGTGCTGAAGCAGGTGCGCAATGCGATCTCCGTCCGCAAATCTCGCAGGGCGAAAACCTGCGGGACGAAGCGTGCCTGGCGCATAAAGCCGAGGCCGGTCTCTTCGACTGAGCGCTCGACTTCTTCCGGCTCGCCGTCCATATCGATGCCCAGAGCCTCGAGCACGTCGCCGATTGGGACGCCGAACTTTGGGCCGACGTGCTTCTCGCCATGCATTACGACCGGCACGCCTGCTGCGGCGGCGACAATCGCCGACGCGGGGCTCACGACGATGCTCTTCTTGCGCCCGTCGTACGGGCTGCCGATATCGAGCAGACCTTTGACCTTCGGCGCGATCGTCCGCGCCGAGGCGCGCACGGCTTCGGCGAACCCGATAAGCTCCTCCGGCGACTCGCCCTTGTAACGCTGGACGAGCAGGAAGCCACCGGCCTGCGCGGGCGTCGCCTGCTGCGAGAGGATGAGCGACATCGCCTCGCGGGCCTCTTCGCGGGTGAGGTCGCGGCCGGCACGCGGTCCCTGCCCGATCTCGCGAAGGAAGAAGCGCATGCGCTCGTCGGCCTCCGGATTGGGTTCGAGGTGCAAGGGCAAATTGCCCGAGCGCTCGGTGTCTGTGAAACCCGAAGAATCAAGACCGATGCTCTTTGGTTTGGCGCGCTTATTGAGTGCCATGGCAGGTATAGGTTACCAGCCGAATAGGCGAACGACCCAAAGCTACGGCTGGACAATTAGAGCTACAATGGCGTCGGAAAAATGTTAAAGCGCTACGTCTCGAACCTCGCTCCCCCGCTCGATCTGCGCCCACGTCTCACCATCTGGACGGTTCTGCACTATGCCGCTTGCGCCGTCGGCATTACTGTCGGATTCTTGTGGTTCGGACTGAGCGTACTATGGGTCTTTTTCGGGGTGGAGCCGGAAGGGCCGTTGTTTTGGCTAGCGGTGGGCGGAATCTTCGCATGGGAGCTGTTGTATCGGCCGTCTACGTCAATGACCGCGGGAATCGGCGTGTCGGCACTTCTGCTCCTGTCCGTATGGCTCGTCGC
>VBEJ01000045.1 GCA_005882985.1 Chloroflexota bacterium
CACCACTAGCGTCGCGATTCTCCAGGGAACGGGCGCCGAAACCAGCAGTACGTCCCCTTTCGTCGCGGATTGGGAACATGAGGCGTCCTCGGAACCGGTCGTGTAACCCCGAATCGCCCTGCAGGAGGAGGCCGACCCGGAGCAACTCCTCATCTTCAAAACCGATTCCACGAAGGTGATTACGCAGACCATCCCAGGCGGCTGGACTGTATCCCAATCCGAAGTCTTTGGCGGCAGCACTATCAATCTGGCGCCGCTCGAGATATTCCCGGGCCTGCGCGCCCGCTTTGTCGTTCACGAGGAGCTCGCCGAACCAATCGCCTGCGGCCTCATTCGCCGCGAGCAGCCGCTCGCGTCGCCTTTGTTCCTGGCTGGATTCGCGCCGTCCCTGCAACTTGACGCCGGCCCGCTCTGCCAGCATCTTTAACGCTTCCGAAAACTCTATCGCCTCCTTTTTCATCACGAATGTGATCACGTCGCCGCCTGTCCCGCAGGCGCCGAAGCAGTGCCAGCTCTGCCTCTCCGGCGTCACTATGAATGAGGGAGTCCGTTCGCTGTGAAAGGGGCAAGGTGCCTTGAAGGACCGCCCGGCCTTTTGCAATGTCACATATTGGCTGATGACGTCCACGATGTCTAGGCGGGCCTTTACTTCCTCAACCTCGTTCATACATACGACTCTCGGCCTGATACGAACATGGCCTTAGGACTGGTTGTGGGGCAAGCAGACGGGCTCGGGATGGTCAGCAGAGAAAATGTCGGTCTCTCTCTGGTACACCCACATTATACAACACTTGCGCGAACGAGAAGTTTCGGTTTTGGCAAGGTAAATCTTGAAGACCTTCGCTCGTTCCATCGGGCGGCTTGCCCGTGCAGATGTTCCTAATGAAGGCGCGCTCCCAGCCGTTCGGCAGTCGCGAGCGCGAACTGGTCGGTCATACCGGACACGAAGTCCGCTACCCGTCGCCACAGAGGGTCGGAAGCGACGCCGAACTCCGTCTGCATTTCGTCGGGGTATTGCATGAAATGGTCGTAGAGCACCGAGATCACGCGCCTGGCCTGCTCGGCTTCCTCCCTTCGGCCCTCCCACAGATAGACTCGTTGGAACATGAATTCACGAAGCGTGTTTGCTGCCGCCGCAACCTTGTGGCTCATCTCGATTCGGATTTCAGACACGGGAACATCCGTCTCACCAGTCGCCGCCCACGAGTTCTCGATGATGTCGCATACCAGGTTGTTTATCCGCTCTGAGTGCCGTCGACCCAGAACCTCCGATACTTCTTTTGGTAGTTCTTCCTCGGCGATAACATCGGCTCGCAGCGCATCAGCTATGTCGTGGTTGATGTAGGCGACCGCATCGGATACTTTCACGATCTGGCCCTCGAGAGACGCGGGCGTGCCATAACCTTCGGCGAAGATGTCTTCCCGCACTTTCGAGCTGTTCACGATCCCGTCCCTGGTCTCCCAGGTCAGGTTCAAGCGTTCCAGCTCGTCCACTACCCGCAAACTCTGCTCGGCGTGACGAAAGCCTTCAGGTAGTAGATCGGCCAGCGCCTGCTCGCCGGCGTGACCGAACGGTGGGTGGCCGATGTCATGAGCCAGAGCAATCGGCTCGGCCAGGTCTTCGTTGAGGTTCAGGCCGCGTGCGATAGTCCGCGCGACCTGGGATACCTCGAGTGTATGAGTCAATCTGGTCACAAAGTGATCGCTGACAGGTGCGATGAACACCTGAGTCTTGTGCTTCAGGCGCCGGAAAGCCTTGCAATGAAGGATGCGGTCACGGTCCCTCTGGAATTCAGTGCGGACCGCCGATGGCTCCTCGGAAATTCGCCGGCCGCGCGTCTGCTTGCTCCGTACCGCATAGGGCGAAAGCGACCGCTCTTTCTCCTCGAGACGCCGGCGGACAATTGACAGCTCCATCGATATCGACTCTAAGGCCTGGATCGCCGCCTACTCGACGGTGACGGTTTTGGCAAGATTGCGCGGTTGGTCTACGTCGCATCCACGACGCACAGCGATGTGGTAGGCCAGCAATTGCAGCGATATCGACGTCAGAACGGGCGCCAGCAAGTCGGAAATCTTCGGCACGTACATCACGTGATCTGATCTGCCCGCTACTTCTTCGTCACCCTCTGTCGCAACCGAGATCACGATTCCCTCCCGCGCCTTAACCTGTTCGATATTACTCATCATCTTTTCGCGCAGTACATCTTGAGGGACAAGCGCCACCACAGGCATTTCGCGGTCGATCAGGGCAATGGGCCCGTGTTTCATTTCGCCGGCAGGGTAGCCCTCAGCATGTATATAGCTGACCTCCTTTAGCTTGAGAGCACCTTCCATGGCCACGGGATACTGCAGTCCGCGACCCAGAAAGAGAAAGTCCTCGCAGCGGTAGAATTTGTGAGCCAGCCGCTCATACTCCCCGCTTCGGTGGACGACCTCCCCCGCCGCGTAGGGGAGCCGCGCGAGCGGCGATAGGAGTCCGCCTATTCGCTCGCGGTCAACGATTCCCCTCTGCTGCCCTAAATAGCACGCCAGCATGTAGAGAGCGGAGATCGCGGCGACGTACGTCTTCGTGCTGGCAACGCCGATTTCGGGGCCGCATCGAGTGTAAATAGCGCCGTCGGCGACTCTCGTAGCCTCGCTACCAACAACATTACACACCACGACCTGCAAGCAGCCTTTTTCCTTCGCCATCTCCATCGCAGCCAGAGTGTCCACAGTCTCGCCGGACTGTGTCAGGGAGACGAATAGAGTGTCCGAACCGATGATAGCTTCGCGGTAGCGCATCTCGGAGGCGTTTTCGACCTCCGCCGGTATGCCCGCAATTCGCTCGATGTACTGCCGGCCTATCATCGCCGCATGAAGGCTGGTCCCCATGCCCACCAGGACCACTCGCTTGATCGCTTCGAGCTGCGAGGGGCTGAGTTTCAAGTCTTCCAGCTCTACACGGGCTTCTGAGAAGAGCGCTCGCCCGCGAAGCGTGTTCAAAATCGCCTCAGGCTGCTCCGCGATTTCCTTCTGCATAAAGTGCTTGAAGCTGCCCTTCGCCGCCGACACGGGATCGTAAGCGATCTGCTGGGGCGTCTTCTCGACCGCGCGGCCGGTATTCCTGTATACCGCGCGACCTGCCGTGACCCGTACGACATCGCCGTTCTCGAGAAAGACCACTCGCCGGGTGTGTGGTAAAAGGGCCGGCAGGTCGCTGGCGAGGTAGGTCTCCCCGTGACCGTAGCCGACCACGACGCCGCCGGCGTTCCCCGCTCGGGCCGCAACGATAGTGCCCGGCTCGTTTTTGCTCATCACCAGTATGGCGTGAGCGCCCGCGAGTATCTGAACCGTCTGTTCGAGGGCTTGATGCAAGTCGTTCTCCTCGGCAAGTCGGTCCTCGACCAGGTGGGCGATAACCTCCGTATCTGTTTCTGACGTGAATTTATGACCGGCTGCAAGGAGTTGCTCTTTGAGTTCCTGGTGGTTCTCAACGATCCCGTTGTGGATGACGACAACGTCGCCGCTGCAGTCAGTGTGAGGATGGGCGTTGATGTCGCTCGGCTTTCCGTGAGTTGCCCAGCGCGTGTGTCCAATCCCCTGGTGGCCGGACGGCGTTGCCCCGGAAAGCCGCGAAGTGAGCCGATCGAGCTTGCCGACTCGCTTGTGGATGGAAATTCTGCCATTTTCCTCGAGCACGGCGATGCCCACACTGTCATATCCCCGGTACTCGAGGCGAGCCAGGCCGTCGAGAAGGATCGGCGCAGCTTCGCGCTCGCCGACGTATCCAACGATTCCGCACATGAGGACGCCTCGCGATCTGTGAGCTGTGGTCGCTAATAGGAACGCTTGTGCACTTCTAGGGTTGCGTAAAATCAGAGCCTGCCGCTCGAAGCTCTAGTGGCAGGGGGAAGTAGACATCCTCCGGGTTGCCTTCTGCGTCCTCTTCGACTTCAGCCTCGAAGTTGTCCCCCAGGTACTCCACCACCTCGGTCACCAGCACTTCTGGAACCGAGGCGCCCGCCGTGATACCGACCGTCTGCTTGGTGGAGAACCAATCAGGTCTGAGCTCGTTGGCAGACGACACTCGATAGGCCGCAACACCGCCGGCTTTAGCTACTTCAACAAGTCGGTTCGAGTTCGATGAATTTGCAGCGCCGATGACAACTACCACGTCCACGATCTCGGCGAGGCGTTTGACTGTCATTTGGCGGTTCTGTGTCGCGTAACATATGTCGTCCGTGGCAGGGCTCTGAAGCGCGGGGAAACGCCGTCGCAGGACCTGAACGATCTCTGCTGTATCGTCGAGCGAAAGCGTCGTCTGCGTGACGTAAGCGACTTTACTTGGATACGTCACCTGGGCGTATTGCGCGTCCTCGACGCTCTGAACGAGCTGAATCCCGTCGGACAATTGCCCGAGTGTTCCCTCGACCTCGGGGTGGCCGACGTGCCCGATGAGCAGTATCTCGTAACCGAGACGGTGCAGCCGCAGCACCTGCCGGTGAACCTTGGTAACCAACGGGCAGGTGGCGTCGACCGCCCGGAGCGAGCGACTCTTGGATGCCGCCTTGACGGCCTTGGAAACGCCATGAGCGGAGAAGACTGCAGGCGCGCCCTCTGGTATTTCATCCACATCTTCGACGAATATGGCTCCCTTTGAGCGGAGGTCGTCTACGACGTGTTGGTTGTGGACTATCTCGTGCCGTACGTACACCGGCGAATTGAATACGCGTATCGACCGGTCGACGATATCGATCGCTCGCTCAACACCGGCGCAGAACCCGCGTGGCTGGGCGAGGATGACTCGCATTTCGTCTATGTCCTCACTTCTGCCGTCGCAGGCGGCGCACTCGTATCGAGGTACTCCCCGCGATACTCGGCTGGCAGTAGTTCGGCGATCCGGTGCATGATTTCGTCCGTCCCGGCAGCGATGGCTTCTCGGGTGATTCGGCCGGGATTCGGCAAGCGGTACGATTCGCCGAACCGCACATGGGCCTTCGTGCGCCGGAAGAGGTCTCTAGGTAGCTTTACATGCTCCGTCCCCCAGATCGCCACTGGGAGCACAGGTGCACCCGAACGGAGTGCAATCAGCGCCGTGCCCGGCTCGCCGGGCCCCAGCTTTCCTCCGCTGCGGGTTCCCTCGGGAAACATGCCCAGCACATGACCCCGGCGCAGCACATCCTGTGATCGGCGAATTGCGCGAAGGTCGCCCTCGAAGCGACGTACAGGTATGAAACCGCCCATGTTGTACAGCTTCCCGAACACGGGTGCATCGAATAGCTCTTGCTTAGCCATCCAGACAATTCGCCGTGGGAATATGCCAATAAGAAGAGGCGGATCGCCGACGCTGAAGTGGTTGCATGTGAAGATGAGAGCGCCCTTACGTGGAATGTTCTCCTTACCCGCGACCTCCCGGCTTGTCACTACCAAGAGGGTCGCCCTGATCCACGTCCAGACGTTCAGCCAGTAAAACGCCGCCTGCAGCTGTTCCTTCATCAAGCACCGTCCACAAGTTCCAGCACCCGCCCGAGTACTTCTTCCTGCGAAAGACCATCCGTCTGGATGACGATGGCATCGTGGGCCGGCCGCAACGGCGACACCTCGCGCTCGCGATCTATCTGGTCGCGTCGCCGCAGGTCTTCCAGAACGATCTTCTCCGTGACCGCGCGGCCCTGATTGGAGAACTCGGCATGGCGCCGCCTGGCGCGCTCGCTGATCGACGCATCCAGGTACACCTTTAAATCAGCGTCGGGCAAGACGACAGTACCGATGTCCCGCCCGGCCATTACCATCGGTTGGCGGCCGGCGATCTCTCGCTGTTGCCGGACGAGAGCTTCTCGGACACCCGGCACCCGCGATACAAGAGAAACCGCGTCCTCGACGTCCGGCCGGCGCAACTGAGAGGTGACATCTTTGCCGTCGATGCTAATGGAACAGGTCTCAGGGGACTGCTGTGCCGCTGATCCGACCTTCATCCGAATCGAATCGGCGAGTCTGGTCAACGCTTGGGGGTCGTTTGGGTCAACGCGACGCTCCGCTGCCGCCAGTGTCACTGCTCGGTACATTAATCCTGTGTCAAGGAACGGGTAACCGAGTTTCTCAGCAAGCCATCGCCCAATCGTGCTTTTTCCCGACGCGGCCGAGCCGTCCACGGCGATTACGTGGGGACCAGGTCTCTTCGCATCCGCCGAAGACCAGCCGTCGAGTCCAGCAGGGCTATCTCCCATCAAGTCAATTATACGGAACGCCCGCTTCCACCTGAAAATTGCCAGAAAATTTGTGGCGTCAGCGGTTCTCAAACTCCCTCGCGGCTCATAGAATGACGCTATCACGCAGCCCCATTGAGCGCCCTTCGTTGATACGCCCGGCCGTAGTCGTTTGCGCATTGCTCGTCGCCCTGGTGCTGAACCGTCAGCATCCCGCAGCCGCATCTGAACTGCTCGCCAACGGTGACTTTGAGGAAGGCACCGTCGGCTGGACAACAAACGCCGGCCAGCTCGACGCTGTAAACGCCCCGCTGCACGGGGGTTCGCAGGCCGGCCGATTTTTGGGAAGCGGGCAGCCGACCATCCAGTTCGCATACCAGCTGATTGACGTCCAGCCGGCTTCTAACTACGAGCTGAGTGGGTGGGTCGCGGCCCCTTTCTCGGGCGTCAGCAGGGCGTTCCTTCGTGTCTCATGGTTCGATGCGAGCGGCTCTCTCGTTTTGAGCGCCGACTCTCCCTGGCTGGCGCAACCCGATGGCACCTTCCAGCTACTGGCGACCGGAGCAATGGTCTCACCTGTAGCCGCACGGCAGGCGCGAGCCAGCCTCCTAATACAGGCAGACTCGCCCTTTACGATCCATCTCGACGATTTCGCGTTTTCCGGCCCTTCACATGTCCCGCCTCCGCCTGCCACACTGCCGCCCCAGGCTACGCCACCGCCGCAGGTCACACCGCACCCGACTCCGCTTCCGCCCGGCAGGACACCCGGGCCGCTTCCGACGCCGACGCGGACACCTCGCCCCGGTCCTTCCCCAAAGGCGACTGCCCCGGCAACGGGGAACGCCGAGCCCGATTCGTTCCCGCAGTTGATCAACGGCGGGTTCGAGGATCTGCGCAGCGACGGGACGCCCTATGGATGGCACAAGCAAGGCGGCGAAATAGGCACGGTCACTGACCACCGGACGGAAGGCGAGAGGGGTCTCGTCTTGACTTCGGATACAACAGCGACGAAGTGGGGCTATCAGACGGTCTCCGCCCACCCGGGGGCCTACTACGAAACATCCGTCCAGGCGTTGGCGGGCCCGGAAGCCGAGTCGGCCTTCTTGCGACTATCCTGGTACGCGAGTACGGACGGCAGCGGGCAGGCCATCGCCTCAATCGACTCCGTCGACGCGGTCCAGGCAACAGCCGGGGCGTTCCGCAGACTGACGACTGGACCTGTTCAAGCGCCCGCCGACGCGAACAGCGTGAAGCTTCGGCTAATGCTGCGGCCGGCGTCTGGCGAGCCGGCGGCAGCTTACTTTGACGACGCGCAGTTCGGACTGACACAGCCGGCGCCAGGAGAGACCGTCCGCCTTGCCGGCCGCGCGCCTGCCTTCGGAAGCGAAGACGCTTCCCTGGCCGAAGTTGCCGCGCCTGACGGTCTGGCGCCTGGACGCGAAACGCCAGGTACACTTGCCAACGTTAAGCCCGCGCGACCGGGCGCGGAACCACCGGCGTCAGCCGGACAGGGCCGCGAGGATTGGGCGATTCTACTCGCGATCACCACGGTACTCGTAGCGATAACCCTGACTGCCGGGCATTGGTTTTGGCAGCGCAATCGCGCCCGCAAGGCCCGGGCCGACGATACCTAGCATCGATACAGGTGCGACGGGCACGCGATGACGCCGGTTGCGCTCGTCCTCGTGCTTGGGTCAGCGGTCTGCCACGCGAGTTGGAACTTCCTCCTCAAGCGAAGCGAGCACAAGCTGGCGTTCCTGGGATCCGCAGGCATCATTGGTGCGCTCACACTCTTAGGCCCGGCAATAATCGTCGCCGCCGTGGATGGCCTAAGCGGACAAGCAATCGCGGTCGGATGCGTGACGGCAACCCTTCACGGAGTCTACGGGCTCTCGTTGGCGCGGGGATACCGGCTGGGCGACCTATCGTCCGTCTATCCAGTATCGCGCGGCGTTGGCCTGGCGCTCATACCGATCGGCGCGGCACTTCTTCTGGACGAGCACATCTCGGCCATCGCCGTCCTCGGGATCACAATGATCGCTACAGGCGTTTACGCCCTGCACATTCAGCCACAGGCTCTGCGGGACATCGCTGCGCCGCTGCGGGTGCTCAACCAACCGGCCGGCCGGACCGCGCTCACCACGGGGCTCCTCATCGCAAGTTACTCGCTCTGGGATAAGAACGCCCTCGATGAAGTCTCGCCGGTGGTCCTGAACCAGTTCGCCATGACTGGCCACGCCCTCATCACGACGACTGCGGCCGCGCAGAGCAACCTCGAAGGGATCCGCTCGGAATGGCGCTTACACGGCTGGAGCATCGTCGCCGCGGGCGTGCTGATTCAGCTCGCCTATCTCCTGGTGCTGTTCGCTCTCCAGACCAGCCGCGTCGGGTATATCGCACCCTCCCGGGAGGTTGGCATCGTTTTCGGGGCGGCGATGGGCGTCCTACTTCTCGGCGAAGGCTTTGGCCTCTGGCGTGTCTGGGCGTCGCTGGCCATCGTCGCAGGCGTTATCGTGCTTGCCATTGCACCGTAGATACGCGATCAAGCCGCTGCGTGGAGATCGGCAACGAATTTTGTTAGGCAATCGCGAGGCCGCACTCCGGTTCATCTCGGGGAACGCGGTCGTAACCTAAGACGAGGGGATGACGTTCCAATCTTGGAGCGAGGTGAAGATTATGAGAGAACAATTGGCGCTCTGGCGCTGGCGAAAAGTGCATATGTCGATGCGGGGCGCAGTTGGCGCGAAACCGCTGATCGGCATGGGGTGTCTGGGCCTCGTAGCGGCTGCCGCCCTCGGTTTCTTCCTCTTCAAGGGCGGCTCGGACGAGGAGGCGTCTGTTGCGCAGGAGACACCCCCCGCGACGGTTGGGGTTACGGCACCACCGCCCGCGGCAGTCGAGCGGCTTGGAGAATCCTACCGGATGATAATCGAGAAGATCGGTGTGGACGCGCCCGTCGCGGTCTACGGGCTGGACGAGAACAGGGTCCCCATCGTGCCGACCGGCCCTGACGCCTCGCAGGTGGTCGCGTGGTACGACTTCTCGCAGAAGCCGGGGAGCGGCGGCAACGCAGTCTTTGCGGGCCACGTCACGTGGAACGGACAGGCGGTCTTCTACAGCCTGACATCAGTCCAGGCAGGGGACATCATCAAGTTCCGCGACAACGGTGGGCGTGAGATAGCGTACAGGGTAACGTCGAATGCCTTGATGGACCCGAACGACCCGAACGCCCTGCAAATGATGTATCCAACGAGCAACGATGTTGTGACGATCATCACCTGCGGCGGCAGCTTCTACCACACGGGCGACCCGGTGTTCGGCGGCGACTACACGAACCGCATCGTCGTGCGCGGCGAGCTTGTGAGCTAGCCGCCCGCGCTGGAGCGTTCGCATCCTTGCACGCTCACAGTCTTCGCCGTCGGCCGCTAGGGCTACTACCAGACTGGACAACTCGCCCGCGCGGGCATAGAGTGTGGGCGCGCCATCAGCGAGGCCACTGGAAGCGGTGGAGACTTTCCGGACGAGCGAGTGCCCGCTGAGGTGAAGAAGGGAGGCGCTCAAATGGGCTTTCTGGACAGGCTGTTCGGCCGGAAGACCGGTACGGAAACAGCGCCGGCCAAAGAAGAGGAAATGATCGCAGATGTCCGGTGCCCTCACGGGTCGCTTGTGGCTCATTGGGACGAGCCGCAGGCGATGGGCAAGAGCGACGCGGTCTCGTACTATATCTGCGAGTCGTGCGGCGAGCGGTTCAGCCCCGAACAGGGGCAAAGATTTATGACGGAGGCAGCAGAGCGGGTGCGTATCGCGGAAGAGGAGCGCGCGCAGCCGTCGGAGGGCTGAGCGCCTAGCCCAATCGTTCTTCCGCGTTACATGACGGAGCGCGGACCTCGGCGTTGGCCTGCGCAGGAGACTGGTCGACCCCAACGCGCTTCGCCGCGGGGGCTCACGTCTCCGCATATCGACGGTCGCTGACAGCTTAGCCTACCCGGGAGGAGGCGATGATCAGGACGATTCTTATGCTCGTCGGTGCGGCGGTGTGCGTTGCTGTCTCGGTCGGTTGCGGGGGCGGTGGTGACGGCGGTAACGATGGAGGAGCATCAGATGACACGGCGCGTGAAATTACGAGCGACCATCTGTCACGGATGGTGCTGGCTCTTGGGGACTTCGGGCCGGAGTTCGCGGGCTTCGCGATGGACGAGAAGAACGGCTTGCAGAACGTCGAGACGGCGTCGGAGCAAGACTTCGATCCTGCCGGCGAGCGCTCGGATCTTGAGACGGCGGGGTTCGCATCCGGATACCGAAATCTGTACCAACGGCAGGCCACGAACGGTAGCACGTTCTTTGCGGGCAGCGGCGCCAATCTCTTCGCGACGAATGAGGGAGCGCGGAATTACGTCTCCGATTCTCGAAATGAGCTGACGGAGTATCTTGGGAAAACTAACGGGGGCGTAACCATTAGCTCCTCGTCACCATTCGATGTCGAGGTGGCGGACGAGGCGGTGGGCGCGAACCAGGAGATCGCCATCAAGAGGGAAGATGGCTCGACGATCACAGTGTGGTATACGTCGGTCCTATTCAGGCGCGGTAGGTTAGCTGGCGTTGCGGCGATCTCCGGGATAGGTCTGAGCCAGTCGGAGCAACAGCGCCTTCAGGGCAAGGCTGAAGCTCTCGCCGCGACGATGAACGAGCGAATGGCTTCTGCACTCGCAGGGACGGGGCCATCATCGGCCCCATAAAGGGTGCTTCAGCGAATAACTCGGCAGCGACGTAGTGGCCGCTCGCTGATTCCCGTGGGACCAGTTCGTGGGTGTAGTTACGCCGTTGCACTCGCTCGTTCTGGCTCGCTGGTCGTGATCATCACGATACCGAAGGCGAGCATCCAGAGCACGAAGAGTACCGCCGGAATGAAGATGAAGGCGAACACCATCGCGAGAGCGGCTATGAAGCCCGTGTATCCCAGCCAGACGGGCAGGGTCCGCGTCCGCAGGATAAGGAAGCTGATAACTGCGGACATTAGGGCCGCGGAAAGTCCGCCGCAGAGGAGGAGGAAGCCGAACCCTGCCTGCGGGAGGAACCTCGCAATTTCAGGCGATGGTTCCGGCGTCGAACCGAACTTGATCGCGCCGGCGACGCTCACGAGAAGGACCGTGCCGCCCATTGCCATTGCGACAAACATGATGCCGGACACGAGGACAACGAGAGACGAGAACCCATCGTCGCCTTCTGCGTTACGGAGCCGCCGGTATATCGCGGAGAGAAAGATGAGGAAGACCAAGAGAGCAACTATCACGAAGTAAGCGCCGATGATGTTTCGGACGAGGTTGCCGCTGTCGTTGACGTACTTGGTGTAGTCGGCATCAGGCGCGTCGCTGTCCGGACTATCGGTCAGCAGCGCTATGCCAATAACAAACAGAACCGCGAACAGCGCGGCGCAGATGCCACCTACCCGTGCAGTTAGACCGCCCATTGAATAATCCTCCTTAGCCGCAACTCGTGCGTCACATTTGTAAACGCGCACGGGCTCGCGGAGGTGAATCGACAAGAAGTAAGGAGCTGAGGAGCTAGGAGCTAGGAGCTAGGAGCTAGGAGCTAGGAGAACGAGCATGGGCTGGATGTTGCACCCAAGTACAGTGTAATTCCAGCTCGAAAGCGCTACATTTGGCGTGATGAGCAGTCGAGGGCGCCCGCGTCATCCGGACATCCTGACCCCACGCGAGTGGGAGGTGCTGGAATTGCTGCGCGCCGGCGCCAGCAATGCGCAGATCGCCGAGGGTCTCGACATCACGGAGCGGACGGCGAAGTTCCACGTCTCGGAGATCCTCTCGAAGCTCGGCGTGGCGACACGCGAAGAAGCCGCGGCCGTCGCGCTGCCCGAGCGGCGACGCTGGCGGGCGGCGTGGCCGCTATGGGCGCGCATCGCCGGGGCCGCGACGGTGGCGGCAGCGGCTGCCGGGCTTTCGATGCTTGCGTGGGGTGTCCTTCGGACCGGCGGCCCGACAGAAGCGCAGCGCGGGCCGTCCACGCCGGACGAGGGGGTCGTCCTCGCGTCTGCTGATAACCCGGTGCCCTTGGTCGATCTCCCGGCGTCGAGCGATGCGAAGCCGCTGACTATCTCCGGCGTGCCGCCTTGCCAAGCGGCGAACCTCATCTTCGACCTTCTGTCGGCGGGTACATACAACAACGGTGCCGAACGGTCCTGGTGGGACGTAATGGTCCGCAACAAGGGGGGCCCGTGCTTCATCGGCCCAACGCTTGATGCGACCTTTGCGAATAATGGGAGAGCGCTATGGGTTTCGCCCGAGCGGGTCGGATTTCACATCATCTACCTCGAGAATGGCCCTCAATACCCCGGCATATCGAACCCGGCCGAAGGCTTCACCTACAACGCCCAAGGACGTATACAGACGTCTCATTTATCTCCCTGCACGACGCCCGTGACCCAACTCCAAGTGAGCGCCGGACCAAGCCTTGGAGCCGTCGACTTAAAACCGAATGCGGCCACCGGGTGGGGCACTTGTGTGGGTGCAATGTATCGATCTGAGCTTCACCCGGAAGGCACCGGCGGCGGCTCCGGAGGGTACTCGGTGCAGACTGAGCTCGACGCACCCGCCTTTGCCCATGCCGGTGAGCGAGTGCGGTTCTTCGTTACGTTACTTAACAAGCCGCCGGTGACCAGTTGTGCACCTCCTTGTCCTGATCGTTCGCCAGCGCCCTTGGAGTGGCCGCAATGTCCCGCTTATCACCAGGAACTCGAAGGCGCCACCGGGAGCTTCAGCTCGAACCAGCTGAATTGCCAGCCGGTCAACCCGATGCCGCCGTACGCCAAGGCGATCTTCGAGATGTACATTGACGTGCCCGCGGACGCACGGCCTGGACCCTCGGTTCTTTCGTTTGGTTTCGATGATACAAGGTACCAAGAAACGTCGATAAACCTCTGGATAGAGCCCTAGCCGCTTATAACGGCAAACGATACGGCTTCCGGTCAGGCGTGTATGCGCCTGCAAGCCGGGAGTCGCCATACTGGCGGCAATGGTTGCTACGCAAAACGCGCCCGTCTCTCGAGAGGCCGAGAGGGCAGTGGCCCGAAAGCAGGGCGCGCTCGAAATCGTCCGCGAGACCGTCAAGGACGTGGGCGAGACCGATCTGCCCGGACTCGCGGCCGAAATGGCGTATCACTCGCTGTTCGCCCTTTTTTCGTTTCTGCTGCTGTTGGCGGGGCTCGTCGCGGTCTCAGACGATGTCTTCGGGATAAACGACATGCGCGAGCGACTCGTCTCGTCCGCGCAGGACGTGCTCCCTCAGAACGCGAGCGCGGTCGTCGAAGGCTTCCTGAACGACGTGGTCGACAGCAAGGGGCAGGGCGCGCTGGTCTTCGGCCTGTTCGGGGTCGCCTGGGCGGGCTCGAACCTCGTGGGTTCGGCGATGAAAGGACTCAACCGCATCTTCCGAACCGAGGAGCATAGGGGGTTCGTTGAGCGCAAACTGCTCGCGATCGCGCTGGCGCTGGTGCTCGGCGCCATGATCGTCGGAGCCAGCGTCGTGATCGTCTTTCGGGGCGCCTTCGTTGACGGGCTCGACGATTTCATTGGACGCGGGGCGGCGGAGCTGATGATGGCGGCGGTCGTGTGGCCGTTGGCGCTGCTCGTGGTCGCACTGGCGGCGGCGGTTCTGTACTGGAAGGGGCCGGACCGCGACGAGGCGTTCCGCTGGGTGACGCCGGGCGCGCTCCTGTTCGCAGCCGGCTGGGTGGTGGCCTCGACAGTGGCGTCGATCTACCTGTCGGAGGCGGAGCCGGCGAACCGCACGTACGGGCTGATCGTGGCGGTGATCGCCTCGATCATCTGGCTGTACTGGTCGAACCTGCTCTTTTTGGCGGGCGCGGTGCTCAACGCACGCTTGGAAGACGCCCGGACGATCCGCTCGAGCGAGCAGCGCACGGAGCAATCGGCGCGGGCGCAGCCTTAGACGAGTTGGGTGGCAAGGACGATGACGAAGACACAGCCGGCAGCGATGCCGGCGGCCCAGCGCTGCCAGAGGAGGAGGCGCTGTTCGGAGGCCTCGACCTGACCGGCGGCGTGGGCGAGCGCCTTATCGAGCTGGAGGGCCTGGGCCTCTAGCGCCCGCGCGAACTGGCGTGCCTGCACGGCCTGTCCCTGGCGGGACTGCTTGAGAAGGTCACGCTGAAGGTGGGCTACCTCGCCGAGAAGCTGCACGAGCGAGTAGTCGCCCGGCACGTCGCCAGAGTGGCCGTTGGCGACGGCGGTGCGCGTCTCACGCTTCCTGGTGCGGCGGCCGTCCTCGGTCTTGAGGAAGGCGCCGCAGGCCGCGCAGAAGAGCGAGCCGGCTTCGGCGCGCGAGCCGCACACCGGGCAGACTGCCCCGGCGGCAGTTGCGGGGGTTTCGTCTGAGTAGCTCATCGTTATGGTTGACGCGTCGTCGGGGAAATCCGTTACGTCAATCGATGGTTGTTAGCTGTCGGGTTTCGGCGGTCAGACTACGGTTGTTTACTTTTCCCGTTCGGCCGGAACGATGAAGGGGCGCCTCGCTGTCTGTCATGCGTTGAGATCCCCTTCGTTCCCACCTCCTACCCCCCACCCACTCAGGGCAGGCTCTAGCGGCCCCGCCGGCTCCCGCCGCGAGCTCCGAATGACGCAGGTCAGCTGCTGAGCTTTTGGGCCTGGGTGGCGCGGGCGGTAACGCTTTCGGCGCTGAGCCAGACGGCGGCTGTGCGCTGCGCTTCCTCGGGCGTCTCGGACTCGATGCGGGCGATGGTTTCGGCAACGAAAGCGGCCTTGGTGTGCGCGTAGGCGCTGCGAGGGAAGGAGCCGAGGCGGGCGGCGCGGCGAAACACGGTCTCGTCGAACGAAGCCGCCGGCAGCAGCTCATCGACGGCACCGAGCCGGGTTGCCTGGGCGGCCGGGTAGAGGGCCGCCCCGAGAAGGAGCTCGCTCGCCTGCTGGTGGGTCAAGCGCAGGCGGACGATCTCGAAGGCGGCTTTCGGGAAGGAGGCGCCGATCGCGACCTCGTTCAGGCCGATGCGGTACTCGCCGTCGAGGCCGAGGCGGTAATCGCAGGCGAGAAGGAGGATGAGCCCGCCGGCGATGGCATGACCACGTAGCATCGCGACGGCTGGCTTGGGAAAGCAGAGGAAGGTAAGCAGGCAGCTGCTTAACCTCAGGAATGGATCTGTGGGCGTACCGGTCGAGCTCAGCGCTTGAAAGTCGATGCCGCCGCGCAGGTCGAGGCCGGCGCTGAAGAAGCGCCCGTGGCCGGTGAGCACGACCGCGCGCACGGCGTCATCGTCGCGCGCGTCGTCGAGCGCCGCCGAGAGGTCGCGCAGGAGCGCCGGTGTGATGGCATTCGCGGGCGGCCGGTCGAGTGTCAGTAGCCGGACACCATCTGCGCGGTCCTCGCTGCGGACGGTCGTCATGCAAAAGGTTCGCCGTAGCGGTTGCGGCTGACTACTTCGCCGAGCGGCTTTCGCTCCTTCTTGCCCTGGCCGACGGGGCGCGCGGGATAGCCGAACGGTATGATGCAAAGGACATCGAGCCCGTCGGGAATGCCGAGGATCGGCTTCGCGCCTTCCAAGCCGCCGAAACCAGCCCAGTTCGACCCGCTGCCTTCCGACCAGGCCGTTAGCATCATCGACTGAGCCGCCCGGCTCGCGTCCGACACCGAAAAGCGGGTGTCCTCGATGCACACGACAACTGCGAACGGCGCCTGGGCGATGTAGGGCCCCGTCTGGGCGACTGAGCCCAGCTGCCGGAGCGTCTCGCCGTCGTCGACGGCGATGAAATGCCAGGGCTGGCGGTTCATGCTGCTGGCGCTCAGGTGTGCCGCCTCCACTATGCGCCGCATAGTGTCCGCCGGGATTGGCTTGTCCTGGTATTCACGGACGGCAAGGATGGTTCGGACGGCTTCGAACACTTCCATAGGTCGCCTCCTTCAGGCTTCGGATTATAGCGTGAATCCTTCCTGGTTGGCCGCCCGAGTGACCAAACGCATCGGCGTGCGTTTAAGCTTAAGGTAGACATCTTTCCTGAGGGGCGAAAATCTGTGTTCCGAAAATACATTCTCAAGCCTCTGACGTCGCCCGAGAAAAGGCGGCCGCTGATAGCAGCCGGCGTGGCATCGCTGCTTGCGCTAGGCGTTCTCGGCTACGCCCTGCTTCCCAGCGGCGGCGAACAGGAAGCGGCTCTGGTCGTCGCGTCGCCTTCACCGCAGGCAAGCGCTACGCCCGCGCCAACTGTCGCGCCAGCGCCGCCTCCGGCTCCTCCGCCACCGCTGCCACCCCCGCTGTCCGAAACGCAGTCGATGATCATCGACCGGATCGGCGTCAACGCACCGGTCGTCGTCTATGGGCTCGACGAGAACAGGGTTCCCATCGTGCCGACAGGCCCTGGCGCGGGCGGAATCGTCGCCTGGTACGACTTCTCGGCGCGGCCGGGCACGGGAGGCAACACCGTCTTCGCCGGGCACGTGACGTGGAACGGCGCCGCCGTCTTCTACAGCCTGAGCACGCTCGGCGCGGGCGACCAGATCCGGCTGGTCGACGACCGCGGCGCTCAGGTCGTCTACCAGGTCGTGATGAACGAAACAATGGACGCGAATGACCCGGCAACGCTCCAGACGATGTACCCAGCCGACCACGACATTCTCACCATCGTCACCTGCGGCGGCACCTTCTACCGCACGGGCGACCCGGTCTTCGGCGGCGAATACACTTCGCGAACGGTAATCCGCGCGGAGCTGGTAAGCATCACGCGGGTTTGAGTCTAGCGTAAAGTTCGGCGACTCACGCCGGCAACACGTCGACGGTTCGACCGTGCTCTAGACTACGGGTGTGGATGTCTACCTTGTTGACGGCACGTACGAGCTGTTCCGGCATCACTTCGCCGTACCTTCGCACGTCACGGCCGGCGGCCGGGAGGTCGCGGCGACCCGCGGAGTCCTCGGCTCGTTGCTCGGAATGCTCGAGGGCGGGGTCACGCACATTGGCGTGGCTACGGACCACGTAATCGAGTCGTTCCGAAACGACTTGTGGCCCGGCTACAAGACAAGCGCCGGGATCGATCCGCGGCTGCTCGCGCAGTTCCCGTTGCTCGAGGAGGCGCTCGAGGCGATGGGCGTCACCGTCTGGCCGATGGTCGAGCTCGAGGCGGACGACGCGCTGGCGTCGGCGGCAGCGCGGGCGGCGGCAACGGCTGAAGTCGACCGCGTCTATATCTGTACACCCGACAAAGACCTAAGCCAGTGTGTAGAGGGCGAGCGCGTGGTGCAGCTTAACCGGCGCACCCGCGTGGTCCTCGATGAGGCGGGGGTGACCGCCAAGTTCGGGGTGCTCCCGGCTTCGATCCCCGATTATCTCGCGTTAGTAGGAGACAGCGCGGACGGGTATCCGGGCCTGCCCGGCTGGGGCGCGCGCTCTACGGCCGCCGTCCTGACTCGCTGGGGGCACTTCGAGCAGTTTCCAGCGGAGTGCGCCGGCTGGAACGTCGACGTCCGCTGGGTCGGCCAGCTTTGCCGCACGTTTCACCTGGAGCGCAAGCGGGCCTACCTCTTCCGGGATCTGGCGACCCTGCGCAGCGAGGAGCGCCTCTTCGATTCCGTCGATGCGCTGCGCTGGAGGGGCCCAGGCCGCGCCTTCGAGGAGATTGCCCACCGGCTAGAGATGCCGGCCCTGGCAGGGCGCGCGCAGCGGCTGGCGGCGAGGCGTTCCGAGCCCAGCGACTAGGCACGGGCCTCAGGATTGACATACTTCCGGGTATGTCTCATACTGCCCGGTATGGCATCGACCCCGGGTATAGACTACAGGCGAAAGCGTGCCGCACGGACGCGGCGCCGCATTCTCGATGCCGGACTGCGGGTGTTTTCGAAGCGCGGCTACGAAGGGGCGAGCATGGATGATATCGCCCTCGAGCTTGAGGCAACGAAGGGCCTTCTCTACCACTATTTCCGTTCGAAGGAGGAGCTATTGAAGGCGGTCCTCCAGGAGCACCCGCTACGGGTGGGGATCGAGACGCTGGAGCAGGGAGTCCCGGCGGGCGATTTGGCACTGGCGCTTTCGGATGTCGCGCTCATCAGCCTGCGACAGATGCGAGAGCACCGCGCGTTCATCCGCTTTCTGCTCCTGCAGGCGCACTATTCGCACGAGCAGGCGGAGATCGTCCGCCGGGAGCTGCTCGACCGCTGGATGGCGGTCTTCCAGTCGATCATCGCGGCGCACCTGCCTGAGCGGTCGAGGACCAAAGCCAGGTCGCTGGCGACGCAGCTAGTCGACATCCTCGTCGCTTCGTTTATCAGGAGCGAGCTGGGCGGCCGCCTGCGCGCTGATGAGCTGGAAGAGTACGTGCTGGACGCCGTACAGACGGTAGCCAGTCGGGTGGACGCGATTCCTCGAGGTAAGAGCTAAGAAGTAGGGAGTCGGAGGTCAAAAGCTCCGCAGAAGGGAAGTTTTATGGTCGCCGAACGCGTCGCTGCGCCCCACCACGCCTTATCCACGGCATCGTCCACGTCCCGCGCTGATTGGGACAGTTTCGAGTTCCTGCCGCAGCTGTTGGAGATGCGGCCGGTCCGTTTCGCCTACGCCGGTGGCCTCGTCGCCTCGATCCTCGCCGGGTATAAGCTACTGTCGCTTCGGCGGGGCAGGCTCTCAGCGGAGAAATACGAGGAGCGCCTTAGTGCCTACCACACACGGAGCGCGCGGCAAATCTACGACGCCGTGCTGCGTCTGCAAGGGCTCATGATCAAGATCGGCCAGACAATCGGGAGCCGCCCGGATACCTTCCCAGAAGAGTATGTCCGCGTGCTATCGCGGCTGCAGGACCAGGTCCCGCCGCGCAGCTGGGCGTCGATGCGCCCGCACATCGAGCGGCAGCTCGGTGCGCCGATCGAGGAGATCTTCGCGGAGTTCGACACACAGCCGGTCGCCGCGGCCTCGCTCGCGCAGGTGTATAAGGGTCGCCTCAAGGACGGACGCCAGGTCGCGGTCAAAGCCGTCTACCCGAACATCGAGCGCCTGGTCGACACTGACCTGAAGCTACTGAGGGCAGTGATCTGGCTGGAAAGCCGACTACTTTATTCCTTCCCGCTCGAGCCCGCATTCCAGGAGCTGGCTGCGAACATCCCGCTCGAGGTCGACATGCTGCACGAGGCTCAGAGCATGGAGGCGATCGCGGGGCTGCTTTCGGACCGGCCGGACGTCGTGATTCCCGGCGTGATCTGGGAGCGCACGAGCGAACGGGTACTGACGATGGAATACATCGACGGCATCAAGGTGACCGATCTCGAGCGCGGTATCCGGGAAGGACTCGACATAAAAAAGCTGTCTCGGCTGGTCGTCGAGGTGTACGTGGAGCTTATGCTGGAGCACGGCCACTTCCATGCCGACCCACATCCGGGCAACTTGTTCGCGCTGCCGGGCGACCGGCTAGCAATCGTCGACTTCGGGCTGACGAAGCGGCTCTCGCCCCGGTTTCTGACGGCGTTCAAGAAGATGATTCGCTGCATCTTCACGCACGACGACGAGGGCGTCGTTGGGGCGATGGAGGAGGCAGGTTTCCGGCTCAAACAAGGAGGAGGCGCGGGCTTCCGCGCAACGGCGGAGTTCTTCCGCTCGATGACCGACCCGGCGACCTATCGCAACCGCGGGCTGATGGACGCGGCGAACGAGGCGTGGGTGAAGGGACTGAAGCCGAATCCCATGGTCGAGATGCCGGGCGAGATCATCCTGCCCATGAGAGTCTTCGGGCTGATCCTCGGACTCGGCTTCACCACGGGGCTGGAGGTGGACGTTGCTCGCATTGTCCTTCAATACGCCACGGACCCATCGACCGAGGCAGCGCTGAAAGGATAGGGATGCCCGAGCGAGCGTCTAGCGAACGAGCGTGGCGGGAATGCCGAGGCGAGCAGCCGCTTCGCTCATGCCGCGGCCGACCGTAAGCAGTTCGGCGTCTTCGATCTCGGCCGCGGCCGGGTAAAGGGCGTCGTATGCCCTCGCCCAGCCAAGCGACCGAGCGATGTCGGGAGCGCGGGGATACAATGCTGCTCGACAATGCGGATAGAGAATCGTAACATTTTCTCGAACTAGAGCCGACCGTTGGCCTCGCTGATCCGGCCGGTGTGAACCAACCTGGCAAACACCGAAGTGCATTCTGCACGGAGTAGAGACGGGGCGATGAGCTCGTCGCCGCCGGTGAATGATCGCCAGCGCTGGACGACGACAAGACTGCTGCGAAGCAACCGGTCCACTGTGAAGCTGGCATCGAGGCAATACCGCGTCAGGAGCTAGTGCTCCTCGCGGTCTTGGCGAGTCAGCTCTACCACGTCAATTTGACCCGCCTCTTCGCGGGTCCTCTCGGCTATTTCGTCGATTTCCCTCAGCAACTCTTCGTCGATCAGGCGGTCGCGCTTTTTGGTTTTGTCCGTCTTCATAATTGTCGCCTCATAGGTTGCCACGGCCTCGCCAACACGCCCCGCCGCACGGCGCTCCGGGCGCCAGTGGGCCAGCGCTTCCTCTTCGATGAACCACTGCTGGCCGATGCGACGCCCCGGTAGCCGGCCCTCGCGCAGGCAGCGCCGCACCTGTTCGATAGAGCGGCCCAGCTGGCGCGCAGCCTCATTGACGGTCGCGTAGCCGTCCATAGCGTTGTTGACGACAACAATAACAAGGCCCCCCGTGCCGTCAAGGCGCGGGTGGCTTCACGGTTTCTTTGGGGGAGCATCGCCCGCTAGAATCGAGGCGATGAAACGCACGCGCATCGGCATCGTCGGCGACTTCAACCCCGGCTACATCTCGCACCGCGAGACGGGCATCGCGGTCGAGGACAGCGGGCAGCGGCTCGGCATCGCCGTCGACTATCAGTGGGTGGCAACGGACGCCGTCGCCTCCGACGGCACGGGCATGCTTACGGCCTTCGACGGACTGTGGGCAGCGCCCGGCGCGCCCTATCGCAGCCTCGACGGCGCGCTGGCGGGGATTCGCTTCGCGCGCGAGCGGGGCGTGCCGTTCTTCGGCACCTGAGGGGGCTTCCAACATACTCTGTTAGAGTATGCGCGCAATGTCCTCGCCATAGCGGACGCCGCACACGCCGAGTACGGGGCGCCGCCGGACGAGGCGTTGATTACCCCCGCCGTCTGTGCTGTGCCCGAGCCAGGCGCTCCGCGGCTCAGGGGCAAGCAGCGGGTGCGGCTGGCGCCGGCCTCCCTGGCCGCACAAATCTACGGGGCGAGCGAGACGTTCGCTGAGTTCCACTGCTCGAACGAGCTAAACCGCCGCTACCAGCCGCTGTTCGAGCGCAGCGACCTGCGCGTGAGCGGCGTCGGCGACGAGGGCGAGGCGCGGGTCGTGGAGCTGACGGACGCGGCCTTCTACGTCGCGACGCTATACCTGCCGCAGCTCGCGGCTGCCCAGGGCGAGCCGGACCCTCTGATCGACGCCTTCCTGCAAGCAGCCGCCGGCGTTGCGCGATAAGGGTTGTGATTCTTCAACTGACCGGGGGGCGGTCTGCATCAGCGGTTTGGTTCGTGCGGGCCGGTCCTATCGCCGTAGTTGCGTAAGTTCTCGGCTATTTGCTTCAGCACGGTCAATGCTTCGGTCACGCTAGTCGTACTCGCCGCCCAAACCCAAGCGGCTTCGGAGCAGGGTTTGCAGAGGTCGTGGCCCCGCCAAGATGTCCACGCCGCCCCATTGCAACCTTCGACCGCGCACTGGTTCATCGCCTAAATCGCCTATACAACCCAATCAACGTCCCGGACGAACCATGGCCCCGATTATAGCTAAGCATCGTCCTTATCGAGCGAATCAACCGCGACTGGGTGCGTGTGTTACAATCACGCTGGTGGTGAAATTTAGGCCCCCGCTGGCTTTGGCCTAGCGGTCGCGGGCTTGTGGTGTCCCGAACTAACCACTTCTAGGTAGAGAGGGATCACCCCCATGCATTTTCCAGTAAGACATCTCGACTGTTGCGATTGCGATCAGTCGTTCCTGTTCAGCAGCGAAGATCAGGGGCTGAGCGCTGAACTGGGTTACGACCAACCCACACGCTGTCCGGCATGCCGGAGGGCCCTCGAGACCTTGCGACGCTCGATAGCTATCCCGGCTGCCCTTGCCTGACGCCGGGCCGCGATCATTGCTAACCCACACCCAAACCGTAAAGTCAGGAGATCACGAATGGACCTTTGGACACACGACCTGAGCAAATGCACAACCCAAGAGCTCCTCGGGGAGGTCATGCGACGGACCGCCTCGGATGGCCCGGCGCTCCAGGCGCTTCAGACGGTTGTAATACGCGCGCGCTTGGCCGAAGGCGACCGCCGGTCGGCGTTCGAGATTCCGTCAGAACTCGTTTCGTCGCCGGAATGGGCTGGGGTAGCTGGGACGATGGAACTCGGTCTTGAGAACTAGCGTGCTGACGGGCGCCGCGCACGAGGTAGATCCGGACGCGTGCGGAGCGCACACGCACGATCACGCGCACGGCAAGCACACATCGGCGAAGCTCTCCGCACACCAGCACCCTCACGTTCATCTCGAGGACGCGAAGGCGGACGGGGAATTGAACGGGCACACGCACGGCCGCGCCCATGAGCGGCTACCGTGGGAAGATCGCGATTCGGCTTGAACACTCAGCCGCCTTCACGCATAAAGCAACAGGGGCCCAAATTCGGGCCCCTGTTTTGATTTCTCGATGCGCTTAGTAGCGCGACCGTTGCGAAGACGGCTGCTTGCTGAAGCAGTCGCTGCAGTAAACGGGCCGGTCGCCGCTTGGTCGGAACGGCACCTGCGTGTCCTTGCCGCACTGCGCACAGACGGCGTCGTGCATCTCGCGCGGGCCGCGGCCGTAGCCGCCACCGCCGCCGTAGCTGCTGCCGCCGCCGCCGTAGTTGCTGGAGCGGCGGGCCTGCCGACAGTTCGGGCAGCGCTTGGGCTCGTTGGTGTAACCCTTTTCGCGATGGTACTGCTGGTCGTCCGCGCTAAACGTGAACGACCCGCCACAGTCTGCACACGTAAGGGTCCTGTCCTGAAAGCTCATGGATGATGGCCTCCTTTCCTTGGTACTTTGGCAAAGGTCCGGCCATCTGAGCGGGGAATCCCCACCGGCGGCGGGGTGCCCGTGCGAAGGAACGAAACTATTACCGGACTCCAGAGTACCACATCCGGCTGAGGTTGGTAGCGCCGATCTCTCTCGCTTTCCAGGGCGCGGCGGCCGCATTGGCCTCGCGGCCGGGCATTTCTTCGACCGGCGCCATCCCGAACAACAGGGGGACGCAAGCTCTGTGGTAAGCTGTGTGCACTAGCTGGACGTTTGGGCCCCGCAGGCTTTAGCCTCGCGACCTGGGGCTGGTGTGACCCGGACCAGTCCAACTTCAAGACGGAAGCGAGGGTCACCATCGATAAGAATCTGCAGCATGGAAGCTCTTCTCCCTCGTTCGAGTTCACCGTCCTCAGGCAGGCCTTGGCGCGATGAGCGGCTCGCGCGATAAACCCCCGGCCGGCGAACCCGAGTCCGCTGAGCACACGCACCACTGGCTTATCGGCGACCAGGACGGGCCGAGTAGCCCTGCTGTCTGTAAGGATTGCGGCGAGCGGCGCGAGTTCTCGAACAGCCTGACGCGCCGGAAGTCGCCGTGGATGACGCGTTCGCGCGTGGCCCAGGAACACGCTGCCGAAGACGCTCTGGGTAAGGACAATGATTGAGAGGGCGCCGCTCTGCGCGTCATGCCAGCAGCGCTCTGCGGCCGGCGAATTCAGAGCGGGGCGAAGGCGCATGACCGACGGCCTCGAGAAGACGGGGGGCCACACCTCAGCGGCCAAGGCACCGACAGACTACACGTACTTCACGTGTCGTGACTGCGGCGAGGGCTGGATGCTCACTGAAGACACCAGCGCCGCCCGCTACCTGAGCCGCCGCCGCATCTGAGCGGGGCGGGCGAGCCGGACCGTTCGACTGACTGTCAGTCGGCGGGCGCTGAGGACCATCAGGCGAAAACCGGTGGTCAATCAAAGCCATTTTGTACGCGGATTCGGATTGTATTTCGCGGCTCGCGTGTGTTCTCTGATTGACTCTGCGCGAAATTTTTTCTTTTTCGCGCCGCCCACATTCGAAAGCGCACCTGAAAGGACCGTCCTGTCTGATTGAGCCGGATTCGAAGCCTTCAGCTGAAAATTTCAATCAGACGTATCGCTGGGGGCAGGTGGGCAGCCAATCTCAAAGGCGAAAATGGCACTGCCCGCGTGCACCACGGGGTTGAGGTGCCCCGCGTGGCAAATGGTGTGACGGTGCTATACTCGCTGAGTCTCCGAAGCGTACCTTCTCCCCACGCCCGGAAGGCAGTGTCTGAGCGGGAGATTTCCGCCCGCAGGCGGGAGGAGGAATCCCTTGGCGAAAAAACTCTACGT
>VBEJ01000142.1 GCA_005882985.1 Chloroflexota bacterium
GAATTGCCAGGAGCAAGGAACAAGGAACAAGGAACAGGGAACAGAGCCATGCGGCCAATGCCCCCAATGCGACCGGATTGCCCGGGGGATACATGCGGATGTGCTGACCGTTGCGATTCCTCCCGCGGATGAGGGGCCGCAGCACAAGGAGATCAGCGTCGACCAGACACGGGAGGTGCAGCGGGCGGTGGCGCTGGCGCCGTTCGAGGGGCGGACGCGGGTCGTGATCATCGATCCGGCGGACAAGCTGTCGGAGGAGGCACAGAACGCGTTCCTCAAGACGCTCGAGGAGCCGCCGCCGAACGCGATGTTCGTGCTGATCGCGACGCGGGGAGACTCGCTGCTGCCGACGGTGCGCTCCCGCTGCGCGCTGATCGAGTTCGGGCTCGTGGCGATGGGAGAGATCGAGCAAGCGTTACGTCAGGGCGGCGTGGACGAGGAGCGGGCGCGGCTGCTGGCGCGGCTGTCGAACGGCCGGCCGGATTGGGCGCTAGCGATGGCGGATGACGCTTGGCGGCTCGAGAAGCGAGGCGAGGCGCTGGAGCAGGCGCGGGCGCTGGCGGCGATGCCGATGGGGGACCTGATGGACCTGGGCGAGCGGCTGGCGCAGCAGTTCCGGCGTGACCGGGAGGCCGTGCTGGAACGCCTGGACGGCTGGCTGTCGTGGTGGCGAGATGTGCTTCTTTTATCGGCATCGGGGGAATCGGAGGATGGCGTCGCGAACGTTGACATGCTTGATGCGCTGCGAGAGGACGCGGGGCGATATGACCAGGACGGCGTCGTCGCGTTCGTGCAGGCGTTAAGGGAATGCCGGCGTCGGCTGGAGGGGAACGTGCAGGCGCGGATCGCGCTGGACGCGCTGCTGGTGCGGGCGCCGGGGGCAGGCTCTCTTCACACGACCAAGACATAGACCTCTGTGGGAAGCCATCTCGCGCCGCCTCCAAACATAACCGCTGCCTCTGGCGCTCTAGGCTGGACATCAGGCTTCCAACCTGCTTGGTTTTGCTTTTTCTGTGTTAACATGCTCTAGCGTGCCTGGATTTCAGGCGCGCCCAAATGCAATATTGGGCCCGCCCCGAATAGGTATCGGGGTCCCCCTTTTCCGCGCTTTCGACTAGGGACGGAACGCGGGTTCTGCCTGCCGCAAGTCAGGCAACGCAGCGAGGTATCTCCGCCAAGGGCGGGGACGACCCGAAGGAGGGATCGATGCACGTCATCATCGACGGCTACGGAGGTGATCCGGAACAGCTTTCGGACGAAAACGTCATGCGCGTGATTTTGGACAGCTACCCTGAAATGATGGGGATGACCAAGATCACGCAGCCAACGGTCCTGGAATATAGAGGCAGCAAACCAGAAGACTGGGGCGTCTCCGGTTACGTGATGATCGCCGAGAGTCACATCGCGATGCACACGTTCCCGGAGCGCCGTCTTGTTTGGGCCGATATCTTCTCGTGCAAGGACTTCGATGCCGAGCCGGTCCTGGCCGACCTCAAGCAGCGTTTCGGTCTCCAGGACATGGATGTCCAGACGCTAGAGCGCAATCTCGAGCCTGTCCCGGCCGCATTAGCGCCGTGACGAACAATCACCCGGACGGGGGCCAGGCCGAGGCTCCGCCGGGCGCAGGCCCTCTTCTCCCGTTCTCCGTGAGCGATAAGGTGTCGGCGGCTCAGCTCGTCGAGCGCATGGGAGACACCGCTTTCCAGGCGCGGAACGTCGGGATCGCGGCGCAGATCTGGGAAGCAATGCTGCGCGACGAGACGACTATCTTCTTCGGACTCGCCGGAGCGATGGTGCCCGCGGGGATGCGGCCATTGATCACCTACCTGATCGAGAACCGGCTAATCGACGTTATCGTGAGCACGGGGGCCAACCTCTATCACGATGTCTACGAATCGCTGGGCTTTCCGCATTCGCAGGGCGACCCGGAGGGCGATGACGTGCGGCTGGCGCACCTACGTGTCGTGCGCTTTTACGACGTGCTGGCGCCGGAGCACGAGTTCGCGCGGGCGGAGCGATTCTGCACCGAGTTTTCGCTGACACTCGATGACGGCCGGCCGTACACGACGCGGGAGTATTTTGACCTGCTCGGGAAGGCCATGGCGCCGGTGGCGAAGGAAGAGGGAATCCTGACCGCGGCGGCGAGGCACGGAGTGCCGATCTACTGCCCGGCCTTCGGCGACAGCGTCCACGGCCTCGCTGTGGCAGAAGGACGGCACCGCACCGGACGGCGCCTCATGTTCGACGTGACCGGCGACGTGCTGGAGATGATTCACCTGTCGATAACGGCGAAGAACAGCGCCGTGATCTACGTGGGCGGCGGGACGCCGAAGAACTTCATCCAGCAGACCGGCGCTGCGGGCTACATCTTCGACCGGGACCCGGCGGGTCACAAGTACGGCATCCAGATCACGATGGACCAGCCGCAGTGGGGCGGGCTTTCGGGGTGCACCTTTGAGGAAGCGGTCTCGTGGCGGAAGATCGCGCCCGAGGCGCGCTTCACGACGGTGAATGTCGAGGCGACAGTCGCGCTGCCGCTGCTCGTCAGCGCGCTGGCGGAGAAGAAGGCGCACGAGGGCCGGAAGCTGCCGGAGCTTGACTGGGGCTGGGACAAGGCAGCAGCGGCCGAGAAAGCGCTTCGTCAGTAGACGGCGTGGATTTAAGCATTTTCTGGCACGTCTTTTGGCGTCCGAGATGCCGTGCTCCCGTTCGTCCTGAGGCTCTCGAAGGATGAACAGGGCGATCAGGTAAGGAGCTGCCCGGTTGGCATTCTACGTCTACATGGTGCTCTGTTCAGACGAGAGTATTTACGCGGGCCAAGCGGACAACCTCGAAGCGCGGTTGGCGGCTCACAATGACGGTCGGTTTCGTGGCTTCACGTTCACCCGCAGACCGGTGCGGCTGATCTTCCAGGCGTCCTTACCGACGCGTCAAGAGGCGATTGAGGCAGAGCGCCAGATCAAGGGATGGTCGCGGGCTAAGAAACTCGCCTTATCGGCGGGCGACTGGGAGCTGTTGGAACGGTTGCCGCTCAGGCGACAACCCTAGAAGCATTAGCAATGCGAGGTCTAATTGCAGCCGTTCATGGTTCGAGAGCCTCACCACGAACGGGAAGGGACGATGTACCAAGTGGAGGGACCTGCCTGAATGTGGACTTGCGCATCTCCTCATGACTGACGAGCGGTTCGTCCACCGTAACTTCGCTTGGCTGGGGCCGGAGCACAGCGATTACGAGCGGTCACGCGTTGTGGTGTTGCCCGTGCCGTACGACTCCACTGCGTCGGGGTGGGTCGGCTCGCGAGAGGGGCCGGGGGCGATCATCGAGGCTTCGGGGAACATGGAGTTGTACGACATCGGGATCGGCTGCGAACCGTACCTCGTGGGGATCCATACGATGCCCGAAGTGGCCGCGCAAAGCGGTAGCCCGGAGGCGATGGCCCAACGTATCGAGGAGATCGTGAGCGAACTGGTCGATGATGGGAAGTTCGTCGTGACTCTCGGAGGCGAGCACACAGTGGCGGTCGGGGCGGCGCGGGCATACGTGAGGCGAACGCAGGGCCTCTCGGTGCTGGCCTTCGACGCCAACGCCGACATGCGGGACGCTTACCTTGATTCGGCGTACAACCACGCGTGCACGCTGCGCCGCATCTCGGAGGTAGCGCCCATCGTGGAGGTGGGGCTGCGCAGCGCCGAGCGCGAGGAGCACGAGTATATCCGAGAGAACGGCCTGCGCTTCTATAGCCCGCGGGAGTTCCGGGCGATGGGGCCGGAGGCGATGGCCGAGCAGCTTTCAGCGGCAGTGTACGTGACGTTTGACCTCGATGCGTTCGATTCGTCGGTCGTGTCTGCCCTGGGGACGCCGGAGCCGGGAGGGCTGCACTGGGACGAGGTGAGCGACTTGCTGGAGACGGTGGCGAGGCGCAGGCGCATCGTGGGATTCGACGTGACGGAGCTGGCACCGTCGCTGGGGCCGCGGGCGAACGCGCAGCTCGCGGCGAAGCTGGTGTACAGGCTGATTGGGCTGGCGGTGAGGGAGTGACACTGCTGTCTTGGCGAATGTCCAGTCGCCTGGTATGGTCGGAGCGCGAAATGGCGAAGTGCTTTTTCAACTGCGGTCGAGATGCAACCAAAGCCGTCCGCCTTCGGCGGTATGAGCATGGGATCGCCGCCGAGTGGCAAGACGCTGCCCTTTGCAACGAACACCTCGAAACGCTCTGGTCCGGCAAGCCTCGCCGGTGGGCGAGCGATGGCTGTCGATACCAAATTTGGCCCAAAGTGGGCACGCGCAAAAGCCCGCGGACCAGCGAATCATTGACGAGGGGCTCGTTCGTCGATTCGCCCAGCAGTCCGCGGTCTTCCATCGGTCCTTCGAGAGGCACCGCCTACAAGCGTTTCGGAACGCCAACGCCAAGCCACAGATATCGCACCGATTTGTCCCGACGATTCGGGAACGACTAGCCGTATCCGACATGACGTGTCCGCCGCTAGCGCGGCACTATGTTGGGGTGTTCTTTGAGGCGGGCTTCGATCTGGTCGCGGGTGGGGATGGCGGTGGTGCCGTCGCCTTCGACGGAGAAGGAGGCGGCGCAGGCGGCGAAGCGGACGGCTTTCCAGACGTCGCCACTTTCCCAGAGGCGGATGAGCAAGGCGGCGGCGAAGACGTCGCCGGCGCCGGTGGGGTCGACGACGTTGGCGGGAAAGGCGTCGATGTGGCGCCAGTTACCGCGCACGCAGATGTCGGCGCCGTTGTAACCACGGGTAAAGGCGACGATCTGGACGAGGTCTGACCAATAGGTGAGCGCGGGCGGTGCTTCTCCGGGCGGGATGTCCTCGTCCGAGAGGAAGAGCGCGCGGGCGTGGCGGAGCATGCGGTGGACGTGGAAGTCGGCGGGCATAACGGTGCGGACGCGGTTCTCGCGGCCGAGGCGGCGCAGCCAGCCCTGAGCGCCGATGCCGAGCATCGAGCCGCCGAAACGCACCGCCATCGCTTCGTCGACTTCGCCAATGACGGGGCCGAGGAGCACAATCGGGATGCTGCGCCAGTCGGGAGGCAGGTCGTCCGGGATGAGGGGGGCGGCGCGCTGGGGGACGAACTGGCGGCGGGGCCCTTCGCCGTAGAGGTTGCGCATCTGTGTGGTGCGGCGGCTGCGCACGACCTCGAATTCGATGCCCGGGAGCAACTCGCCGAGCGGGATATCGGGTGAGGCGGAAGTGAGGACGGCAGTGCGGAGGCCGAGGTTGCGCGCCAAGGTCGAGGCGAACGACGCGGCGCCGCCCAGACGCCATGAGGCGGGATCACTATCGGAGATGAGGTCCTGGACGATGTGGCCGATAACCAGGAACTGCGGTCGCATCAAGCCGCGGGCCGCCTAGATGCGCGGCCCCTGGAAGCGGCCCGGCGAGCGCCCGGGCCCGTCGCGGCGATAGCGGGGCCCGCCGTTCCCGCGAGGACGGATCACCACCTTACGGTCCTCGCCGAAGCCGGTTGAGGCGGTTATCACGCTCGCGTCATCCGCAAGGGCGATGTGGATGATGCGCCGCTCGGCAGCGGGCATGGGTTCAAGGGTCATCGGCCGTCGCGATTGGCGAACCCGGTCGGCCATACGGCGCGCGAGTCCTCGCAGGGTATCCTCGCGCCTGCGGTGGTAAGCCTCCACGTCGACAGTGACGAGGACTCGGCTGCCGAGCTTGCGCGTGACGAGGACGTTGATGAGGTACTGCAACGCGGACAGAGTCGTCCCACGGCGCCCGATGAGGAGACCGAGATCATCGCCCTCGACGTCCAGCACGGCGGTAGCGCGGCCGAGGCCGTCGGCGGGGGTTTCCGGCTCGCGGACGGAGACGTCGGCGCTGATGTCCATCAGGATGAGGAGCTCGCGCAGGAACTGGTGCGCGTACTGCACCTCTTCAGCATCGAGGTCCTTGATCTCGACGCGTTCGCCGAGGAGCTCCTCAGGGATGGGCTCTTCCACACCGTCTTCGGCGGGACGGCGGGTGGTCTCGACCAGTGCGGTGACGCGCACGCGCGCCTGCTCACCGCCGAGGCCGAAAAGGCCGGGCTTGCCGGGGGTGAGGACCTCGATATCGACTTCGCTGCGTTTCAGGCCGAGGTCTTCGAGGGCGATGTCGATGGCTTCATCGACGGTTTTTGCGCTTACCTCTACGCTTTCCATGGGCTGGCCTCACTCTCGCGGCCGGAGTATCGGCGCCGTCGGGAGCAGTGGCGGGGGCGCTTTCCTCCGGTTGTTTTGATTGCGTGATCTTTGCCTGTTCGCGCTTCTTCGCATTGGGCCCGGGACTGGCGGCCGGCGCTGCGCTCGGCATGAGCAGCTGGCGCCAGCTCAAAGCGCGGCGTCCGTAGACGTAGTAGCCGGCGAACAGCTGGAAGACGTTGGAAGTGACCCAGTAGACACCTACACCGCTGGGCAGGTTCAGCGTCAGGAAGAAGAGCATCATCGGCATCATCCAGGCCATCATCTGCTGCTGTTGTTGCATTTGCGGGTTCGCGTTCGGCGTCATGCTCATCTTCTGCTGGACGTACGTCGAGACGCCGACGATAAGGGGCAGGACATAGGTGACGTCTGGCTTGCCGAGGGTAAGCCAGAGGAAATGCTGGTCCAGCGGGATGGCGTTCTGCAGCATCGGGATGTTGTAGAGGTGCTGCGAGAGGCCGACGAGGCTCTCGGGGCTGCCGCCAACGACAAAGCGCAGCGCCCGGTATAGAGCGATGAACACGCCCATCTGGATAACCAGCGGCATCGCGCAGCCGAGAGGGTTGAAGCCCACCTCTTTGTAGAGCTTCATCATCTCTTCTTGGCGGCGCTTTGGGTCCTTGTACTTCTTCTGGACCTCCTGGATCTGCGGCTGGGCGGCCTGCATGGCGCGTGTCGACTCGAGCTGCCGGATGGTGAAGGGAATCGTCGCGAGCCGGAGGAGGAGTGTGAAGAGGATGATGGCGAGCCCGAACTGACCGAAGACAAGGATATCGAGAAAGACCAGCGCGTTGATCAGGGGTGTGATAAAGAACGTGTCCCAGGCGCGGCCGGGGCCGAGGACGACGAAGAGGATCACGACAAGGCCGATGATCCCGAACATCAAGGCGTTCCCGCGGCTGCCGCGCGGGCGGCTGGAGGGCGAGGGTGCAGAGGGCGCCGCGACGCGCGTCACAGCGGCACCTTGGCGCAGAGCGCGGCTCCCGTAGGCGAGCCATCGACGGGATCGAGGCGGCAGATGTCGCCGCCCTGAGCGACGATGAGCACCTCAGCGGCGCCCGCGCCTCCCGTTGCGCCCGGCGACGGGGCCGGCGAGCGGGCGGGTGATTCGGACGCGGCCGGGCTCGGCGAGGCTGAGGTGGTCTGCAAGAGGAACGGGTCCGAAAGGACTGTCTTGCCGAGCAGCGTGGGCCCCCACTGGCGGGAGCCGTCCTCGGGCTTAAGGCCGTATGCGTTGCCGCTGCGGTCGACGACCACAAGCGTGCCGTCGGCGAAGAGAGGCGCGGCGCGGACGGAGTCGCCGGTCTGGAAAGGTTTGTTCCAGCGGGGTGTGCCGTCCTTCAGATTTACGCCGTAGACGTTGCCGTCCAGGTCGGCCACGTAGGTGGCATCACCCTTCACGAGTGGTTTCGCCCAGAACCAGTTCCCGCCCTCGAACGGCTTGGGCCAGAGCTGCTTGCCGGTCTTCGGGTCGAGCGCGTAGAGCTTGTGGTCGATGCCGCCGACGAGGAGCGTGTCGTTGTTGGCGAGTGTCGGGTCCATGAGCAAACCGGCATCGGTCTTGAAGGAAAAGCCCGAGACGGGCGCGAGGGTGCCGGCGTCCAGGGCGTAAAGCTTGCCGTCCATGGCCGCGACGTAGACGACGTTGCCAACAACGACGGGCGGCGCCCAGATACTGCTGTTGGTCTCGAAACGGCCTCGCTCACTGCCGGTAGTGGCGTCGATAGCGTATAGCCGTCCGTCCGTCGATGTGGCGAAGAGAGTGCCGTCCTTAGACGCCAGCGAGCTGACGATTGCGTCGTCAGTCTCAAAGCGCCAGAGCGGAGTACCGGCGGCGGCGTCGAGAGCGTAAACGTTGCCGTCG
>VBEJ01000263.1 GCA_005882985.1 Chloroflexota bacterium
TTATGTTGGTGCCAACGTAGTTGTTTTGGACAAAATTTCCGGTTGCGCCCGCCCCCTGGATTTGAACTCCGTCGGCGTTCCCAGAGACAACGTTTCGCGCGCCGCCTACTGTACCAATGAAGTTGCCGGGGGCGCCGTCTACGATGACACCGAAAATTGCCCGGCCGCCCGGGATGGACTGGCCGTCCGAGCCGGGCCCGATAAGGTTGCCTTCGAGCCGGTTGCCACTGGCGACCGCTACCGGGGGACAGCCGTCGTTGACAACTGTGTCGTCCGCCGAGTCGTCGTTGGTATTGTTCGCGCACTGCGAACCTGATTCGGCCGTGCCGCCCACCACGGGGCACCCGTCGTTGACGGCGCCGTCTGCGTCGTTGTCGCTAGCGTTTTGGCAGGCGGTGCCGGCTTCCGGTCCGCCGAAGATTCGGACGCCGCTGGCGTTGTTGGCGGTGATTACGTTGCCGTCGCCGGCCGCGCCGCCCCCCACTGTGTTGTTGGCTGCGCCGGTGATATTGACGCCATCACCCTTGTTTCCGATGCCCTCCCTGGTGCCGAATACTGCCGGGCAGCCGTCGTTTATAACACCGTCACCGTCGTTGTCGGAGGCGTTGGCGCCGCACTGCGTCCCCGACTCCGCGGTAGCACCCACCTGAGGGCAGCCATCATTGATCGCATCGTCGTTGTCGTCGTCTTTCACCGGCCCAGGGGCGGCGGTGCCCTCGAGGCAGAGGTAGCCGGATTCCGGACCCCCGAAGTCGACGCCGATGAAGTTACCTTTGACGCCGTTTCCGGTGGCCCCCGCGCCAGAAATCTCGATGCCGTGCGCGGTAAGCGGCGTATCTTGGTGGTTGCCGGAGATTAGGTTGCACGGGTTCGTTGTACCGAAGCAAGAGATGCCGGGCGTGGGCCAGGTCCCGCCGATAACGTTGTCAGCCGAGCCGTTGATGAAAATTCCGCTTCCGTTATTGCCGAACTCATCGCCGGACACCAGGTTATTCGGGTCGGTGACGATTCCATTCACGTCAACGCCGATGAAGTTCCCCTCGATTAGGTTGTTCCCGCCCCCTTGAAGCTCGATGCCATCGCTGCCATCCGTGATGCCGAATTTATTTATGATCAGGCCGCGCACCGTGCTGTTCCCGGCCGTTATATGTAGCCCATCCACGAGGGAGCCGGAGGTAAGACCGCTCAGCTCGATTACTGGTCGCTCCAACGCCGTGAATTCAGGCTGGGTGCGGCCGTCTATGATTACGGGGTCGCCGATTACAGGAAGGGCTGAGCTGGGTTGTATATGGAAGGTCTGGGTTATGCTGTCGTACCCGGGATCGGTCGTCGGTATGATGAAGGCTATAGTATCCAGGCCTGCGGAGGCAGGTGAGTTCGCCTGCTCTATCGCTGCGCGGAGGGTACAGACTCCGTTACCTGACTCCGTCTCGCAGACGTTGTCACTCGTATCGAAATCGGTCGCCGGTGGAGTGGTGGCGGGTGGAATTGGGCCACCGTAGGTAGAGTTCACTGTGTAAACGTTCGCAGCATGCCCCGGGCCCGTGCCGGCGACCAGGCCGGTGGCGGCCACCAGGGCGATGATAATCAGGCCGATGTATTTCAAGAGAATTGCCTCCCTCCGCGTTGGAAGCGGGGTTTTTATGTAGGGAACGTCTGGCCTGAGCCGCGTGCGCGCGACGCCTCGGCGCTAACTGTCAAAGCGACAGTCATGCGGACAGGCATGACCGTTCCCTAGTTGTCACAA
>VBEJ01000143.1 GCA_005882985.1 Chloroflexota bacterium
CGGATGGACGCGACCCTGACGATGTCATGCGAGCATCGCCTAAGGAGTGGCGAACTTTGGTGGACGGTGCGGTGCCGGTGCTAGACTTCCGGCTGGACGCGCTCGCGGGCTCCCACGATCTGTCTACGCCGGCGGGACGTTCACGGCTGGCACACGAGTTCCTCCCGATATTGTCCGTCGTGACCGACCCGGTTGTCCGGGCGCAGTACCTTCAACGGTTGGGCAGGTTGACAGCGACAGGGGAACGCGAACTGAGTGCGATGTTGGTCAGTGCAACGGCTCGCCCGGGGGCCTCGAAACGAGCTGCAGCTACGAAGGAAGCCGTTTCAGGCAGGGGAGATAACCGCGAAGAGTTTCTGCTCGCGTTGCTGTTAAGGTATCCGGCCTTGCGCGAGGATGCACTCGGGGTGCGAGAGGAGCTTCTCTGGAACAGCGAGAACCGGGCTCTACTGGCGGCGTGGAAGGGGACAGCCGAAGCGATAGAAGGTACGTCGCATATAGAAGGCGTAAAGAACGCCGTTCCGGTGGAACTGTGGCCACACCTTGAGCGTCTAACGTTGCGGAAGATGCCAGAATTCGACGCCAAGCAAGCACGCGACGCTTTCGCGGACTGCGTCCAGCGTCTGGTGCGGCGAGGACTGGAGGCGGAGAAACAGGCCACCGGCGCAGTTTTCGCTGAGCGCGAGGCGGAGGTGGGCGCTTCGGTACTGGCCGAGGCCGCATCGGGCGAAAAGATGGAAAGTGACAAACAGCTCTTGGAGGTGCTAAGCCTCCAGGCGCAGGATATGAGAACAGGACTTAAATTGCATGGGAGAGAAGAATATGACGGCTCTGAGGCCGTTCAAACGGGAAACAATGGTTAGACAATACGGCGAAGACCCTCATCTCTTGGAGCGCAGGCAGCGTCGAAGTCAACTTGCGGACGATCTGCTAGAAGACATCGTCGACGACTCGGAGATCGAGGACACGGCCGACGAGCCCTCGGAGGCCCCGCTCGAAGGACAACCGGCAATCGCCGAAGACGAAGACGGCAGCCCGGTCACGCGGGTGAGCACCCGCTCGCCTATCGAGATGGAGGAGTGGGGCGAAGCGCCGGACAAGCTGGACGAGGTCGAGCCAGAGATCGGGGACCTCGAGCTTGAGGAAGGGATCGATGACCCGGTCCGGATGTATCTGCGCGAGATTGGAAAGGTTAGCCTGCTCACGGCCGATGACGAAAAGAAGCTGGCCCGCTCAATGGAAGAAAGCGAGTACATCCACCGTATTGAGCAGGCGCACTTCGAAAAATTCGGACGGAACGCGCGCGCGGTGGACGTCCTGGTGGGTCTCGTGCAGGAGCTGCACGAGCTGCAGAGGGCAATTAGCACACTGACGAAGGAGCTCGGTGTGGGCAAGCTCAAGCTGCCCGAGCTAATCGCCAACGAAGACTTTCGAAAGACCGTCGACGGTGAAGTGAACGTTGAGATGGCGGAGAAGCTAGCGAGCAGCCTCAAGATCGAGGAGCCGGAAGCGGAGCGCCTCCAGGTGCGGATCTCGATCGTGACGCACATCCTTACGCCAGAGATGGTGTCGTGGGCCACCCAAGCGACGGGTGGAGACGGGCGCCTGCCGGCGCCTCCTGAGGACCTCGCCGACAAGCTGCTCCCTTACGAGGAGAAAGCCCGCGCGCACTTCCAGCGCCTGAAGGACGAAGGCTTCCGCGCCGAGAAGCGTCTGACTGAAGCCAACCTCCGCCTCGTCGTCAGCGTGGCAAAGAAGTACATTGGGCGTGGGATGTCGCTCCTGGATCTCATCCAGGAAGGTAATATCGGCCTTATTCGCGCCGTCGAAAAGTTCGATTACCGCAAGGGTTTCAAGTTCAGCACTTATGCAACATGGTGGATCCGCCAGGCGATAACGCGTGCTATTGCGGACCAGGCTCGTACGATCCGGATTCCGGTGCACATGGTGGAGACCATCAACAAGCTCGTGCGCATAAGCCGGCGGCTGGTTCAAGAGTACGGCCGGGAGCCTTCCAGCGACGAGATCGGCCGGGGTATGGAGATTCAGCCTGACAAGGTGCGCGAGATTATAAAGGTGTCGCAGGAGCCGGTCTCGCTCGAGACTCCAATCGGCGAAGAAGAGGACTCACACCTCGGCGACTTCATTGAGGACCAGGGCACGATGGCGCCCGCCGAGGCAGCGTCTCACCAGCTTTTGAAGGAGCAAGTGCAGGAAGTCGTCGCCTCGCTGACGCCCCGTGAGCAGAAGGTACTGATTCTGCGCTTCGGGTTGGAAGACGGCCGCAGCCGTACGCTGGAAGAGGTCGGCCGGGAATTCGATGTCACACGCGAGCGCATTCGCCAGATCGAGGCCAAGGCGCTACGCAAGTTGCGCCATCCCAGCCGCAGCAAGAAGCTCAAGGACTACTTGGAGTAGGCGCGCTCGGATTAGTCCGGGTCGGAGAACGTCCGAACATACGGAACGTCCTTCGACTTCTCGTAGGGCAACGACTCCCAGAACTTGACGCCCATCTCTTGTTTAGTGGACGCGAGGGCGTAGATCCGCTTCGCGCCGCGGGCGCGGAGGCGATTCTCGATCTCATTGGTGAGGGCGCGGGCCAGGCCTCGGCGGCGGCAATCGGGGTGCACGGCCAGCCTGTAAATGTGCCCGCGCCAGTTGTCCCAGCCACCGAGGATGGACCCAACCAACCGCTCTTCGCTCTCCGCAACGAGGAAGAGGTCAGGCGCCTGCTCCGTTAACATTCGCAGGTGCTCCGGCGTGTCGGTGATGGAGGGACCCGAGCCAGTCAGTTTCCATAGCTGGAGGAGCGCCTCGGCCTCGTCCGCTCGCGCCTCGCGGATCTCGAAATGCATGGCTTGGAATTGTACGGCAATTGACGGCGCCCGCGTAGCCATCAAGCATCGTTTATGGAGCGACCTGATGCCCCTTTATGAGTACTTATGCGAGGAATGCGACACACGCTTCGAGCGGTTGCGTCCCCTAAACGCCATAGATGATCCGGCCAGCTGCCCGGACGGCCACCCGGCCGGGCAGCGGATTATCTCGATCTTCTCCGCCGTCAGCAAGGATTCGAGCGGCGAGCCGAAAGTAACCACCGGCGGATGTGGTGGTTGCGGCGGCGGCTGTACTGGCTGCGCCTGCAGTTCGAACTGAAGTAGCGGCGTTACCGAAAGTAATGGCCGGGCCTTGGTAAGACCGTTCTCGGGCGTGTCCGACGCGCGGCTCCGGCGGTTGCAAGTCCGGGCCAAAGGACCGGCCTTCGGCGTTCACGACTTCCTAGAACCAGGTATGCCGCAACGGCTCCCGCCATGACCGACGCTTCCAATAGAGTGGCGAAAACGATGACTGCCGTAATGTCCCGCCAAAAGGCTTCCGGGAACATCTGGATGAGGTGGTCTTTGTTGGGATCAAGCGACCAGAAGTCATTGCTGAAGGCAAGGACGTGAAACTGGGTCCATGCCGAATCGAATCCTGTAGCAAACGCGAGGCCCGCCAGGGCGAGAACTCCGCCCGTCAGCAGCGCTCCGCCGAGCGCGGCGATTGCCAGCGCTCGTGGTCCCGCAAAAACAAGAAGCAACACCGCCAATGTTAATGTCGAGGCCGCACTGATCACTTGCACGGTAAAGAGCGTCTGCACTAGGTTCTGCACGTCAGCCATGTGTGCCGTCTCTTTGGCCGTGAACAGCGGTCCGCTAACTCCCGGGCGGTTGGTGACGTCGATCGCGAGCGGTGGCGGATCCTGGATCGTCAGGTACCGGTGGATCTGTCGGTTGGCCCGGAGCAGCTCGGACTCAGGTATGCCGGACACTGCCGCGGCATCGTACGTATTGACGGCGTAGTCGTAGACACGCTGTTCCGAGACGGCTATGCGAATGTTCGTCGCGATCAGGGCAACAGGGACCGCCAGAACGAACAGCGCTATTAACCCGGCACGAATTGCCGCCAAGAAGCCTCCCTTCGGCACGACCAGCAACCTTGTTGGGTTCTCATCGTAGATACGAGCGATTCCTTTGTCAACGATTTGCCCGGCCGCTATGATGGCGCTTGACTGATGTCAAAAGACATGCCTCGGATGACGCAGAACAAGCGGCCTCGGGCCTCGTTCGCCGGCCTGAGGCGCGTCATCGCCACGCTGCGAGGGCCAGGCGGCTGTCCCTGGGACAGGGTCCAGACCCACGAATCGCTGGCGCCCTATCTTCTCGAAGAGACACACGAGACGCTGGAAGCCCTGGATTCTGGAGATCCAGAGAAGCGGTGCGAAGAACTCGGTGACCTGATGTTCGAGGTCCTCATCCAGGTGCAGCTCGCCGAAGAAGCGCGCGCGTTCACGATGCGAGACGTCATCGCAGGCATAACCAACAAGCTGCTCCGGCGTCATCCGCATGTCTTCGGGGACGCCGTTGCGGAGACACCTGATGCGGTGATCGAACAATGGGATGAGCTCAAGGCGAGTGAGCGGGCCGGCGAGTCGGCGCTGGCGGGAATCCCGCCGTCACTTCCGGCATTGGCGCTTGCACAGGCGGCACAAAGACGTGCTGCCCGCGCTGGGTTTTCCTTCGAGTCGGTGGACCAAGCGTGGCAGGCTCTGGATGAGGAGCTCGGAGAGTTGCGACAAGCGCGGAGCACGGCCGAGAGGCGCGAAGAGTTCGGCGATGCCATGTTTGCCCTCGCCAACCTGGGGCGCGAGCTGGGCGTCGATGCGGAGGACGCGCTTCTTTCGACGTCGCGGCGGTTCTCGGATCAGTTCCGGGTGATGGAAGCCATTCTCGAAGAGAAAGCGCTCGACCTCCGAAGTGCGCCAATCGAAGAGAGGCTGGCGCTCTGGGAAGAAGCGAGAGCCCGCCGACCATAAGGTTTGTCACCTTTCCCCGCCTGTGATATTCTCAGCCCGCCCACGTTAGAGATTGGAGGCCCTGAATGACTCAGCAGAAGGAGAGCGTCGTCACCCCGGACCGGTTCACTTCCGGGCTGACCTATGACGAATATCTTAGCCGCATCCAGCGCAACCGCCAGAAGTTCGAGTACAACTACAGCGAGACGGAGCTAAGCGCCGACGACGCTTCGGCATTTCGATCGCTCGCCTCGCGGGAGGCTGGGCCGGCGAAAGTACTCGCGCTCGGCGAGGACTGGTGCCCGGACGTCTTCCGGGGCCTGCCTGTTATGGCGCGCATCGCCGAAGCCGCGGGGATGGAGTTGAGGGTCTTCCCCCGCGATGAAAATCTGGACATCATGGGCGAGTTCCTGAACCGAGGTGAGAGTCAGTCCATACCGACGTTCGTCTTCTATACTTCGGACCACCGCTACATCGGCCACTGGATCGAGCGGCCCGCGAAAGCGAATGCCGAGATGGGCGAGGTGATGAAGCGCTACGAAGGCCTCGACCGCTCGAAGCCTGACGACGTGGCCAAGTTGCGGCAGCTCGCGGACGAGTTCCAGACGGGGCCGGTTTGGGCCAACTGGCGTGTCGAGACGATCAGGGAACTCCGGGAGCTCCTTGAAGAGAAGTCCCGTTAGTCCCACACGCGACGCCGAAATATTCGGCTGCTTATCGCCTCCGCATTCGCACCGCGAGCGTCCCGCCTCCGATAATCACAGCCACGCTCGAAGCAGCAAGTAGAAGCACCCAAGGCGTACCTCCATCAGCCGTCGGGCCGCCCGTCTGCGGGACGGCTGCGGGCACTGCCGACACTATCGGCGCCGGTGAGGTGGTGTGGCCGGGGGCGCTTGCCTGAGCGGGTGATGGCGTTGCGCCAGCACTTGCCGTCGGGCCCGCTGTCGTCGTGGGCGTTGCCTGCTGGGCTGCAACGTTAATGCGGCCGCGCATCAAGGTTGTGTGGACGTTGCAGCGGTACTCGAACGAGCCGGGTGTATTGAACGTCTGAGAAAACGTCCCGCTGGTCATCGTCCCGGAGTCGAAGCCGCCGACCGGAGGACAAGTGGTGAACGTCGAATCACATTGGGTGACGGTGTGCGAGGCACTCCCCACCCATTGCCATGTCACCGTATCGCCTGCGGTGATGTTCGTATCACAAACAGCTCCGGAGAACGAAGAATTGCAGAAGTAGAAGTCTCCCACATCGACGGTCGTGGTCGTCTGGCCGCTGGCATCCCGGCCGGAATGCCAGAAGGCGAGACCGCCATAAGCGACTGCGAGGAACGTGACGAATGCGAGGGTCATCCGAGGCATGGGCTCACCTCCTTCGGCTACTAGCGACAGATACGACAACGAGCAGCCGCTAGGTTTTAATCGCCGGGGGAAATAAAAAGCCGAGAGGCAGCCCGCCCCAGACTGCCTCTCGAATATCCTTCCGATTTGCCGGAAGGACCAGAAGGAGGTCGCCCCGTAGTTGTCGCTTTGGTGAATATAACGCCGGCCGCCGGAGGAAGGTTAATTAAGTAGTAAAGCGAATTGGCGTATACTCAATCGGAATCCTGGAATTCCACTTAGTAGATGCGATTCGGGCCACGGATGTTACTTCCCTCTTCAAGGCCAGGGGATCGCTTCAGGTATATTTTTTTCGCATGCGACTTGTTGGATTAGAATGCGCGAAGTGACACTGCTCAAGGACGGAGTCCGCGTCCTGTATCGCTCCAACGGCGGAGCCGTCAATCGAGTGGACGGCGCTAGCGCACTAGAGGAAGCTCTCAGAGACCGCAAGGGTGTCGTCTGGGTGGACCTCATGATCCGTACCGATGACGACGCCGCTATCCTCCGGGACGTCTTTCACTTTCACGAGCTGACGATAGAAGACTGCGTCTCCGAACGCGTTGATCCGGCGAGAATTGACGACTACGGAGAATATCTGTTTCTGATCGCTCAGGCTCTCAGTGGCTATGATCCGGGAGCCGAGTTGGAGCCGGTGGAGGTGGATTTCTATCTCGGCACCAACTACGTTGTCTCATGCCATCGCGAGCCGATCGCCGCGATTGAGCAGTTCCGCGAGCGCTGCCTGCGGGACGAGCGGAACCTTCGCGGCACACCGGACTGGGTCCTCCACGGCCTTGTCGACGCAATCATCGACGAGTACCTTCCGATCGTCGATGCGGTTGACGATACTATCGATGGACTGGAGGAGGAGGTCCTCCATCGTCCGGATACGGCGTTGATGCGGCGCATACTGATCGCCAAGCGGAATGCGCTGCGAATTCGGCGCGCAGCGGTGCCCCAGCGGGACGTGATGAACCGGCTTGCGCGCGGTGAGTTTCCCCAGCTGGTGCACGAAGGGACGACGGTCTATTTTCGCGATATCTACGACCACCTGGTCCGAATTGACTACCTGGTGGACGCGTTGAGAGACCTTGCGGACAGTGCGCTGAACATGTATCTCTCGGTGGTGTCCAATCGCTTGAATGAGATCATGAAGGTGCTGACCGCCGTTGGCGCTGTCTTCCTGCCCGGGGCCCTCATCGCCGGAATCTACGGGACGAATTTTCCCGAGACGAATGTCTGGCCACCTTACAACTCGGAATGGGGGTTCTGGGTTGTCGTTGCCGTCATCATCGGCATCACGCTGGCTGTACTGGCGTACATGCGCTACCGCCGCTGGATCTAGGGCGCTTTGCGGGCTGCTTCCTCGGGCGCCACCGAAGCGAAGGGGACGCGAACGCCTTCTCGCACGAACGCTTCGGCTAGGCGGCGGCGCAGCTCCGCCGCCACTTCCCACCTCGCCGACGACCGGGCGCGCGCCGTCACGAGCACCGTCACCCCGCCCTCGCCTATTGACTCAACGTAGCCCGGCAACGGCGGATCGATGATCAGCTCGCGAAAGCTGGGGTCTGCGGCCAGCTCCTTGCCCACCTGCTCGACGACCTCGTTCACGCGAGCGAGGTCTTCGCCGTAAGCAACCTGCGCTCTAACGTTCACGCGGGCGAAATCCCGTGTGTAGTTGGAGACGACGTTGATGCTCCCGTTCGGCACTGAGTGGACAACGCCGTCGTCATCCCGGACGATCGTGCGCCGGAGCGATATGCTCTCGACGGTGCCGGTGACGTCGGCGATGCGCACGACATCGCCGGTCCGGTATTGGTCCTCGGCGAGCAGGAAGATGCCGTTGATGCCGTCGCGCACCAGGGTTTGGGCACCCAGGGCGAGGGCGAGGCCGGTGATGCCGAGACCGGTGACGATCGCCGTTATGTCGACGCCGACTTCGTGAAGGATGGTTATGAGGCCGATAAGGAGCGCGCCGATACCTGCCGTGCGCTGAACAACGTGAATTATCGTGTCAGCGCGCTTGTCCATCTCCTCGTCCGGTGCGGAAGCGCCGCGCAGGATGGCGGTTCGCGCGAGGCGCGGGAAGATGGCGCGAAACAGGGCGGAAGCGACAATCAGCACCGCGATGATGAGGAGGATGGCGGGGCCTTCGTCCTTGACGTCGTCCCAGCCGACCGCAAGGAACGGCTGCGTGCTCAGCGGCGGCAACAAATCGCCTCTAAGACTAGGCGAGCCAATGAGCGCGAGCAACCCCGCCGTATACTGGCGGACTATGAACCTTCTGCACCACCGGTACTGCCGGTCCGACGGGTGGCGGCGGGCGGTGCACCTCGGCATGATGCCCTGGGTGCTTCGCGACGTCAACCTCGGCGCCAACGTCCTTGAGATCGGTCCTGGGCCGGGCGTTACCACCGACTGGCTGCGCGAGCGGGTGCCGGCGCTCACGTGCGTGGAGATCGATCCCGAATTGGCATCCTCGCTTAAGAGGCGGCTCGGCGGCACGAACGTGACCGTCGCAGAAGGCGATGCAACACAGCTGAGTTTCCCGGATGCCTCGTTTGATAGCGCCGTGTGCTTTACGATGCTGCACCATGTGCCGTCGCGCGAGTTACAGGACCGGCTGCTGACGGAGGCGTGTCGGGTGCTGAAACCGGGCGGGCTGTTCCTCGGCAGCGACAGCACGAGTTCCTTCCGCTTTCGGCTCTTTCATCTCTTCGACACCTGCGTGCCGATCGAGCCGAGGGGGTTCGGGAAGCGGCTCGCCGCCGCCGGGTTCGGGGACATCGAGATCGAGATGCGGCCGGAATACAACACCTTGAAATTCTGCGCGCGTAAGGCCTAAGACCCCAGGCGCGGGCGGATTAATCGACCCGAAATCAGGGTCAATCAGGCGATTTTCGCACGTGGGAACTGATTGTCTCTTGCGGTCTGGGTTGGGTGTTCGATTGTTTCCTCGCGAAATTTTTTCTTTTTCCCACTGCCCGCGTTCGAAATGAGACTTTGGGGCCTTTCTTTATTGATGGAAGCCGATTCATGAACGTGGGATTGAATGATCAATCAGAGGAGCCAAGAGAGTCATGTGTGTAGAGCCGGAATCAGGAGCTGGCTGCCCAGCGCTTTGCTGTTGAGGTGCCTTCTGCATGACCAGGATATCGCGTTCGTAAGAGAGCTCAAAGCGGGCGATGGCACAGCCTTGGGCCGCGGCTATAGCGCTGCGTAAGTTGCGTCGACGAGACCGCGCCAGCGGGGGTCTGTGAAGTAATCGGGCGGCACGATCATCTTGTTCATTACGTACCCGAAGCCTATGCCGGCTTCCGGGTCGGCGAAACCGATGGAGCCGCCGGCGCCCGGGTGCCCGAACATATCGCCGTGGGGCGCGATCGAGTGCTCCGGGAGATCGAGCATGAAGCCTAGCCCGAAGCGCGAGGGAAGCCCGAGAAGGACGGCGTCGTCTCCATAGGACTGCTCGACGCGGGCACGGTCGATGGTCCCGAGGCTTAGGACACCGACCCCGTCGAGTTCCCCGCCCTGAGCAAGGGCGCCGTAGATGCGCGCCAGCGACCGGGCATCGGAGTGCCCGTTCGCGGCCGGTATCTCGGCGGCGCGCCATTGTCGGGAGTTGACGGTGCCCGGGACCATTAGGTCCGGCGGGTTCGCAAACGCCTTGAACGTCATCGACTGCGGATCGCTGAACGCTTTGGCGATCAGGTTATCTTCGCCCGGTTCGGGCAGCGGCATCGGCAGCATCTCGGCGACGCGAGCATCGTCCTGTTCGCTGAGGCCGATGTGGAAGTCGAGTCCGAGGGGGCCGGCGACCTCGTCGCTAAAATAGGTGCCGAGTGACTTGCCAGAGATGCGCCGCACGACCTCGCCCACGAGGTAGCCAAAGGTCAGCGCATGGTAGCCATGCTTGCTTCCAGGCTGCCACCACGGCTCCTCGGCGGCGAGGGCGGACGTCATGCGCTCCCAGTCGTAAGCCGACCCCGGCGGCAGCAGCGCGCGCACCGCAGGGAGGCCGGCGCGGTGGCTGAGAAGGTAGCGGACGGGGATATCCTCCTTGCCAGCCTGTGCGAACTCCGGCCAGTACCTGGCAACGGGGGCGTCGATGTCGAGCAGGCCCTGGTCGGCAAGCCGATGGGCGCAGATGGCGGTCATGCCTTTCGTCGTCGAGAAGACGTTGACGATCGTGTCCTGCTGCCAGGGGCGCGAGAGCGCCGCGTCGGCGTGGCCGGCCCAAAGGTCAACGACCAGGCGGCCGCCGACCGTGACAGCGACGGCGGCGCCCACCTCACCGTAATCGGCGAAGTTCTGCGCGAATGCTTCTTTGACGCTCTCGAAGCGGGGGTCGCAAACGCCCTGGATGGCGACTGTTGTGGTTATGGCAGGGCTCCTCCTCCGCAACGACTTCGGTTTTGCTTACGCTCGCCAATGATACATCGGTTTGCTTCATAACGTAGGCGTGGATGCGCAGTTCGGATCGTTGTTCGAAACGAGCTGTCGCAGACAGATCTAAAGATCTGTCCGTGCAGGGTTTTCAATGGGGTATGCCCAGAGAACCCCACCCCCAGCGGACAAGGCGTTGCATGGCTGCTGGAGGCGACTTTCCTCGAACACTCCAGACGCAAGGTCGTATCGACGAAGTCGGTGGCTGTTCGGCCGAGATACGCTGACGACATTTGGCTGGGTGGTCACGATTTGTCTCTGACCAAGAAGCAGCCAGAGGCTGCCTCCCTCTACGTCGAAAGCACATGCTGCAACCCGCGGTGTCGAGAATAGGCAAACAAGGTTTCCCTCGGGAAGTTGGAGCCGGTATACATTCCCGCTATCAGCAGCCATCACTAAGATGTCAGACATCACTTCCGCGAGGAGAGGCCAAGTGCCAGAGGCAAGTCGCTTCACGTGTCCGCTGCCGAGGTCGAATACAGCGACGTATGGTCGCCCCCAGCCGCCCATGGCAACTTGTGTTCCTCGCCAGACAATGTCGCCAGGCCACCGGGGTACTCGCCTGTCCCAGCGTTCTTTCTGCTTCAGAGTCGTTCGATCAAGCCGAAACAACTTCGTTGTGTCGGTGGCAACGATTGCCTCGGTACCATTCAGAGCAAAGGCCCAACAGCGGGCCGAATTGCCCAGCCGGGCGGATACTAGTTCGTTTCCGCCCGCTAAATCAATTCGCCGTACTTGGGTAGACGCATAGGTGTAATTGCCCCAACCATCAGAGATATAGAGGCTATCCCCGGTGGGCGAGAATTCGATTGCGTGCCCAGCGTGCCCTTTAGCGTCGATCGTCCATCTAGGTCGCATCGAGGGCATGTCTTAACCTCGCGCGGATGCTTTAGCTACCCGCCAACCCGTTCGAGAGGCGCGAAGGAGAGCAGCAGCTTCTTGATGCCGGCCTCGCCCTGAAAGGCGACGACGCAAAGGTAGTCGGCGGGGCCGGAGGGCTCGCAGGAGACGACGATGCCTTCTCCGAATTTTGGATGGCGCACGTGATCTCCGGCGGCGAAGGTCTCGAGCGGCGGGGCAGCGTCGTCGTCGCGAAGGGGCGCGCCCAGCCGCGCGCCCACCGTTCCGGCGTGGGTGCCGTAGCGGTAGCGTGCCGGCATCATCTCCCGCTGGGCCGCCCGCTGGCTCTCTGCCGATAGGGTAGGCGGGATGTCTGCGAGAAAGCGCGAGGCGGGGTTGTGGCCGCTGAAGACGCGGCGGAAGGCGCGGACGAGGTAGAGGTGCCGCTTGGCCCGCGTCATGCCGACGTAACAGAGCCTGCGCTCCTCCTCGATCTGGGCCGGGTTGCCGCTTTCGAGTGAGCGGATGTGCGGAAGGATGCCTTCCTCCATGCCGATCATGAAGACGGCCGGAAACTCGAGGCCTTTGGCGGCGTGGAGAGTAATGAGAGTGACGGAATCGGCCTTCTCGTCGTATTCGTCAACGTCGGTAATGAGCG
>VBEJ01000144.1 GCA_005882985.1 Chloroflexota bacterium
AACACGGCACCACCTTTGGCGGCAACGCGCTCGCTTGCGAAGTCGGCCATACGGTCCTCAAGTACATGCTGGACCACAGACTGCCGGTAGAGGTCGCGAAGAAGGGCGAGTACTTAGAGCGCAAGTTGCACTCGCTGGCCGACCGCCACCCAATGGTCACGGAAGTCCGCGGCAAGGGGCTCATCTGGGCGCTCGAACTCGACCGGCCGGTCGCCGAAGAGATGATGGGCGCCTGCTCCGAAGAAGGCTTGCTCGTGAACAACGTCAAGCCGACGGCGCTGCGCTTCATCCCTCCGTTGACAGTCTCAGAAGAGGAGATCGACGGCGCGATGGAGATTGTGGACCGAGTCCTCGCGCGATTTGGGGCCGGAGGGCCCAAGTAAGCTGCCGGGCCTTAAGCCTGTGGTCTGCAATGCCTGAGAAGATCGTCCTCGCCTACTCCGGCGGCCTCGACACTTCCGTCGCCATCCGCTGGCTCAAGGAGGAGCGCGGATACGATGTTGTCGCTCTGACCGTCGATGTCGGGATGGACCGCTCGCGCGAGGAGCTTCAGTCGCGGGCGATGGCGGCAGGGGCGTCGCGCCATGTCTGGCAAGATGCCCAGGAGACGTTCATCCGCCACTTTGCATTCCCTGCGCTTCTGGCCGGCGCTCGATACCAGGGCCACTACACGCTGGCGACCGCGCTCTCTCGACCGCTAATCGCCCGCGAGATGGTCGCGGTCGCTCGGGACGAAGGCGCGAGTGCGGTGGCACATGGATGTACCGGCAAGGGGAACGACCAGGTGCGGCTCGATGTCTCGGTGCAGGCACTCGCGCCAGACTTGAAGGTCGTCGCGCCCTTGCGGGAATGGGAGATGGACCGCGAGTCCGAGATCGCCTACGCGCAGGAGCACGCGATCCCGATCAACGTCACCAAGGCCAGCCCGTACAGCATCGATGAGAACCTCTGGGGACGCAGTGTCGAGACGGGGGTGCTGGAAGACCCCTGGGTCGAGCCGCCGACGGACGTTTATGCCTGGACGAAATCGCCGGCGGAAGCTCCCAACGACCCTGCTTACGTCGAAATCGGCTTCGATCGCGGTCTGCCGGTGTCGCTCGATGGAGAGACGATCGATCCGGTGGCGCTCGTCAAACGGCTCAACACGCTTGCGGGCGAGCACGGCGTCGGGCGCATCGACAGCGTGGAGGACCGGCTCGTCGGCATCAAGTCGCGCGAGATCTACGAGGCGCCAGCAGGGATCACGCTGCTCGTCGCGCATGAGGCGCTGGAGTCGCTCACACTTTCGAAGGAGCAACGGCGGCTGAAAGCGCGCCTCGCGGAGGAGTACGCGGAGGTCGTGTACAACGGCCTATGGTTCTCGGCGCACCACCGCGACCTGGCGGCGTACATCCAGTCGACCCAGCGGCACGTGACAGGCACGGTCCGCATCAAGCTCCATAAAGGCAGCGCAGGTGCGGTCGGGCGCAAGTCGCCAAAGAGCCTGTATGACTTCTCGCTCGCGACTTACGACAAGGGCGATGCTTTTGATCGTACGGCGGCGGTCGGCTTCATTAGCATCTGGGGCCTGCCTGTGCGCGTCCAGGCGCAGGCGCAGACACCGGCCGAGAACGATGATGATGCTCTCAACCCTTGAAGTCGAATTGCGCCTCGATTACCTGCTGCTCGCCCGTATCGTGAAGGATGCAAACGTTGTCGATCGTAATCTCCCATTCAAAGTCTCGCTTCAGCAAGAACGGGAACAGTTCGCGCGAAATATCGCTCTCGAGGTCCGGCGCTAGGTTGACTGTGGCCAGCCAGCGCTCGGCGGCGTAGCGGTCCATTACGCCGGTAGCGATCGAGGCCAGCTCCGCCCAGAGCCGCCGGTGGAGCGCGCTGAGCTCGCGGGTGCGCACGAGGGGAAGGAAGAAGAGCGGCGGGGGCGCGTTGAAGACGCCGATGATGAAAGAGGCTGTCGGCACCGGCGCCGTCGTCGCCGCGACGTTCGCCAGGACCCCATGTACCGAAGCCCCGTATGACTTCGCGCAGTGATAAGTGAAATGCGGGACGTGCGCCTCGCTGATGCTCACCCCAAACTCGCGCTCGATCTCCGACCAAAGCCGCGAAACCGCCTCCTGGTGCTCCTCATCCAGCTCGGAAACGATGCCATAGAGTTCCTCGGCCATAGCGCGACTCTATCACGACTACTTGACATCGAGTCAGAGAGGGGACTAGTATCCGTATACCTACGGAGGTTACGGGCAATGAAGTCGAAGCGGGTTGAGGTTCTGTTTGATCCAAAGGAGTATCGAACGCTTGAGGAGCGCGCTGAGGCCGAGGGCCGGTCCGTGGGTTCAATGATACGAGAGGCCGTTGCCATGTATGTAGCAGCACCTTCTGAACGCGAGAAGCAGGAGGCGCTGGAGTGGATTTTCGCGGGTGAAGACGATCTTGGTTCCTGGGAGGAACTGAAGGATATTATCCAGCGAGGTTCAGCTGAGGAGATGATGGAGATAGAGCGGGATCTTGAAACTGATCGACGCTAACGTCTTCATTTACGCACGAGGCCAGCCCCACCCGTATCGCGATCCTTGCCGCAGACTCCTCGCCGACGTGCGTGCCGGGCGCCAAACTGCGAACACGGACACTGAGGCTTTGCAAGAGGTAATGTATGTTTATTGGTACCGCCGGCGAGAGGACGTTGGACTGCGATACCTGGATCGGCTGCTGAGGCTTTTCCAAGCTCCCTTTTCGGTTGATCACGCGATTATGCTTGGTGCTCGGTTAGTGTTAGGCACGCACCCGCGGCTTGATCCTCGCGATGCTATCCACGCCTCCGTCGTAATGCAACACGGGCTGGAAGGCATCATTTCCACTGATCGCGGATATGATGATGTCGCGGGCGTTACCCGATTCGACCCGAAGGATTTATGACTCCACCCATCACAACCGTCTTCTTCGACCTCGGCGATACACTATGGCACTTCCCGAACATGCCGCCCAGAGAGTTCATTCGCAAGGAGACAGTGCGCCGACTCCGCGAGCTGCTCGCGACCTGGGGCCATCACTTCGAGGGTGAGCGCTTCTACCTCGGCAGGGATATCCGGCTCGCCGTCGAAGAAGAGACGAGCCGCGCCTTCCACGGCGATTGCGTGGACCCGAACTACCCGGAGCTGTGCCGACGGGTCGCCGCCCGCCATGACCTCTCGTTGACGCGAGAGCAAAGTGAGGAGCTATGGGAGGCATGGAACCTCGGCGGCGCATTTCTCGGGCGCGAGCTTTTTCCCGATGTGCTACCCACGCTGCAATGGCTGAAGGAACGCAGCTACCGGCTGGGTGCGGTCACCAACCGCGGGTATAGTGGTCCTCGATTTCACGAGGAGATGCGCGACCTCGGCCTTACCGATCTTTTCGAATCAACTGTGGTGTCGTGCGAGATCGGTTACATGAAGCCGCATCCCCGTATTTTCCAGTACGCGCTCAAAAGCCTTGGCGCGGCTGCGGAAGAGACGGCGATGGTCGGGGATAGCCTACATGCGGACGTCGAGGGCGCGAAGACGCTTGGGATGACCGCGATATGGCGCCGACCCGTCATTGGCGAGCCGCTCGAGATGACCGAGGATGAGCCCGAGCCGGGCCCTGCGGAGCCGGACTACACGGTCGAGAGCATCGGCGACCTAAAGAGCCTTCCGCTCTTCGCCGGCGCGATGACGCCTCGGTAGGCCAAAACGGCTGCTCGGTATAATTGCCACACGATGCCGGAACGCAAAGACGGTATTGAAAGCCCGACCGCGCGCGGTCTCGACGAGCGTGCTCTGAAGTACACGGCGTCGATCGCTTATGACCGCCGCCTCTACCGCCACGACATCGCCGGGTCGATCGCGCACGCACGAATGCTCGCAAAGCAGGGAATCATCGCCGGGGACGACGCCGAGTCTATAGTGCGCGGCCTAGAGGAGATTTGCGAGGAGATCGAGCGCGGCGACTTTCCGTTCCGCGAGGAGCTGGAAGACATCCACCTAAATATCGAGGCGCGCTTGAACGAGAAGATCGGCGAGGCCGCAGGCAGACTCCATACGGCCCGCTCCCGCAATGACCAGATCGCCACCGACATGAGGTTGTTCGTAATGGAAGCATGCGATGACGCCCTCCTGGCGATACGGGGCCTGCAAACAGCGCTGCTGGACCTCGCGGAAGCAAACCAAGGCACAATCATGCCCGGCTACACTCATCTCCAGCGCGCGCAACCTGTCCTCTTCGCCCACCATCTCCTCGCGTACTTCGAGATGCTCGACCGCGACTCGGGACGCTTGCGTGACTGCCGCTTGCGCGCGGACGAACTGCCGCTCGGCGCCGGGGCGCTGGCCGGTGCGCCCTATCCGCTCGACCGCGAGTTCGTCGCCAGCGAGCTAGGGTTCAGCCGCGTAAGCCGCAACAGCATCGATGCTGTCGCGGACCGCGACTTCGTCATCGAATTTCAGGCCGCGGCGGCGACGGCGATGATGCACCTCTCGCGTCTCGCGGAGGAGATCGTCCTGTGGTGTAGCGATGAGTTCGGCTTTGTGCGCCTGGCGGACATGTTCGCGACGGGCTCGAGTATCATGCCGCAAAAGCGGAACCCGGATGTCGCCGAGCTGGCCCGCGGCCGCGCGGGTCGCGTCTACGGGAATCTGATGGCGATTCTCACGACGCTTAAAGGGCTCCCGCTCGCATACAACAGGGACCTGCAGGAAGACAAACAGCCGCTTTTTGATACCGTGGACACACTTCTCCCCACACTGGAGACGTTCGCGGCACTGCTGCCGGCGCTCCGAGTCGATGGCGAACGAATGGAGGAGGCAGCGCGCAACTCATACACGCTGGCGACCGACCTCGCCGACTACCTGGTGCGCAAGGGGATGCCGTTTCGCGAGGCGCATCAAACTGTCGCCGAGCTTGTACGCTACGCAGAGGGTGATGGTAAGCCGCTAAGCGGCCTTTCGCTCGAAGAGTACCGAGGCTTCTCGCCGCTATTCGATCATGATGTGCTTGCGCTCGATGTCCGCGCCTCGATCGCCGCCCGCGATGTGCCGGGCGGGACAGCGCCGTCTCGTGTCGCGGAGGCACTAAGGACGGCCCGGGAGCGGCTTAAGGAAGACGCTTGATCAACGGGATCAAGCTAGCGCCGTCGATCATCTCGGCGGACTTTTCAAGGCTGTGCGACCAGTTGCAGGAGTGCGAGCGGGCGGGCGCTGACAACATCCATATCGATGTGATGGACGGACGTTTCGTGCCCTCGATCAGCATTGGGCTGCCGGTAGTCGAGGCGATTCGGCGCAGCACGGGCCTTGTGCTAGACATTCACCTGATGGTCGAGGAACCGGAAAAGCAGGCCGCGCCGTTCATCGACGCCGGCGGCGATATCATCAACGTCCACGTAGAAGCCGCGACGCAGCTGCATCGCATCATTGAGGAGGTGCACAGACGCGAGAAGAGAGCTGGCGTCTGTGTCAACCCCGAGACGCCCGTGGGTGCCGTCGAGCAGGTTCTGCCAGAGGTCGATCAGGTGATGGTGATGGCGGTGAACCCGGGCGCTTCCGGCCAGAGGTTCATCGAAAGCGCGCTGCCGAAGGTCGCCCGCCTGCGCCGGTTGATCGACGAGGGCGGCTTTCGCGCCGAGATCGAGGTGGACGGCGGCGTCTCGACGGAGACGGCCCCGCGCTGCGCCGCGGCCGGCGCGAACGTACTTGTGGCTGCGAGCGCGATCTTCAATGAGCACGCTTCGCCCGCCGAGAACATCGAGCGGCTGCGCGCGTCGCTGGCAAGCGTAGACCACCCAGCTTAAGGGGAACAATTCCGCGGAGCGTTCAGCGACCGGCCAACATCAGGCGAAGAGCCTGTTGGCTAACGACTGATAAATGGCAACTCAGAACTGACGAACGTCAGGCCGTCGCTTTGAGCGTCGTGCGCAGGCAGCGAGTGCAGATCTTGAGGCGCAGCGGCATGCCGTTGACGATCATCGTCTTGTTCTGGACGTTGGCCTTGAACGTGCGGTTCGTCTTCGGAGCCTTGCGCTCCCAGCGTCCCGAATGCTTATGCCGGATGTTGCGGCCGTAGGCTGTCGTCTTACCGCAGAGATCGCACCGTGCCAAGTAGGTTTTTCCTTTACCCTGCCGTACGTGGTTGCTAGAATTGCGCAGAAGGCATGGTAACATCGGCCGTTCGTAGGGACAAGGCTGACTGCCTCCGCCGGCCCGCCTTCAGGTGGGCGCTCGCGTGACCCGCCCCGCCATCGCTTCCTTCTCCGGCGCGGAACTGCGTGAAGTGTTTGCCGCCGCCACCGTTTGGCTCGAGCGGAACATCCCCCAGGTAAACGCCGTGAATGTCTTCCCGGTGCCCGACGGCGATACCGGCACCAACATGTACCTGACGATGCGCTCGACGATGGAAGAAGCCGAGCGCTGCGCGGACCCGGCCGCCGGCGCCGTGCTCGCCGCCATGTCGCACGGAGCACTCATGGGCGCGCGGGGGAACTCCGGCGTGATCCTCTCGCAGATCATCGGCGGGCTCGCCCGTGGCGTGGACGGGGCGACAGATGTGACGCCCAGGAGCCTTGCCGCGGGCCTGGAACTCGCTTCCGCCGCTGCATACAAGGCGGTAACGAAGCCGGCAGAGGGCACGATTCTCACTGTAATACGCGAGGTGTCCGAAGCTGTCGCGGCGGCCAACGACAACAGTGATCTCGATTCCTTGCTCGAGACGGCTGTCAAGACTGCGAAAGCGAGCGTCGAAAGGACGCCCTCTCTGCTGCCGGTTCTGCGCGAGGCGGGCGTCGTAGATGCGGGTGGGCTGGGCCTCAGCGTACTGCTCGAAGGCGTGCTGCGCCATGTTCGGGGCCAATCTCTCGAGAGCGCCGCGGTCGCCGAGACGGTCGAGGAAGATTGGCTGGCAGCAACCGGGGCCCGGCACCAGACCGAGGGCTCGCTCTATGGATACTGCACGGAGCTGCTGATCGGCGGGAGCGGGCTGGATGTCGAGTCGATCCGGGGGCGCATGATGGGCCTGGGCGACTCCGTCATCGTCGTCGGCGACGGGCAGCTCATACGCATCCACGTGCACACCGACGATCCGGGGGCTGCCCTCTCGCTTGGGACGAGCGCCGCGGAGCTGGTGCAGGTGAAGGTCGATAATATTCGTAAGCAGGCCGAGCGCTTCGTCGAGATGCATGAGGAGATGCGCGTCGAAGCAGCCGAGCCGCCGGTGGTCTCAACGGTCGCCGTCGTTGCCGGCGAGGGCATGGAGCGCGTATTTCAGAGTCTAGGCTGCACGCGCACTATCTCCGGCGGGCCGACGATGAACCCAAGCACCCGCGAGATCGTGGAGGCCGTCGACGCCTGCCCGACCGACGACGTCGTCGTCGTGCCGAACGACAAGAACATCATCCTCGCCGCCCGCCAGGCGCGAAAACTCACCGAGAAGCACCTGCACGTCATCGGGTCGCGCTCGATGCCGCAGGGAATCGCCGCGCTGCTCGCAATAAGCCCGGGCGAAGATGCCGCGCTCGTGGCCGAGGCGATGGAGAACGCCTGCGGCGCCGTGCGGACCATCGAGATAACCCGGGCGGTGCGTCGCAGCAGTATCGGCGGCGTGCGAGTCAACGAGGGTGATGTCATCGCAATCGTCGATGACGAACTGAAACTGGTGGCGCCGTCGCCGGAGCAGGCAGTCGTCCGGGCGCTAGGAGGCCTACCGAAATCAGACGCGAGTCTGGCGACGCTGTACTACGGTGCGGAGACAACGGCCGCAGCTGCCGAGGAGCTGGCAAGAAACATTCGGGAGCGGTTTTCGTCATATGAAGTAGAAGTAGTGTTCGGGGGACAGCCGCACTACGACTACATCGTTTCGGTGGAATAAGGGATGGAAGCAGTTAAATCGAGGGACGGCACGCCCATCGCTTACGAGCGAGCGGGGAGCGGCCCGCCGCTTGTGCTGGTGCATGGGTCGACTTCGGACCACGATACCGCTTATCGGTATGTGATCCCGATGCTCGAGCGGTATTTTACCGTGCGCGCGCTCGACCGCCGGGGCCGCGGAGACAGCGGTGATGGCCTGGATTACAGCCTCGAGCGAGAGCTGGATGACGTTATGGCCGTGATCGAGAGCGCCGGCGAGCCGGTGAACCTGTTTGGTCACGGCTTCGGGGCGCTGGTCGCCCTCGAGGCGAGCCTGCGCACCGCGAACGTCCGCAAGCT
>VBEJ01000257.1 GCA_005882985.1 Chloroflexota bacterium
TAAAGGATGGACCATGATTCCATCGCGAATTGTAGCGATTCAGTATTTCGCTGCCTAGTGTCCGTTGTGACGTTCGCCCCCCAGCCCACGACGAGCGGGAAGGGAACCACTCTGACTGTGCTCTGTGGGCGTGAGCGAAGGGCTCGATTGGCTGGGCCCCGTCGTTGGCTAGGCCGTCCGCTGGTAGCGCCAGATCGCGAGCGGGACGAAAACGAGAAGGATGGCCGCGCTCCAGGCCAGCGATTGAAGGACATCCGAAGTTGCCGGTCCCCCGAGCACGAGAGCGCGCGCCGCGGAGGCGGTAACGGAGACCGGCTGGTGCTCGGCGAAGAGCCGGAGCCAACTGGGCATCGAGTCGACGGGGACGAATGCCGATGAGGCGAACACGAGGGGAGCCATGACCGGAAAGGCGGCAGCCTGGGCGGCCTCGGGATCGCGGACGATGAGGCCGACAGTGGCGAAAACCCAGCCGAAGACGTAACCGAAGAGCAGCACCAGCGCGAGCGCAGCCACGAACTCGAGCGCGCTGGTGTGCACGCGGAATCCGACTGCGAAACCGACTGCGGACATGAGCGCGACGACGAAGACGTTGCGGGCCAGGTCCGCCGTCGTGCGGCCGGCGAGGACCGCGGAGCGAGCCATCGGTAGCGAGCGAAAGCGCTCCAGGAGGCCGGTGTTGAGGTCGGTGGCGAGGCCAACGGCGGTGCCCATGGCGCCGAAGACGACGGTCTGGACGAAGATTCCGGGCATCAGGAAGTCTACATAGCTATTACCGGGTACCTTGATGGCGCCGCCGAAAACGTAGCGGAAGAGGAGGACGAAGACGACCGGCTGGATGGTGGAGAAGACGAGCAACTGGGGTACGCGCCGGTACCCGAGCAGATTGCGCTCGGTTACGGCGAGTATGTCGGACGCGGCGCCCGTCAAGCGGCCGAGGCCGTGATGCTCGCGGGGGGTCAGGGCAACAGCGTTCACGGTCATGATGGACTTCGTGCGCTAACAGTCTCTTTGTCAGGGACGCTTACGGACTCGGCGCGCTTGCCGGTAAGCGTCAGGAATGCATCGTCCAGGCTGGGCTCCCGCACGGCGAGGGAAACGGGCATAACGTCTTCGGCGTCGAGGGCGCGCAGGGCTTCGACCAAGCCGCTTGGGCCTTCGTGGATGGAGAGGCGGACAGTGCGGCCGTCGATCTCGGGGACGCCGTCGAAGCGCGCCAGCACGGCGCGTGCCCGCAGGGCCGCCGTCTCGTCGGCCAGGCCGATTTCGATCACGGTGCTACCCAACCGCGCTTTTAGCTCGGCCGGGGTGCCTTCTGCGATGACCCGCCCCTGGTCGATGACAACGATGCGATGAGCCAGGCGGTCGGCCTCCTCGAGATATTGGGTTGTGAGAAGCACGGTGGTGCCGTCGGCGACCAACCCGCGGATCACGTCCCACAGATCGAGTCGGCCCCGCGGATCGAGACCGGTAGTGGGCTCGTCGAGGAAGAGCACGGGGGGTCGGTGGACGAGGGCCGCGGCCAGGTCCAGGCGGCGCCGCATGCCACCGGAGTAGGTGCGAACGAGCCTGCCGGCGGCATCCGCAAGACCGAAGCGCTCCAGGAGCTCGTCGGCCCGGGCCGGGATCCGCCGGCGCGGGAGCTGGGTAAGGCGGCCGATCAAGCGCAGGTTCTCGCGGCCGGTGAGGTTCGGGTCGACAGCGGCGTACTGGCCCGCAAGGCCGATGCGATAGCGGACGGCGTCCGCTTCGCGAACCACGTCGTAGCCGAGGACCTGGGCGCTGCCGCCGTCTGGACGAATGATCGTGGTCAAGATACGCACGGCAGTGGTCTTGCCGGCGCCGTTGGGGCCGAGCAGGCCTAATACGGTCGCGGTGGGCACGCGCAGATCGACGCCATCGAGGGCCACGACGGAGCCATAGCGCTTTGTTAGACCCTCGGCAAGGACCGCATCACTCATGGGTAGAGAATAACAGGACAGTTTAAGCAGGT
>VBEJ01000145.1 GCA_005882985.1 Chloroflexota bacterium
ACCAGGAGATCCGCCGCGTCAACAAGAAGAAGCTTCCTCACTGGATACAGGGTATCCCCCCCGAGCGAGTGCACTATCACGTCGATCGGTTGCTGCACTATATGCCGCTCATCTTCAACCGCGATGCTGGCGCAGACATGAAGGTGACCTATCAGTTCACGATGGAAGGCGATGGCGGCGGCCAGTGGGCGATGCGGATCGGCGACGGCCGGGCGGACACCGCCGAAGGCCCAGCCGAACCGCACGACTGCGAGATCAAGACGAAGCCCGCGCTCTGGATGGACCTCGCCTCAGGCGACCTCAGCCCGCCGATCGCGATCATGACGCGAAAGGTCAAGCTCGGCGGGAATATGGCCCTCGCGATGAAGCTCTCGGGCCTCTTCGGTAATACCGGCTAGGCGGGTTGTCCCGCTGTATAGGACTCGGGTTCACAATGGAGGCGGCAGCCTGCTGGTACTTGACATGGCTATGATTTGCAGGATAGTTACCGTTAGATACGAATTGGGTTTCGGGAGGTGGCGTTATGCCGGAAGAGCGCAAGGGGTTCCTGGAAAAAATGGGCGATTGGGCGGAACGCCAAAGAGAAATAGCCCAGCGGATAGACGACCAGAAACCTTGGGGCAAGGCACGAGATTGGTACCGGCGTGCGCCAGTCGGTGCCGTGCACGTCATGGAATACAAGGAAAACGAAAAAAGGAAGCTGAATGATGACATTAAGCAGGCTGCAACGCACGGCTGGGAGATCGAGACGGTTGGTGAGCAAAGCGGACACATCAACGTTGGTCGCACCCTAACCACCACCGCGCTCACTGGTGGCCTTCGACTCTTCCTTGGTACTAGTAGGACAAAAGGCTTCACTATGGTGCGCTTCACCCGGGTGAGAGGGACAACTGACGTGGCGGAACGCCCGATGGTCGCCGGCTCGGACCAACGCGGTGAACCTAGTAGTAGGGGCGGCGAAGATATTCTGAAGCAAGTCGAGAAGTTGGCAGAACTGAATCGCGCCGGTGCTATCACAGACGAAGAATTCGCGCAGAAGAAAGCTGAACTCCTATCACGCTTGTAGGCGATTCTCGTCGCTTCTGCCTTACGCGACCATCGCTTAGAAATGCAGTGATCAGATGACCGTCGCCGCGATCCTGCTCGCCGGCGGGGAATCGAGCCGCATGGGGCAGCCCAAGGCGTTGCTGCCCTGGGGAGATCAAAAGCTCGTCGAATACCAGATCGACCAGCTGCGACAGCCGCCCGTCGAGCGAGTCGTTGTCGTGCTTGGTCATGACGCCGAGCGAATAAGGCCTGTGGTCGAGCAGGTGGGCGCTGAAGTGATCATCAACGAGCTGTACAAGCGAGGGCGCGCATCGTCGCTACGAGCAGGCGCGCGAGTGGTCGCGGATGACACCAGAACGATCGCCGTGCTCGACGTGGATCAGCCGCGGCCGCGGCGCGTCATCCAGCGGCTGATTGAGAACCACGTCCGGGCGTCGAACCTGATCACGGCTCCGGCGTTCGAAGGCAAGCGTGGCCACCCGACCGTTGTCGACGGCTGGCTGCTGCCCGAGCTGCGCCGGGTACGGGAGCGGACAGAGGGCCTGCGCGGCTTCCTCGAGCAGCACGAGGCGGATGTGATCGAGCTGCCCTTCGATTCGGAGGTGGTACTGGTCGGGATGAACACGCCGCAGGAGTACGAGGAAGCGAAGGCGAAGTACTTCGCCGAGGAAGAGGCGGGCGGTTTCGAGCACTCAACGGAAGTACGCCGAGTTGGCCACGAGCCGGGCATCGACTGATGCGAGAGGAAGCGCCGTGAAGGCAAACATGGGACTCTACGAGATCCTCTCGCACGTCTCCATGCCCGAATGTAGCGTGCGCATTATCCGCATGCTGGAGCAGGAGCACGTCGCTGCGCACTACCACGAGAACTGCGCTCAGATCTACACCGTCCTCGAGCATGAGGTCGAGGCCCGCGTTGGCGACCACACGCTCCGCCTCCGGCCGTACGAGACCGTTCGCATCGAGAAGGGCGTAGTCCACAGCGTCCGCACGCTGCGCGGCGAAGCGCTCGTCCTCAGCCTCTCGATCCCGCCGCTGGACCCGGACGATCAGCACCCGGCAGAGTGATCTCCGCGACCGGCGCCGGCTCTCAGTCATGAACGTGATGCTGATCCGCGTCGCCGCAGACTTGAGTCGCGGTGGCGGGAGATGGAACGGGCCGGTCGATAGCACGACAAACGAGTTCGTGTACGTAGCGATTCCGGAGAATAGTCTCGTGCACGCCGGCTTCGAAAGGCCATATAGCAAACTAGAACCTGTTCTCGCCCGGTTCGGTGTAGTGCTACCAGATCACCTACGGGCTCGAAATATGCACCTTGATCCCGACTTCGACCATCTTACCTACGGCGATGCGGGACAACGCGGGCAACAGATTCGCGAGAAGTTGCGGCCTGGTGACCTCATGTTATTTTACTCGGGCCTTAGAGATATCAATCAGCTGCCCCGACTCGTATACGCAATTATCGGCCTCTTCGAGATTGAATCGTTCATCAACGCTGTTGACGTGAGCGAGCGAGACCGCGACATAAACGCTCATTCGCGGCGAGTTCTTAGTCGCGAGGCGGCAGACGTAATCGTCAAAGGTCGCCCTGAACGGTCTGGCCGCCTCGAAAGGTGCTTGCCCATCGGTGAATATCGCCATCGAGCGTATCGACTCAAATCACAGCTAATAGAGGAGTGGGGCCACCTAAGTAGCAGGGATGGCTATATCCAGCGCAGCGTTAGACTCCCGGTTCTCCTTGACCCATCGCGGTGTCTTCGCTGGATCGAACGGAAGCAGCCCATTTTGATTCGCGCCAACAACTGACCAAAATGACCGGTAGGGACAGGATCTATATCTACAAACTGACTTGCGATAACGGCGGCGCGCCATGTGTCCACGACAATCTGCTTTCATTGGCCATCTGCAAGCCGATGATCCGGCGCTCCGCGAAGCCTGGAGATTTGATCTTCGGTTTCGCTGCAAATTCGCTCCACGCAGACAATCGACTAATTTATGCCGCTGCAGTGACGGACAACCTTAGTTGTGGTGCCTATTTTCTGGATGAGCGCTTCATTCGGCGCCCTGATTGTATATATGCCCTTCGTCGGGGACGGTTCTATAGAAGACCCAGAGCGCGCTTTCATCATGGGCGGGGGGATATCATCCACGACCTTGGAGAGCATTATGAGCGGGCAAACGTTCTCATAAGCAACGACTTTCGCTACTTCGGCCGTGATGGCAAGGCCGAGTACAAGAAACAATTTGGCCTAATTAAGGAAGCGGTCGAACGCCTTGGGCGGGGTTACCGAGTGAATCATCATCACGATTTGCGCGCTCAGCTTTGCGTCCTGAAGCAACAGATCTGGAAGTCGACGCGACAGGCGGACGTTGGCACGCCAACCAGCTCACCGACGCTGAGGGTCAGCCACCGGTGCGAATCTTGCGGTGCCGTCATTGAGAAGGAGTCATCGTCGTCTACCGCGTAGATAAGTCCGGCCACAAAGGGTCAGTGATGCTACGTAAGACCTTGACGTGCGCGTGAGGGCGTGTTACATACAGGACGCATCACTGAAGGAGGTCGCTCTTGACGCAGGAAGCAGCCACCGCTGCTGAGAAGAAACCAAACCCAATCGTCCCCTTTATGAAGCTGCCCGAGAAGTACCCGGACGAGCCGGCGTACCTCTGGGGTGTGGTCTGCAACAACTGCGGAGCCAAGTACCTCGGCCACCGCACCGCCTGTGGCAACTGCGGTTCGACCGGGCCGTTCGAGGAGACGCGCTTCGGCGACGAGGGCGAGATCTATTCTTTCGCCGTCGTGCACCAGACGGTACCCGGCCTCGAGGCCCCGTACGTGGCGGCTATCGTCGACCTCGACGATGGCGTTTCTGTGCGCGCAAACGTCTACGGGCTCGATATCTCGAAGCCGGGCCCGGAGTGGTTCGGTAAGCGCGTGAAGATGTTCACGGAGAAGGTCCGAGTCGACCGCGAGGGCAACGACATCATCGCGGCCAAGTTCAAAGTAACCGACGGCAAGTAGGGCGGGGTTTGCCTCGCCCTCTCTGCGCGTGCCCGTTATCAATGTCGCCAACGCCTGCGCGACCGGCTCCACCGCCTTCCGCGAAGCGTGGATGTCCGTCGCCTCCGGCGCTTACGACGTCGCGATGGCGATCGGTAGCGAGCAGATGGGCAAGATGGGCCTGCTGGGCGCTGACGGGGCATCGCGCGAGTACAGCACCGAGGGCGTGATGGGCACCGGGCTGATGCCGGGCGTCTTCGGCCAGGCCGGCGTTGAGCACATGCGCAAGTACGGGACGACGCAGGAGCAGTTCGCGAAGGTCGCGGTCAAGAACCACAAGCATTCCGTGAACAACCCTTACGCCCAGTACCGGATCGAGACGCCGCTTGAGGACGTCCTCAACGCGCGCCCGATCGCTTGGCCGAACACACTGTACATGTGCTGTCCGACTGGCGATGGCGCTGCGGCCGCGGTCCTCATGTCCGCCGAGAAGGCGAAGCAGTTCACGCAGAATCCCGTCTGGGTTGCAGCTTCCGTCCTTACGTCGGACCCTTACACGCCCCGCAACCCCACGATGTTCGATATCAATACCTTGACGCGCAACGCCTCGACTGAGGCTTACCAGAAGGCGGGCATCGGTCCGGAAGACCTCGACATGGTCGAGCTGCACGACTGCTTCGCGACCGCTGAGCTTCTGCACTACGAGAACCTCCAGCTCTGCGGCGAGGGCGAGGCCGGGCACATGATCGACGAAGGCGCGACCTACGTCGGCGGAAAGATCCCCGTTAACGCCAGCGGCGGACTGCTCTCGAAGGGGCACCCGCTCGGCGCGACCGGCGTCGCCAACATCGTCGAGATCGTATGGCACCTGCGCGGAGAAGCGGGTGCGCGGCAGGTTGAGGGCGCGAAGACGGGACTTGCCCACGTCATCGGCCTCGGCTCTGCCTGCACGATCCACGTGCTCAAGAAGTAGCCAGCCAGCAGTTACAGTTGAATACGGGAGGGGCTGCGCCTGGAAGTCGGGCGCGGCCCCTTCTTAGTAGAAGGGAGTGGCGATGACGACCCAGGCGAGGACTGGCGAGACGTTGTGCGACCGAATCGACGCGCTGATCGCGGAGCGCAGTCTGCTAAAGCACCCCTTCTACACGAAGTGGCAGGTCGGCGAGCTTACCGTCGACTCGTTGAAGGGGTACGCCTGCCAGTATTACCACCACGTGCTCCAGTTCCCGACTTACGTGAGCGGCGCCCACGCTAACTGCGACGACCTTCCGGACCGCCAGGAGCTTCTCGAGAACCTCGTCGAGGAGGAGCAGGGGCCGAACAACCACCCAGAACTATGGCTGCGCTTCGGCGAGGCGCTCGGCCTCTCCCGCGAGGAGATAATCGAGTCGGCGCCGCTACCCGAGACGACAAATCTCATCACAACCTACCGCCGGCTGACGAAAGACAGCCCCTTCATCGGGGGGATCGCGGCGCTCTACGCCTACGAGTCGCAGGTTCCCGAGGTCGCCGGCAGGAAGATGGCCGGCCTCAAGCAGTTCTACGGAATCGATGACCCGCAGGGGCTAAAGTTCTTCATCGTCCACCACAGCCTCGACGTCGAGCATTCCAAGGTGGCCCGCAACCTCGTAGCCAAGTACGGCGAGACGCCTAAAGACGAGGAAGAAGCGTTGGACGCCGTCGATGAGGCGACGGTCGCGCTCAATACGTTCCTCGACGGTGTGTGCAGGGAATACGTGGCGGCGTAGACTGAAAGAAGAAAGAGGGCACAACGGAAGAAGAAGCGCGTTGGAGATAACGTTCCTGGGCTCCGGCAACGCGTTTGCGGCAGACGGGCGCTACTGGAGTTCCTTTCTCGTCGACAAGAAATACCTGTTCGATGCGCCGCCCACGCTGCTTCCGCACCTGAAACAGCTTAGAGTGCCGTTGCCCGATATCGAGGTCATCTTCCTCACCCACCACCACGGCGACCACTTCATGGGCGTCCCCTTCCTGTTCCTCGAGTACCTGTACATGACCGAGCGCTCAAACGACCTGTATATCGTCGGGCCGCCCGGGGTTCGTGAATGGATCGAAGACTTCGCTGACCGTTGCTACCCGAACATCACCCGAGACGCGGGCTACAGACGGATCTATGTCGACGCTGTGCCTCGAAAGCAGCAGCAGGCCGGCGCCATCAGCTTTTGGTCCGTGCCGATGAACCACGTGAAAGAGAGCATGGAGGCGTTCGGCTACCGCGCGAAGATCAACGGCAAGACCGTCGCTTACACAGGCGACACCATGTTCTGCGACGGGATCATCGAGCTGGCGGACGGTAGCGACGTCTTCGTGGTGGACTGCACATACAACGAAGGCTGCGGGCCGGAGCACATGGGCCTCGATGATGTGAAAGTCATTCGTAAGCGGATCGCGCCGGAGACTATGATGGTGCTCACTCACCTCGGCGGCCAGCCTCACCTGGATGGACTCCCAAACGTGGTCAGCGCCGCGGACCTCAAGACGTTTCGCTTCTAGGCCAGACCGTCTGGACGCCTATTCGGCGCCCACAGTAATCTGATGCCATGTCTGAGACCATTGCCGTTCTCGGCGCCGGCAATATGGGCACGGCTGTCGCGCAGGTCCTCGCCTCCAACGGCCACACCGTCCGCGCTTGGAGCATCGAGACCGACGTGGTGGAAGAGATGCGCGACCGGCAGGCGAACACGAAGTACCTCGCAGGGGTCGAGCTGCACCCGGGTATCCAAGCTGTCTGGGACATCGAGAAGGCCGTGGTGAGCGTGGGCGTTGTCGTCATGAGCGTGCCATCGCAGATAGTGGCGGGCATCACGCGAGATCTGAAGGGATATCTCCAGCCAGACCAGCTGGTCTTGAACGTGGCCAAGGGGCTGGAGTCGGGCACCAACCGCCGGCTGAGCGAAGTAATCGCGGGCGAGTTGGGCCCGCGCGGCGCGACGATCGGTGCGATGGGCGGGCCGGCGATCGCGATCGAGATGGCGCGAGGACAACCGACCGCGGTGGTCGTCGCCTTTGAGGACGAGTCCGCGGCGCAACGCGTCCAATCCCTGCTCCAGAACGACTGGGTGAAGGTCGATGTGACGACCGATCTGTGCGGCCTCGAGCTCTCGTCCACCCTCAAGAACGTCTATGCCATCGCGCTCGGAATCTGCGATGGCATGGGACTCGGGGCGAACACGAAGGCGTTCGTCGGTACCCTCGCGATTGGCGAAATGGGCCGCATCTGCGAGGCGCTCGGCGGGCGGGCGGAGACCGTCTATGGCTTGGCCGGCCTCGGCGACCTGCTGACGACCGGTTACAGCCACCACAGCCGCAACCGGACGATCGGCGAGATGCTCGGCAGCGGAGGTGACTGGCGGCAGTTTCGTGACGAGAAGACGGTCGAGGGAGTGATCGCCTGCGGGGCGAGCAAGGAGCTCATGAGCGAAAGCGGGCTCGACCTACCATTGCTCGAGACGATCGACGGAATTTTGTGCGAGAGAGCCGAGGCGCCAGTCGCCATGGGCGAGTTCTTTCGGGAGTTTCACTTCAGCTGAGCGGCAGCCGGTGGAGGCCCTAAAGCGCTAGATTCGATAGGTTGGACTAGAGGCCCGCTTCTTCCAGCGCCTCGTCCACCGTGTGCCAGGCCAGCGTCGCGCACTTCACGCGCACAGGGAACTTGCGCACGCCCGAGAGCGCTTCTAGGTCGCCGAGCGACTCCGGGTCGATGCTCTCCTCGCCCCGCATCATCGCCGTAAACGCCTCGCTGAGGTGCTTCACTTCGTCGAGCGGCTTGCCGTTAATCGCTTCGGTCATCATCGAGGCTGACGACTGGCTGATCGAGCAGCCGGAGCCCTTGTAGGCGACATCGGCGACGCGGTTCGCCTCCACCAGCAGCTCGACCGTGACCTCATCGCCGCAGAGCGGGTTCAGTCCCTCATGCGTCGCACTCGGCGAGGCGAGCGAGCCGCGATGGCGGGGGTTGCGGTAGTGGTCGAGGATGATCTCCTTGTAGAGCTCATCGAGCTCGGCCTCCTGGCGGGCGTATTCTTCGCGGAGGCTCATGCGGGCTCCAATCGGACTGCCGTTGCTACACTTGGCCCTTCGAGAGCCTCAGGACGAGCGGGACGGGGCGTCGAACAAGCCATAGGATTTGCCAAATCTCGCTTCATCGCTTGAAGAAGTCCCGCGTCGCCTCGAGGGCCTCGACGAGGACGTCGACTTCCTCGGGCGTGTTGTAGACGTAGAAGCTGGCGCGCGCCGTCCCTGAGACGCCGAGCGTCCGCATGAGCGGCTGCGTGCAGTGGTGGCCCGCTCGGATCGCCACGCCGTGGTGATCCAATACAGTGCCGATATCGTGTGGATGGAGGTCGCCGAAGTTGAATGACACGACGCCGCCCCGCTCGCGCGGATCGGGCGGGCCGTACATCACGATGCCCTCGAGCTGGCTCAGGCGGGTCAGGGCGTAGTCCGTGATCTCGACCTCGTGTTCACGGACGTTTTCCATGCCCAGGTGGTCAAGATAATCGATGGCCGCGCCGAACGCGATAACGTCTGCGATGTTAGGCGTGCCCGCCTCGAACTTCCACGGCAGGTCGTTCCAGGTCGCACCTTCGTACGTGACCTTGCGTATCATCTCGCCGCCGCCGAGGAACGGCTCCATCTCCTCGAGCAGCTCCGGTCGGCCGTAGAGCACGCCCACGCCGGTGGGGCCGAGCATCTTGTGCGCCGAGAAGGCGTAGAAGTCGCAGCCGATGGCCTGCACGTCGACCGGCAGGTGCGGCGCGCCCTGCGCCCCGTCCACGAGGAATAGCGTGCCGTTCCGGCGCGCCTCCGCGGCGATCTTCTCGACCGGGTTGATAGTGCCGAGGGAGTTGGAGACGTGCGGCATTGCCGCGATGCGCGTGCGGGCGTCGAACAGATTCTCGAGTCCGTCGAGCGCCAGTGTCTGCGAGTCCGTCAACTCGATGTAGCGGACGCTCGCGCCTTTTTCGGCTGCCAGCCGCTGCCAGGGGATAAGGTTCGAGTGGTGCTCCATTTGCGTCAGGAGGATCTCGTCTCCCTCGCGGACGTTGGCGCGGCCCCAAGTGTAGGCGACGAGGTTGATCGCCTCCGTCGTGTTGCGGGTGAAGATGATGGATTCAGGCGAAGGAGCGTTGATGAACTTCGCGACCTTCGCTCGCGCCTCTTCGTAGGCGGCCGTCGCCTCTTCGCCGAGGCAGTGGACTGCACGATGGATGTTGGCGTTGTAGTTCTCGTAGTAATCGACGAGCGCGTCGATAACCTGACGCGGCTTCTGTGAGGTGGCCGCGTTGTCAAGATAAACGAGGGGCTTTCCGTACACTTGGCGTTCCAGGATCGGGAAATCCTCGCGGATGCGCTGAACGTCGAGCGTCACGCTGCCACCTCCGCGCCCGTGAACCGGGGCAGCGCACTAGAGGTCCGCTCTTCGAGAAACACGCGTAGCGGCTCGATTCCAACTTCATCCAATATTTCGCTGGCGAAGCCTTTGATCAGCAAGCGCGAAGCCGTCTGCTCGTCGATCCCGCGCGACCGCAGGTAGAAGATCGCCTCGTCCGCCACAGCTCCGGCGGTAGCGCCGTGCCCGCACTTCACATCGTCGGCGTAGATCTCGAGGCTCGGCTTACTGTCCGCCTCCGCCCGGTCCGAGAGCAGCAGGTTCTTGTCCTCCTGGTAGGCGTCTGTCTTGTCCGCGCCCGGCTGGACGTACACGGTGCCGCCAAAGACTGCGCGTGATTCGTCGTCGAGAATGCCTTTGTAGTACAGCCGGCTCTTGCCGTGCGGCTTGGCGTGGTCGATGCTCACCAGGTTGTCCAGGTGCTGCTTGCCTTTGGTGATATAAAGGCCCTTCAAATCTGCGAAGGCGCCCTCGCCCTCGATTAGCACTTCGAGATCGAGGCGCATCAGTCCCGAGCCGACTTCGTAGACGACCGACTTGTAGGTCGAGTCAAGCCCAAGGCAGGGACGCACGTGCCCAATCGTATACGAGTCCGTATTCTCGAGTAGCAGGCGGTAATGCGTCACGCTTGAACCCTCGCCCAACGCGATTTCGGTCACCGGGTCAATGAAGTGGTTGCGCGGACCAAGGCTCACAAACGTCTCGATCAGCGTGACCTCCGCCTTCTTGCCCGCAACAACAAGCGTTCGCGGGTACGTCACGACGGGATCAGCATGGTCGCTCGTGATGTAGACGACGTGCACGGGTGCGCTCAGCGGGCCGTCGGCGTGAATGTAGGCGCCGTCGCGAAAGAAGGCGGTGTTCAACGCGACGGAGGCGTCATGGCCGGGCTCGCTATAGCGTCCGAGGTGCCCATGGACGAGAGTCTCCTCCTCGCGGATAGCTTCTGCAATCCGGAGGATCGAGGCGTCATCAGCATCAACAATGCGAGACGCGTCGGGAGAGTAGTAACCGTCGATGAACACGAGGCGTGACATGTCCTCATCGAATGGAAGCATCGCCGCGATTTCGGCTGGGGACGGCGTGACGGACGGAGCGTCGGGCAGCCGAAACTCGGTGCGAGCGACAGGCCTGACGTCGGTGTACTTCCACATCTCATCGCGCTTGTCGTCGATCGGCCAACCCATGCGTTGGAAGTAATCGAACCCTTCACGACGGAGATCCCGAAGCCACAGGGGCTCCTCCTCGCGCTCCTCGCGCAGCGCGTCAAAGTCTTCAGCGTAGCGATTGGTTGCTTCTGCTGTTTGCGTCATCGCGGCCTTTACGATGGCCGGCCGGTTGCCCCGACTGACTCTGCCGCTTCCTCGGCCGGCTCGCGCAGCCATTCGTAGCCCTGCGCCTCCAACTCGTGCGCGAGATCGCTGCCGCCCGAGCGGACAATACGGCCTTCGATTAGCACATGCACGTAATCGGGCTTGATGAAGTTCAGAATGCGCTGGTAGTGCGTGACCAGGACGATTGCCTTGTCCTGCCCCCGGAACGCGTTCACGCCATTCGCGACGACCTTGAGCGCGTCGATGTCGAGGCCTGAGTCGGTCTCATCGAGGAGCGCCAGCTTCGGGTCGAGTACGGACAACTGCAGGATTTCGTTGCGCTTCTTCTCGCCGCCCGAGAAGCCCTCGTTGACGTTGCGCTTCATGAGGTCCGGGTCGAAGTCCATCGCCTTCGCCTTTTCCTCGAGAAACTTGTTGAACTCGCGGATCGCAAGCTTCGTCTCGCCGCGCGCTTCGCGCAGCGCCTCGAGCGCCGTCCTCAGGAACTCGCGGTTGCGGATGCCCGGAAGCTCGACGGGATACTGGAGCGCAAGGAAGATCCCCTTCCGCGCGCGCTCATCGGGGAACATACCGAGGATGCTCTCGCCCTCGAAGAGAATGTCGCCCTTCGTGATCGTGTAGCCCGGCCGTCCGGCGACCACGTTCGTGAACGTGCTCTTGCCGCTGCCGTTCGGCCCCATCACTGCGTGCACCTCGCCGAGATGCACCGAAAGGTTCATCCCTTCTAGGATCTCGTTCTCGCCGACGGAGACGTGCAGATCACGAACTTCGAGTATAGGCCGGTTGTGATTTGAGCTACGGGGTGTCATATGTTAGCCGACGGTGCCTTCGAGACTCACCTTCAGGAGTTGCGAAGCCTCCATCGCGAACTCGAACGGCAGCTCCGCGAAGACGCCCTTGCAGAAGCCGTTGATGATCATGTACTGGGCGTCCTCTTCCTTGATTCCCCGTTGCATCAGGTAGAAGAGCTGGTCGTCGCTGACCTTCGAAGTCGTCGCCTCGTGCTCCATGTGCGCCGTCGGGTTCCGCACCTCGATGTACGGCACCGTGTGCGCGCCGCACTTACTGCCGATCAGCAGCGAGTCGCAGCGCGTGAAATTCCGCGCGCCCGTCGCCGTCGGCATGATCTTGACGAGCCCGCGATACGTGTTCTGGCCCTGACCGGCCGAGATGCCCTTGGCGATGATCGTACTGCGGGTGTTCTTGCCCATGTGGATCATCTTGGTGCCGGTGTCCGCTTGCTGGTGGTTGTTGCAGAGCGCGACCGAGTAGAACTCGCCGACCGA
>VBEJ01000259.1 GCA_005882985.1 Chloroflexota bacterium
CTGTTGCGAGCCTCGCGTTGGGTCCAGGACGACCGCTTCTCGCCCGAACGCCATCAGCCCGAGTATCCGGTTCGAGTGCACGAAATGGTAGGCAAGTGAGGTCGCGATCCGCACGCCGTACTCTTCCGTACTTTCATCCCCAGCCCCGGCCTGAACGGAGCCCTGCAGGTCCAGGAGGATCCACACGTTGCTTGTCGGGTCCATTTCGAAGGTCTTGACCATGAGCCGGCCTAGCCGGGCTGTCGATCGCCAATGAATGCGGTTGTAGCTATCGCCGGGGTAATAATCGCGCACGCCGGAGGCGTTCGGCGTCACATAGTGGGTGCGGCGTCGTACGCTTCCCTCACCTGGGAGTTGCGCTACAGGCGACCAGAAGTACGGCAGCTCCTCGGGCCGTGGCAGGACGAGTAGCTGCCGCCGCTCTCCGTACGTCCGAGTCAAGCGAAAGAGGCCGAAGGGATCGCCGGTGGTTATGCGCACCGGGCCCGAGCGGTAGATACCTCGTCGCGCGCAGCGCACGTTCACCTTCCAGTTGCGTGCTCCACTCGAGGGCAGCGTGAGGACCGTACGCGCCGGCGTACCGGGCATGTCGGTCTCGTCTTCGGCCTCCAGCCACACCTTCGTGAACTTACTTCGGCTTTGCAGCCGCACCCTTGCCTCCGTTTCCTGCCCTACCTGCAGGCGGTCGTTCGCGCGCTCCACCGTTACTTCGAGCGCACCGGCGTGTACGCGGGCCCAGATCAGACAGATGACGACAAGTCCCCCGAGCACATATGCCGCGCGATAGAAGAACCAGTACCCGCTGACGAAGGCGAGGACGGACATCGCTACCAGCGCCGCGATTACAAACACCAGGTTCTGATTGCGATAGCAGAGCCGGAGGAAACGCCGCAAAGCGTCGGCCATGGTGTCAAGGATTCGCGTCATGCTAGGCGCGCCTGCTGGTGCGTTCTGATGCACGGACTCCGGGCACCGGCAGCCGTTGAAGGGATTCGGCCAGTACTTGCTGGACCGTCGCGCCCTTCACTCGCGCCTGCGCATTCAGGATGATGCGATGACCTAGCGCCGGATACGCGAGCGCCTTCACATCGTCCGGTAGCACGAAATCCCGGCCGTCGAGGACCGCCCGCGCCTGCCCGAGTCTTTGCAGCGCCAGCGACCCGCGCGGGGAGGCGCCGAGATATACGGAATCATGGGTCCGGGTAGCGTTCATCAGGCTGACGATGTACTCCTGCACCAGGACATCCGCGTATATGTCGCGCACCGCCTCTTGCAGCGAGAGGATGTCGTTCGGCTCGCAGACCTGGTCCAGCTCGGCGACCGGGTGGCCGTCTCGCTGGCGCTCCATGATCGTCTTCTCGTCCTGGACCGAGGGATACCCCAGCTCGAGGCGGAGCAAGAAGCGGTCCAGCTGCGCCTCCGGGAGCGGGAACGTTCCTTCGTACTCGATCGGGTTTTGTGTGCCCATCACCATGAACGGTGCCGGTGTGTGATGCGTGACCCCGTCCACCGTTACCTGGCGCTCCTCCATCGCCTCCAGCAGCGCCGACTGTGCTTTTGGGGTCGCACGGTTTATTTCGTCGGCGAGCACGACCTGCGAAAGCACCGGCCCGGGCCGAAACTCGAAGTCGCGTGTGCTCTGGTTGTACACCGAGACGCCGGTCACGTCAGTCGGCAAGAGGTCCGGCGTGAATTGAATGCGGTTGAACGAGCAGCCGCTCGAGCGAGCCAGACTGCGGGCAAGCATCGTCTTGCCGACGCCCGGAACGTCTTCAATCAGCAAGTGCCCGCCACACATCAGCGTCATCACCGCGAGTTCCACCTGCGCGCGTTTGCCAACGATGACGCGCTCTACGTTCTCGACGATTCGTTGGGCTACCGAGCGAGCGTCCAAGTGGGGCGGTTCTCCGGTCTTGTCCTGAGTAATAAACGGCAGGGGGGACGGTTTGGTTCCCTGTCGCTCCCTCCCCCTCAGGTTACTCGCAACCCCCAAAGGCTGGCAATAGACGGATTACGGCGGCGCCGAAGCCTGACAATAGCGAAGCGGCGACTGTAAACTACGATCCAGGAGGTGCCCGATGCCCGAATACGCCGACCTGCTCTTCGAAATCGATTCCAATGTCGCGACCATCACGCTGAACCGCCCCGACCGCCTCAATGCGATCAGCGGCCCCATGCTCGAATCGCTCTCCCAGGCACTGCGCGACGCCGACCATGATCGCGACGTGCGCGTGATCGTAATCACCGGTGCCGGCCGCGGCTTCTGCGCCGGCCTCGACCTGAAGGACCTCGTCGCTGGCA
>VBEJ01000146.1 GCA_005882985.1 Chloroflexota bacterium
GGGTCAAGAAGATTAAGCTAATCCGCGGGTACGGGTTCGGTGTGGAAACGGCCGTGAACATGTTCCTCGATAAGCCAGCATAAAAGGAGGGGCCCCAGGGCTCTTAAGCGCGGAGGTGCGCCAGTATTTCATCCGCCGAGCGCTGCTTGTTATCCCAACCGTGCTGGGCGTTACCCTCCTCATTACGCTGCTCCTTCAGATTCTCCAAGGCGATATCGCCGACCAGATCTTCGCTGAGTCCGCCACGTTCAACCAGGAGCTGACGAAAGAGAAGATCAAGGACGATCTGGGGATAAACGACAAGGTCCTCGGCTCGCGCTTCTTGGGCATCTTCAAACAGTGGGGCGAGTGGGTAGGCGGCGTCGCCCACGGCGACTTCGGTGAGTACTTCCGTAGCCGGAAGTCGGTGGGCGGCGAGCTACAGAACCGCATCCCGGTCACGCTGGAGCTGTCCGGACTCGCACTGTTCTTCTCGCTCGTGATTGCGTTACCCATTGGGGTCATTTCGGCGATCCGGCAGGACACGCTGGTGGACCATACTGCCCGGAGCTTCTCGATCTTCATGCTGGCATTGCCTTCATTCTGGCTGGGCACTCTGTATTTCGTCATCGTTGGGCACTGGCGTGACTGGGGATTGCCGCAGTCCGTCGGTGATTGGTTATTGCCTCCTTCTCAGTACAAGGACTTCTGGGAGGACCCTGAGGCAAACATCAGGCAGATGTGGGCGCCCGCGGCGATCCTCGGCTTTGCCCTGGCCGGCTCTGTGATGCGCCTGACGCGCAGCCAGATGCTAGAAGTGTTGCGGCAGGACTACGTTCGCACGGCATGGTCGAAAGGTCTGCGCGAACGGACGGTAGTGATCAGACACGCGATCAAGAACGCCTTCATTCCCGTCTTCAGCCTGATCGGTGTGCAGATTGCCATCCTTGTCAGCGGATCAGTCGTTCTGGAGCGCATTTTTGGCCTGCCGGGGCTCGGTCTGATGCTTATCGAGGCCGTATCGCAGCGCGAATATGTTGCCGTGCAGGGAGTGCTCCTGGTTGTCGCTATTCTCGTCGTGCTCACTAACTTCGTGGTGGACATGGTCTACTCGCTTCTTGATCCACGTATCCGCTACGCCTAGTAAGCATGGCGATCCGAGAGCAGGCGATACCACTCGAGGCGCTGGAAGCGCAGGTTCCTGCGGTCTGGCGTCGCTGGCTCTCCGGCGGGCTGCACTTTGCCCGGCGAAAGCCATTGGGTGCTTTCGGCGCGCTTATTCTCGTCCTTACGCTCGCTGTAGCGGTGTTCTCGCCGTGGATAGCACGCTATCCATACGCGGAGCCCCACTTTAGCGACACGCTGCAATCTCCGAACGGGACGTACTGGTTCGGCACGGATGTCCTCGGCCAGGACTTCTTCAGCCGCATGGTAATTGGCAGCCAGGTGACAGTTCTGGTCGGTCTTGGGACCGTCTTCGTCGCAGCTTTTCTGTCCGTCGTTGTCGGCGGGATCAGCGGCTACCTGGGAGGGCGCGTGGACATGATCACGCAGCGCGTGGTGGACGTCTGGGTGGCGCTCCCGGCCATCTTCCTTCTCATCACTTTCCTGTCCGTGCTCGGAACAGGTGGCGACGGTTTTCTTGGCGTTGGGCGCGGCCCCGATGTGGGCCTTGACCCGAAGGACGGCGACTGGGTCTGGTACACGTTCTTCCGCAGCAGCGTCGTGATCTTTTCGCTCGGCATAATCTTTGCCGGCTACGGGGCGCGTATCGTGCGGAGCGCGGTGCTGGCGATCAAGGAGAACGTATACATGGAGGCCGCGCGCGCGCTCGGCGCCTCCAACGTGCGCATCATGGTGCACTACGTGCTGCCGAACATCATGCCGCTGGTTATCGTCCTGGCGAGCGTGAACCTCGGCGCCGCGGTTCTCGCGGAAGCGACGGTGAGCTTTCTCGGCTTCGGGATCCAGCGGCCCTTCCCGACTTGGGGCGGGCTTCTGGATGTCGACGGGCGGGTCTACGGTGTGGGGCACGAGTGGCTCTCGATCATTCCCGGCCTCGCTATTTTCGTGTGCGTCTATGCCTTCAACATGCTGGGCGATGCGCTCCGCGACGTGCTGGATCCCCGTTTGCGCGGCGGGCGCTAGTGCTCGCGAGCGTGTAACGTATCCCGGCATTCTTTTCGTCGTTTCCTACGTAGACTTTGACGAATATCGAAAGAGGCGCTACTATAGGCGCTCTGAGGTGTGGCAATTCTGTATAAGTGTTTCTACAGTTCACTGATTATAGTGTCGATAACCCTTCTCGGCACCGTAGCATGCGGCGGCGGTGCGAGCGAGCCAGGGCCGTCGTCTGCAGCCACCCCGTCTCCGGTCGCGGGGCGCGGCGGCAGCCATGGACCCGGGGTGACTGAAACCGACATTGTCCTGGGGATGACAAACGATATATCAGGCACGGCCGATACTCCGTACGGTCTGATCACGGCGGCGATCCAGGCTTACTTCCGCAAGGTGAGCCAGGAGGACGGCGGCGTTTGCGGGCGGAGGGTAGTGCTGCAGGCAGAGGATGACGGCTACACACCCGAAGGCGCACTGCAGAAGACGAAGAAGTTGGTCGAGCAGGACCACGTACTGGCGATGATCGGCGCGCTGGGTACACCTGTGCATGTGCCCGTGGCAGCGTACCTGAACGATCCCAACGGCGACGGCAACAGCGCGGACGGAGTTCCGGACCTCTTCGTCTCGACCGGCTGGTCTGGCTGGGGTGACGTTGCGAGATACCCGTGGACGATAGGATACATTCCAGACTATCTGACGGACGCTCGGGTCCTGGCGCGATACCTGAACGACCACCTGAACGACAAGAAAATCGGCATTCTTGCAGAGAACGACCAGTTCGGGAACGACTACCTGCGAGGAGTCCAGGAGGGGGTCTCTAACAAGGACATGGTCGTTTCCTCGCAGACGGTCGATCCTTCGCCGACGACGTTGAAGGCTCAGGTGCTCGCAACTCGCGACACGGGCGCGGAGGCCGTAGTGTTGGCGCTGCCCCCGGAAGTGTCCGCTGAGGTCTTCCGTATAGCAGAGGCGGAGCGGTATTCCCCAAGATGGCTCGTTAGTTACGTTAACTCCCCAAGCGCCCTTGCTCGTGAAATCGGAGGCGGCACGCTAGCCGAACAGTTGCTCAAGGGCTTTGAGCATCTCAAAGGGTCGATCTCAACGGAGTATCTGCTCAGCGCCGTCGACGATGCGGAAGCGCCCTCGATGCGCGAGCACAGGCGGATCATGGAGACGTTCAACGGCCCGGTCGTAAGTACGCTAAGCGTCTACGCCCAGTCGCTCGCCGAAGCGGTGGTCGAGACGCTGAAGCGCACCTGCGAGAGTATCACGCGCGATACAGTGCTCCATGCGGCCGAGTCGCTCCAGCATTTCCGCTCATCGCTTATGCTGGACGGGGTCGAGCTGAATCTGGGGCCCAAGGACCACTTCGCCATTCAGACGCTTCAGCCTGTCGAGATCCAGAAGGACGGCACTTTGAAGGACCTCGGCGATCCCGTCGCCGTCGAATAAGAATGGGCGAGACCGGCGCGATCGACGACATCGTCCACCGGCACGCCCGGGCGATCGTATCCATGGACATCGCCCAGATTATGAACGACCTCGAACCGCGTGCGATGGCGAAGCTCCAGCAGCAGGCCGGCGGCGGCACTGCGATTCGGATTAACGGTTACGAGCTTCTCGGCAGCCGGCCGGATGGCGACGACTGGCTGTATGAAGTCAGGTATGACGGCCCGCAGTCATTCAAAGTCGTGGCGCGTTGGTCGCTGATCGGCTCCGACTGGAAGGTTGTGGACGCAGACGTCACGGAAAGCGAGTAAGGCCCGGCCAAAGCTCGCTATCCCGAGATCAGCTGCTCCGCCAGCGCCCGATAGACCGCCCCGTTGAACGCCAGCCCTGAGTGCGTTCCTCTGACCTCAATGTTTTCGGCGCCGGGGATCTGGCAACTCCAGGCCGGGACGATCGGATCATCCCGGCTGTAGACTGAGACAACCTTCGTCCTCCAGTTGAGCGGGGCTCGCAGGTCGGGGAAGAAAGCGCATCCGCAGTCGGGCGCGTCGCAGTCGGGGTCAAGCAGGTTCCGGACGCGGCTGCTGGCCTCGCCGAGCCTGCGTGAGGGGCTGTTGGGCGCGCTGCTTGCGTTGCCCCAGCGGAAGCGCATCATTCCCCCGACGGGCGAGCCGAGAATCACGAGGTGCGAGGCTCGCTCCCCCAGGCGGGTCGCGATCGCCTTCGCCAGGATGCCGCCGCGGCTGTGCCCAATAAGGACCGCCGGCTTTTCGGTGCGCGAAAGCCTGCGTTCCAGCGCTTCCTGCGCCTGCCCGGTTAGGCGCTCGGGGCAGCCCGCGTTCAGCCAGAAGGTCGAGGGGACCGGACGGTAGCCAATGCGGCCGAGCCAGGAGTGCATCGGCTGGAGATAGAAGTCATTCGCGAACAGGCCCGGCAGCACCAGCGCGGGCCGGCCGTCGCCCCGCGGGACACCCACTCCGTAGAAGACCGGGTCGGCCATCAGCAGGGCGAACTCCCGGAGCGCCAGGGGTTCGCGAGAGACGGACGAGAGGCGTTGTTGTACCAAGATTACGCCCGAGCGGCCTCGCGCTCCTTGTTGGCGTTCTCGATGATCTTCTGAGCGAGGTGGGCGGGCACTTCCTCGTAGTGCGAGAGGCTCATGGTGAAATAGCCGCGGCCCTGCGTAATCGAACGCATATCGGCGGAGTAGCGCTGGACCTCCGCCAGCGGCGCCTGGGCATCGATCGTAGTCATCATCCCGGAAGGGGTCATGCCCAGCACCCGCGCGCGCTTGCCGTTGAGGTCGCTGATGACGTCGCCGGTGTTCGCCTCAGGCACCGTGACCTGCAGATCCATGATCGGCTCCAAGATGCAGGGCTGGGCGTCCTGTGCGCCCTTCTTCATGGCCTGCGCTGCGGCGAGCTTGAACGCGATGTCCGAAGAGTCCACGGGGTGCTCTTTGCCGTCGTACAGGGTCACGCGCATATCGACAATCGGGTAATGCGCCAGGATGCCGTCGCCGAGCGCCTCGGTGACGCCCTTCTCGACGGACCCGATGTACTGCTTGGGGACGACACCGCCGACGGTCTTGTTGACGAACTCGAAGCCTGACCCCCGCGGCAACGTCTCCACTTCGAGGGCCACACGGGCGAACTGTCCGTGCCCGCCGGTCTGCTTCTTGTGCGTGTACTCGGCCTGCGCCGTCGACTTCACCGTCTCTCGGTAGGGCACCCTAGGCATGTGCATCTCAAGGTCGACGCCGAACTTGCGCCTGATCTTCTCGAGCGCGACCTCGACATGCGAGTCCCCGAGGCCCGAGAGAATCATCTCGCCCGTATCGGGGCTGCGCTCCAGCCGCAGGCTGGGGTCTTCCTCGACGATGCGGTTGAGCGCAGTGCCCATCTTGTCGAGGTCGGCTTTGGTCTTAGGCGAGATCGCCGCGCTGAACGACGGCTGCGGGAACGAAATCGGCTCGAGCGTGACCGCGTTGTCGCGCGCGCCGAGGGTTTCCCCGGTGTGGGTGTCCGCAAGCTTAGCGACCGCGCCGATGTCGCCGGCTGTGATCTGCGACGCGTGCTCCTGGTTCTTGCCGACGATGTGATAGAGGCTGCCGATGCGCTCGTCGGCGTTGCGATTCGCATTCCAGACGTGGGAATCCGACTTGAGCGTGCCGGAAAGCACCCGGAAGTAGGATAGGCGGCCCACGTAGGGGTCCGCTGTCGTCTTGAAGATGAGCGCCGCGAGCGGCCTGGATGCGTCGGGCGGCAGCTCCTTGCCGGCGGCGCTGGCCACAAGGTCGGACGGCGAGGGGAAGAGCGCGGCGATTGAATCTAGCAGGCGTCGGGCGCCGACCGCCTTTGTCGCCGAGCCGGTGAAAATCGGGATGATTTCCCCTGCGGCGATGCCGGCGCGCACTCCTGCCCTTAGCTCCTCCGCGGAAAGCTCCTCGCCTTCAAGGTATTTCGTGATGAGCGCGTCGTCCGTTTCGGCCGCAGCCTCGATCAGCTTCTCGCGCTGCTGGTCCGCCTGCGATGCGACTTCGGCCGGGATCTCCCCTTCCTCGGCCTTCTCACCAAGGTAAGCCTTCATCGTTAACAAGTCGACGACGCCCTGGAACGCCTGCTGGGCGCCCACCGGCAGCTCGACCGCCAGGCACTTGTTCCCCCAGAGCGACTGTATCTGCGCCAGCGTGCTGCTGAAGTCGGCGTTGTCGCGGTCCATACGGTTGATGAAGATGGCCCGCGGCAACTCCAGCTCTTCGGCGAACCGCCAGGCGAACTCCGTGCCTACCTGCACTCCTGACGACGCATCGACGACGATGAGCGCTGTATCGGCCGCCCGCAGGCCGCATTTCACCTCGCCCATGAAGTCCATGTAGCCGGGGGTGTCGAGGAGGTTCACTTTGTGGCCCTCCCATTCAAGCGGGAGGATCGAGAGGTTGAGGCTGAACCCCCGCTTCTGTTCGTCCGGGTCCCAGTCCGAGAGGGTCGAGCCGTCCTCGATCTTCCCGAGGCGGTTGGTAGCGCCGGCGGCGAACATCAGGGCCTCGGCCAGCGACGTCTTTCCTGTGCCGCTGTGCCCTACGAACGCGACGTTACGTATATTCTCCGCCGGGTAGTCTTTCATAAGGGGACCTCTCTCGATTGGGGCGAACTGTGCGGTTCTATCGTACTGATTTAGGGATGGACAGGGAAGGAGTGGCGCCGCTTGACACCGTATCTCGCGAGCGCATAAATGGGTGCTGCTAGATATGATCGACCAGCAGGCAGGTAGCGCGGTGCGAACGCCAGCTGAATGCGAGCGCTGCGGGAAGAGCCTAGAGCGCTCCACGTTCGAGGTACGAACCGCGGACAACGCCCGTCTGCGCTGTCTGACCTGCGCCCTCACCTTCTGGCCGCTCGTGCGTCGTTCGGCTATCGTGGCGCTGATCGTGGGGACAATTCTGACTACGATCAACCAGGGCAACATCATACTCGGCGGCGACTTCCCGGCGTCGCTCTACTGGAAGATTCCACTCACGTACGCAGTGCCGTATTGTGTGGCGACGACCGGCGCGCTCCTCAACAGTCGCCGGCTTGTTCAGTCCGCCGAGGGTACTGCATGATTGCGCTCCGAGACAAAGACACCGGCGCCGACCTAGGAAGCATCAGCGAGGAGCAACTTCAGTTTCTCGTCGACCAGCTCGAGGAGGAGTACGCGGAGGACCGGGACTACTACATTAATCGCACGATGCTCGATGTTATGCGTCAACACGACGCTGATCCTGGGCTCGTCGACCTTATTTCGAAAGCCATGGGCGATCGGGACGGCGTAGAAATAGTGTGGTCACCGATTTAGCGGATGTCCAAGCAGAGAGAGGAGGATTGCGATGGCGCAACACGTTACGTTCTGGCGGATGAAGGCACAGCCCGGCAAGGTAGAAGAGATTCAGCGCCTGATGGAGGGCGCCGCCGATGATCAGCGGCTCAGGGAGCGGGGATGGGAGATGAGCGTGGCCGGCAGGCGCAAGGATAACCCGGACGAGGTTTGGGGTTGTGTCACGTGGGATACGAGCGATCGCTACTATGCGAACGCGGAAAGCCCCGAACAAAACTCATGGTACGAGCGCATGCGCGCCCTGCTCGCGTCCGACCCCGAGTGGTTCGACTGCGACGTGCTCGAGGAGCAGAGGGCATAGGGCGAGGCGGACCTCGCGCCGCTTCGACGAGCGACCCGATTAGCCGGCTACGCCCGTTCCTAGCTAGCCCTTGACCTGCTTCGAAGCACGGTCGCCGCCACGAAACCGCCCATCGCGGCGAGAGCGCCGATGCCGATAACGAGGGGAATGGCAACGCTATCGCCGGCGCCGGAGTTTATCGAGGCGCTTGCGCTTCCGGCCGAGCTGCTAGCGCGGTCTCGGAGTGCAAGCGCGGAGACCGCTCTTACGCCGTCGCCCGCGGATGTCCCGCTGCTCACCACCCGCCCGTCACCGTCGGCTCAAAGCAGTTCTTGCTCAGCTCAACCTGCGCGCCTGTCCTGTCTGAGAACACCCCATTATGACAGCCGCCTCCGGCTTCGGCGGGCGCCCCTCCCGCCAGAGCCAGCGCGCCTACGGCCAGCGCTATAGCCATCGCTGCTATTCGATGCATTGTGCGTACCTCCTCTCGCGTTTGTTCTGGGAGATATACACCGGCGGGACGCGGTTGGTTCCCGAGGCGTTAAGTCGGAGCGGATTGGCTGCCAGCAGATTACCCAGCGGATAAGCAGATGCGAGCGAATCCGTTTATCCGCTAGACGAATCTGCTGACGGTCGATCCGTTGCGAGGTTCGACAGCCGTCAATGCCGCCCGGCCTGCTGCTCCGCCAGCATCGCCGTGTTCGAGAGCAGCATCGCGACCGTCATGGGGCCGACGCCGCCGGGGACCGGCGTGATCGCCGAGGCGACCTGGCGCACGCCGTCGAAGTCCACGTCGCCGACGAGGCGGCGGCCGGATTGGCGGCTCTCGTCCTCGATCCAGTTGTTCCCCACGTCGATCACGACCGCGCCGGGCTTCACCATCGCGGCGGTGATCGCGTTCGGCGATCCCATCGCGGCGATGAGGATGTCCGCCTGGCGCGTGAAGCTGGCGAGGTCTGGCGTGCCGGTGTGGCAGAGCGTCACGGTGGCGTTCGCGCGCTCGTTCTTCTGCATCAGGATTGCCGCGACCGGCTTGCCGACGATGTTCGAGCGCCCGCAGACTACGACGTGCTTGCCGTTCGGCGGGTGCCCGCTGCGGTGCAGCAGCTCGACGATGCCAGCCGGTGTCGCGGGCCAGGGCGACGGCTCGCCACGCAGCAGGCGGCCCAGGTTCATCGGCGTCACGCCGTCGGCGTCTTTCTGCGGGTCGATAGCGTTGATGATCGCGTGCTCGTCCAGCTGCTTCGGCAACGGGAGCTGGACGAGGATGCCGTGGAAGCGCCCGTCCTCGTTCAGATCGAGGATGCGCGAGAGCAGCGTCTGCTGGCCGGTGTTCTCCGGGAGGTGGAACATATCGGAGTAGATGCCCGCCTGCTCCGCCGCATCCCCCTTCGAGCGCACGTACGAGAGCGATGACGGGTTCTCGCCGACGAGCACGAGCGCCAGCCCCGGCGTGATCCCCCGCTCGTGCAGCTTGTCGGCGCGCTGCTTCGCCTCCTCGCGCACCTGCGCGGCGATCGCCTTGCCGTCGATGACGATGGCGGGTTCGCGGGCGCCAGGTCGCCGCGCGACCGGCTCATCAGTCGCTCGTCTAGTGACAAGCCGCATCACTTCCGCCCGCGCATCATCGAGAGAGACCCCAAGATTCTTGAAAACCCTAGCTGCTCTGCCATCATCGACCTTGGTCAGGCCCAAAATTAGGTGCTCGGTTCCGATGTGATGCTGGCCCAAAGTGCGCGCCTCTTCGAATGTAAGTTCAATCGTCTTCTTAGCCCGCGGCGTGAGCTTTATCTCGCCCATCACTGCGCGATCTCCACGACCGACAAAGAGTTCGACTTCGTTACGAACCTTGGTCAACTCCAAGCCAAGGTGAGCAAGGGCTTGCGCTGCGACGCCTTCCCCCTCGCGCACCAGCCCCAAAAGCAGATGCTCCGTTCCGATGTAGTTATGGTTGAAGCGCAGCGCCTCTTCCTGGGCTAGCGTCAGCACCCGCCGCGCGCGCGCGGTGAACTGATCGAAGCGGTCGGCCATGGCGCGTAAATGATACACCCGCCAGTGGGAGCCACCGGCGTATAATCGCCGCATGCCAAACGAGGACATCAACGGGGTCAGCATCTACCTTGAGGAGTATGGCTCCGGCGACCCGCTCGTACTGGTGCACGGGTCGTGGACGGACCACATGGAATGGCCGTTCACCGTCCCTGGCTTCGCCCAGCGCTTCCGCGTCGTCATCTACGACCGGCGCGGGCACAGCCAGAGCGAGCGCCTGCCCACGCAGGGCAGCGTCCACGAGGACGTCGCCGACCTCGCCGCGATCATCGAGCGCGCCGGCGCGCCCGCCCACGTTCTCGGCAACTCGATGGGCGCCTCGATCTCGCTCCGGCTCGCCGCCGAGCGCCCGGAGCTGGTCCGCACGCTCAGCGTGCATGAGCCGCCGCTGTTCGACTTCCTCCGCGACGACCCGAAGACGAAACCAATCGCCGAGGAGACCAACAGCCGTATCCTCCCGGTCATCAATGACCTCGCTGCCGGCAACAGGGACGACGGCGCCCGGCGCTTCATCGAAATGGTGCTGGGCCCCGGCGCCTGGGATAACTTCATCCCGGATGAGGCGAAGCGCACGCTGCTCAACAACGCGCCGACGTTCCTCGATGAGACCCGCGACCCCGAGACGCTGAAGATCGACACACAGGCGCTCGCCCGCTTCGAGCGTCCGGTCCTGCTCACCGGCGGCTCCGAGAGCCCGCCCTTCTTCGCGCCGGTGCTCGACAAGCTCGCCGCTGTCCTCCCGAACGCCACGCGCAAGACCCTCGCCGGTGACGGACACCTGCCGCACATCACTCACCCGCAGGAATACGTCGCGCTCATCACCGAGTTCATCGACTCCGCCTCTTCGTAAGCCCGCAGCACAGGCCGCCGAGAAGCCCCTTCGACCCAGTCCAAGCCATCATACCTACGGAATCACGACTAAACCACCGTGCGCTGCGCCCCTACGGTCGCATCGCTCGCGTATAATCGTGGCTCTGGAGGTTTCGTCATGCAGGGGTCACAGGCCGGGTCAGTCGTCGCTCTCTGGCGCTATCCCGTGAAGTCAATGATGGGCGAGGAGCTGAACGCGACGGAGGTCACTCAGCGAGGCTTGCTAGGCGACCGCGCCTACGCGCTCGTCGACGCCGAGACCGGCAAGGTCGCGAGCGCCAAGAACCCCCGCCGCTGGCCGCGCCTGTTCGACTTCCGCGCCGCCTACACTGAGCCGCCGCGAAAGGGCGCAAAGCTCCCGCCGGTGCGCATAACGCTGCCAGACGGCACCATTTGCCTGAGCGAACAGCCGGACATCCAGGCGGTACTCTCAGGCGCACTGGGACGGACGGCGAGCCTCACGCTCACACCGCCCCAAGAGCCCACGCTTGAGGAGTACTGGCCGGACATCGAGGGGCTGACCCATCGAGAGACCGTGACCGACGAAGGGATGCCCCAGGACACCTTCTTCGACCTCGGGCCCGTGCACATCCTCACGACTTCCACCATCAACCAGCTGCGAGAGCTCTACCCGCAGGGCCGCTTCGAGGTGCGACGGTTCCGGCCGAACATCGTTGTCGAGACGCCGGGCGAGACCGGCTTCGCCGAGAACGCCTGGCTGAACCGCACCGCCGCGATCGGCCACGAAGTGGTGTTGCGCATCTTTAGTCCCTGCCCCCGGTGCGTCATGACGACGCTCCCGCAGGGCGACCTGCCGCAGGACCACGGCATCCTGCGTGCCGCTGCCCAGCACAACGACGCCAACGTCGGCGTCTATGCCATGGTCGTGCAGCCGGGGCTGGTGAGGCGGGGGGATGCGGTGCGGGTTGTGGAGTAACCTCGGGTGCTTACACCTTCGCCCAGGCCGTGCGCGCCACCTCCGCGCCGTTTTCCAGACGTACGATCTCGTAGTCGCCGAAGAGCGTCGGTGCTTCCTGCTGCATCAGACGCAGCAGTTTGAGCGCCACGCGGCGGATCTCCGCCTCCGCGCCCTCTGCGCCGCGTAGCTCGATGAAGTGGCGCAGCGCCCGCGCGTTCGCCGAGCAGAAGATCATCGTCTCAGTCGCGTTCGGAAGGACGCTGCGCGCGGCCTCTCGTACGCGCTTGCGTCGCTCCGTCTTGTTCTCGATGTTCGGCATCGCTTCCATCAGCCCCTCGACGAGATCGAGGTACGCCTGGTGTGCGGCGCGGACGGCCTTCAGCCAGAGCGCGTGCATCCGCTCGTCCCGCGCGATCACTTCCGGCTCGACGAAGTTCGCGGTCGCCTCATCGACGTAGCGCTGGGATAGCTGCGAATAGCCCCAGCCCGCCCGGTGCCGCACCAGTTCGTGCGAGAACGAGCGCGAGACGCCGGTGATGATGAAGTCCCATGTCGCGTGCTCCAGCACCGACCCGTGCTTCATCGAGACGAGGTTCTGGATGTACTCGCGGTTGGTCTTGCGACCCTTACCGAACGACATATAGCAGATGCGCCCGCCCGCCTCTACGAGCTGCTCGCCGCCGACCTCCGTATCTGTCTCCCACGTCAGCCCCTGGTCGTCCAGAAACCTGTCGACAGCTCCGGGGTCCATCGTCTGCCGGCCGACGATGTAGATCTCTGGCTCGCGGATAATCTTCGGCTCGGGGGCAATTCGCCCTTCGGGCTGTCCGTTCTTCGACGCCCGTTTCGTCGTCACTTGCTCCATCAGAACCTCCTGAGAGCAATTGTCGCATACACGACGCCCGTTCGATTCCCGCGAGTTACACGCTTTTGTGGAAACCGACATCGAAACCAATTGGTTGCGGAGGTAGGGGCGTTGGCTCCTTCCTGCTATGATTTCCCCGCAATGCTGGCCACTGGCGTAGACATCATCGAGATCGAGCGCATCGAACGCGCGCTGGCGAACTTCGGGCCGCGTTTCCTGCGGCGCGTCTACACTCAGCTTGAGGCCGCCTTCTGCCGTGGACGCACGAGCGAGCTGGCCGCCCGCTTCGCCGCCAAAGAGGCTGTCATGAAGGCGCTCGGGACCGGCGCGCGCGGCGTCGCATGGCGCGAGATCGAGGTGCTGCCGAACCATCGCGGCAAGCCACTGGTTTACCTGCACGGGCGCGCCAGGGAGCGGGCCGAGCGCATCGGCCTCGACGAGCTGGATATCAGCATGAGCCACAGCCGCGCCTTCGCCGTCGCCTTCGTCGTCGGGCGTTCGCGCGATCTCGAGCCCGACCGCGCGGCCTGGCGGACGAAGTTCGCAGGCATTCTGCGCGAACGAGGGTTGCTCGATGCCTGACGAAATGACCCTAGAGCAGCTCTCCCGCTACACCGGAGAGCCCGAAGAGCGTCTGCGCGAGTGGCGCTCCCGCGGGGTCATCGGCACCGACGGAGACCGCCTGACACCGAGAGACCTGGACCGCGTGCGCCTCGTCCAGCTCGGCCTTCGTCACGGCATCAGCCTGGAGACAATGGTCGAAGCCAACCGCAGCCAGCGGCTGATCGACCGCTACGTCGAAATGCTCCCGGAGCCGTCCGAGCGCACCTACTCGCTCGCGGAGGCCGCCGAGACCGCTGGACTCGACCTGGACGTCGCGCGGGCGATGTGGAAGAACGCAGGCCTTGCTTCCCAGCAAGGCGAAGAGTTGCGTGACGAGGACATCGAGGCGTTCAGGGCGTTCAAGACCTATTCGGACGCGGGCTTTCCGCTGGAGGCGCTCGCGGAGGGGACGCGGGTCTTCGCTGACTCCCTTTCGCGCGTAGCAGAGATGGAGTCCAAGCTCTTTCATTTCTACGTGCACGAGCGCCTGAAGGCCCAGGGGTTGTCCGGCGATGAGCTGATAAGAGTGACCGACGCAGCCGGCGAAATGTCCCGCCCTTTGCTTGAACCGACCCTCCTCTGGTTCCACAGGAAGGCATGGGAGAAAGCAATTCGGGAGGACCTCGTCATGCACATGGCCGAAGAGGCCGGGCTGCTCCAAGCAAGCGAGCTTCCCGGACAGCTCCAGCGCGCCGTGGTCTTCATAGATCTCGCGAGCTTCACGCCGATGACCGAGGCGATGGGGGATGTTCAGGCGGCCCACGTCCTCGACCGGTTCTCGACGATCGTCCGCGAATCCACAAACGCCTGGGACGGCCGCCTCGTTAAGCAGATCGGCGACGCCTTCATGCTCGTTTTTCCCGACGCGCCTTCGGCCGTCGCCTGCTGCCTCGAGATCAAGTCCCGAGTCGCCCGCGAACCTCAGTTCCCGGCATTGCGCGCCGGCATCCACTGGGGTAGCCTGCTCTACCGCGACGGCGATTACGTCGGCTCGAATGTAAACATTGCCTCGCGCCTGGCGAACGACGCCGAGCGGCACCAGATCCTGGTCACGCCGGAGGTCCGCCGCGAGGCGCGCGACCTGCCGGACGTGGAATTCGTGAGGCTGGGCAAGCGCAACCTCAAAGGGTTGACCAGTTCGTTCGAGCTTTTCGAGG
>VBEJ01000260.1 GCA_005882985.1 Chloroflexota bacterium
CCAGAGTAAGTGTCCGATGCGAAAGCGACGCTGAGGCTTCCGCCGCCGTTCGAGTCCTCTCGAAATGCGCACCCGTGGAGCTTTACCGCGACGAAGAGCAGCTGATTAGCCCGTCCGTGCCGGAGTAAAAGCAGCAGCGCTCCAAAGGTATCACCCGCAAAGGATGCGGCGGGTTTCGGGCCACGCTAGGGCGGTCTAGTTCCGCCGTTTGTCTCCATTCGCCTGCTAAACTGGTTTGTGATTATGCCTCTTCGCCTGGGGCTGACCATCTTCGTTGCTGTCGCCCTCGCCTTCCTCGCAGCCGCCTGCGGGGATGATGATCAGGG
>VBEJ01000264.1 GCA_005882985.1 Chloroflexota bacterium
AGCCGGTGGTCGTCGAGGCGAGCGCCGTGCAGGCGCGAGAGCGGATGCTCGCCCGGCGGCGACCAGCCCTTTGCCCCCAGCGCATCGATACGCGCCCGCTGCTCGGGCGTCAGTCCGTCGAGCGGTGGCTGTTCTCCCTGCTTCATCACGCCGCGATTATAGGCGACCCTGCTATAATCGCCCCGACGATGGCCGCTTTCCCTCACCCGGCACGCCCGGACCCCCCTCACTCGGGCGTTGTCCGCACCATCTACTTCCTCGCTGTCGCGGCCGCTGCAATCTTCGTCGCAATCACGGCCGTTGTTGGCTTCTACGACCCTCCCGCAGGCGATACGGCGTTTCCATCAGGATTCGAGGAATCGTCAATCGCAAGCGACTCACAACAGGAGCGAGAGGACTACAACCGCAACGTGACGCTCATACTCTCCGCCATAAGCGCGGCGGTTTTCGCCGCTGCCATCCTTGGGCTCGGCTCGCGCTCCAACCCGCTGCGGGCGGGCCTGATCCTCGGCGGGCTGATCATCTTTCTCGTTGCGATGGGGTTCTGGGCGAGCTCGAGCGATAAGTGGATCGGTTTTCTGATGACACTCGTCAATTTGGGCGCCTTGATAGGGTCCTCTATAGGGCTGGAAGAGGGCCTGCCAATGCGCCCGCGCGAACCAGCGAGACGGCTCCAGCCGGCCGATATCGCACCGTCGCCCGCCTCTCCGCCGCCGCCGGCGGACTTCGAGCCGGCCTCGCCTCCCGCACAGCCGGCGGAGCCGCCGCCCTCGCGTACCGAGCCGCCTCCACCGATGTCTGACCTGCCGCGGGAATAACTTTCGTACCTCGTACTTCGTACTTCGTTCGCCGGTGCTATAATCACGCCGCCAGTGAAAGGAGGCACCCATGTCCTACGAACAAGTACTCACCGAAGAACGCGGCCGCGTCGGCATCATCACGTTAAATAACCCCGACAAGCTGAACGCCCTTGGCGAGCCGATGGACACCGAGATGCGAGAGGCGATAGAGGCCTACAATCAGAACCCCGAGATCGGTGCGATTGTCCTCACCGGTGCCGGCAAGGGCTTCTGCGCCGGCGCGAATATCCAGGGCTGGGACAAAGGCATTCAGCGCGCCGAAGAGTCCGGCAACGGTATGCGCATAACGGACCGGCGGGAGAACTGGGTCTCGTTCGTCCAGCGCTCGAAGCCGATAATCGCTGCGATCAACGGCGTCTCCATCGGCGCCGGCCTCACAATCACTCTGCCCTGCGACGTCCGTTATGCCTCCGAGCGCGCCCGCCTGTCTATGCGCTTCGTCCGCGTGGGCGTGCTGCCTGAGCTCGCCAGCACGCGGTTGCTCGTGCATATCGTCGGGCTCGGACAGGCGATGGAACTGATGCTTTCGGGCCGCATCATCGACGCCCCGGAAGCCGGCCGCATCGGCCTCGTGAACAAGGTAGTTGCGGCGGATGAGCTCCTCGACGCCGCCGTCGAGACCGCCGCCGAGATCGCTTTCAACCCGGCGGAATCGCTCGCCGCCATCAAGCGCGAGACGTGGGCGAACCTCTTCGACGGCGACCTCACCTCGATCATGAAGAGGGAGGTGGTCGAGTTCAACGACGCGATGCGGCGTCCGCACTTCAAGGAAGCCGTGCGCTCCTTCATCGAGAAGCGCCAGCCGGACTTCCACCGCCAGCCTGAAGAAGCGAAGCGCTAGCCAGCGCAACGTTGTAGGGGCGAGGCATCCACTACTGCGGGACGTCATCGCCCCTACAAGCGACGTCCAAAACGGAACGAGGCCCTGCCCCAGTGGATGCCTCGCCCCCTACGGTCCATCGTGGTACCACATACCTCAAACTGCTCCATGTCTTCGCCGCCAGCTAAAATGCCCTCGTGACCTACGACGAAGCGATCGATTGGCTCCTCTCCTTCGCTGACTTCGAGCGCTCCGGCCGATTCCACGACCGCCCCGATGTCGCACCTATGCTTGCGCTTCTGGAGAGGCTCGGAAACCCGCATCTCGGACGACCAACCGTGCATATCGCGGGCAGCAAGGGGAGATCCGTGAGTCTCCGCTCGGGCTCGACGGGCGGCAGCTTGTAACGTTCGACTTGCTGACCGCGCTCGGCTTCATGGCCTTTAAATACGAGCCTGTGGATGTCCAGGTAGTTGAAGTAGGCCTCGGCGGACGCGTTGATAGCACGAACGTGTTCGACATGAAGGAAGTGGCGATAGTCACGCCTATTTCACTCGAGCATACGGCCATTCTCGGCGATACAGTTGAGCAAATCGCTGGTGAGAAAGCCGCGATCATCACGCCCGGTTGCAACGTCGTCATGAGCCCCCAAGCATATCCGGAAGCTGAAACGGTCGTACGTCAGCGGGCGAGCAACGTAAGCGCGGCCGTCGTTGATGTAGCGGCGAAATATCGCTGGGGCATGGTCACCCATGATGTCCGGACACAAGACGTTCGCATCAAGGGGCCGAACGGTGTTTTGAGAGCCAAGCTCCCCCTCCTCGGCAAACACCAGATCGAAAATGCCACCACGGCGGTGGCTGGCGCTGAAGCGCTGGTTCAACGAGGGGGAAAGTGCCTTTCGAAACAAACGCTTGCCAAGGGCCTCGCCTCCGTCCGCTGGCCCTGCCGCATTGAAGTCGTTCGCGAGGATCCACTCATCATCGTAGACGGGGCGCACAACCGCGACTCCGCACGCCGCCTCGCCGAGACGCTCGTCGAGTACTTCGCCGCCGACCGCGCGCTGTTCGTCATCGGCTGCGGTTCGGACAAGGACATCGATGGGCTCGCGGAGGAGCTTGCACCGCTCACATCGCGCGTGCTGGCCGTGCGCTCGGAGCACCCACGCGCGATGGATCCGCGACGGATCGCTGAGGCCTTCGGGCGCCTGAACGTAGACAACGAAATTGTCAATAATGTGCCGACTGGCGTTGACAGTGCGCTCGCGGCTACCTCAGACGCCGGGTTCACGTTAATATGTATAGCAGGTTCGCTCTTCGTTGCGGCGGAGGCGCGAGCGCATGTGCTGGGGGTGAGAACGTAAGCAGGCGATTGAGCACGGAGGTGAGCATGGCCGGCCGTAACGGCAAAAACGGCAGGAACGGGACGCGCGTCGTCGTCACCGGCATGGGGGCTATCACCCCGATCGGCAACTCCGTCAAGGAGTTCTGGGCGAGCTGCCTCGCCGGTAAATCCGGCATCGGCATCCTCACGTCGTTCGACCACTCCGCCTATCCCATCCACATCGCCGGCGAGATCAAGAACTTCGATCCCGAGGAGCACATGGACCGTCGCGACGCACGACGGATGGCCCGTTTCAGCCAGTTCGCTATCGCTGCCACCCAGGAGGCGATCAGTCAGGCCGAGCTCGAGATGGACGAAGTCGAGCGTACCCGGGTGGGCGTCCTCATCGGCAACGGTATCGGCGGGTTGGTCGAGACGCAGGAGGCCGTGCGCACAATGGGCGAACGTGGCGGAATGAAGATCGATCCTTTCTACTATCCGAAAATGCTACCAAACATGGCCGCCGCCCACATCGCTCTCCACATCGGCGCGAAGGGCTACAACAACACCGTGATT
>VBEJ01000265.1 GCA_005882985.1 Chloroflexota bacterium
GGATGCCGGAGGCACGTCCAACGCGTGGCGCGTGATGAGCGCCCGGGCGAGCTGCTGTGCCATGCGCTCAGCACCGCGATCGTTGAAGTGAATCGGATCTCCCTCTTCGTACCACTCCTTCCCTGCAAGGCCAAACGAGTCGGTCGGAATCCAAGTGGCGCCGAAACGCCGGGCGGTGTTCCGCAGCGCCTCGTTGTATCGGACGTAGCCCTGGAGCACCGTCTCGGGGCGCGCGAAAGGTACGGTGTATGACCAAATGCGCCGGATCGTGGAGTCCGGCTCTTCCAGGCTTCCGACGCCGCTCATTTGAACGAGCTCGGGAATCACGACCCGAATGTCAAAGCTGCGGGTGACGGCCAGGAACGCCGTCAGATCCTGCTCGAATCGCCTTGCCCCGGTGTCCACCACAGCCTGCGGGGGCAGCTGTGGAGCTCCGGTGGCGGACGCACGCCGACCGGATGCGACGAAGTGCAACACCTCGAGCCGGCCCACGAGTTTTCCGTACAGCAGCGAATGCCGGGTCAACCAATGGCCCCAGGGCGTCACCGATGGGATCTCGTCCGGCGTACTGATGAAGGCTGGCGGTTCGACGCGCGTCCGCCGCAAGGCACCGAAGAGGTCGTTGTGCCCTTCGTAAAGAATCACGACATCGGGGCGGTACCGGGACAGGTCCATCTCGAGCCGGATCAGGTTGTCGATGACGCGATATCCCGGCACGCCGGCGTTGATCACTTCAACGCGCTGGTCGGGGGCCAGCCGTTGCAACCAAGCCTGCAGTCGGGCGGGCCACGTCGCGGTGTCGCTGCTGACGCCGGGGTCGAAGGTGGTGGACGATCCGACCGCCATGATGCGGAGGGTGCCGGGGACCTTTGAAACCGGAACGTCCGGACCGCGAAACCCCTCCCGATCGACGTGAATGTGCCCGAAGTAATCGTAATCCCGCACCAACGCGTGACCGAGTCGGCTGTGCCGGTAGAAGAGCAGCGGCATGATACCGGCGACGTTGGTGCGCTGTCGTTCCCGGTGGCGTAACACCAACTCTCCGGCGAATGCTGCGGCCGCGAGAGCGAAGAACGTCGCGCCGAGAGCGACCGCGGCCGAGACGCGCCACGACGTCCCGCCGCCGGCAGGGGCGGTCGCGCGATCGTTGCCCGCCACAGGGCGCTGCGGGTCCTCCGCGGCCGGTGTGGACCACCGAGGGGATAGCCGGCGAGCGTCAACCATCAGGTACAGGCCTCCTTTCGTCGGTACGCGGAGTGTTGCGGAGTCGTCTAGATGCCGCTTCCGCCGTTGGCGGACGACGTCGGCGCGTGGCGCTCCGTCCGAACCCATGGCTTGTCACCGATCATCCGCACCGATGCGACCAGCGTCCCGAGGCGCCACACCGTGTAGATCGGCAGGAAGGCGAACGCTCCCAGCGCTCGCCACGGCTCCGGGTCCGAGCACAGCGCCAGGAGCGTGTAGGCCACTGGACGGAGCAGGGATCCCCACAACGCGAGGGAGACGACCGGGCCTCCAGGGACGTGTTGGAACCAGGCGAGCATGGAGAGGACGGCCACCACGCCCAGGTGCACCACCGGCCCCGGCGCGCTGAGCTCTGCCAGGGCATCGAGCTTCTGCCCGACCCCGATCCGGCGACTCCGCGCCAGCGTGGGATAGGTGGTGCACAGCACCGCAACCTTGCCTGCCGTCCAGCGTTGCCGCTGGCTCGCGCTCTGGTGAAGCGAACGCGCTTCTTGAGCATACAGATGGGCGGACTCGACATAGTCGATCGGTACCCCGGCGGTCGTGAGCCGCGCGTATAACTCCCAATCCTCGCTGAGGGAGAATGCATTCCAAGGATGCGCCGCGAGCACGCCAGCGCCGATGCACATCCCCGCGCTGACCGGGACGTTGAAGCCTGCCCGGCGCTTCAGACGGAAGGAGATCCGATAGGTCGCGGCGGCAAACACCGCCGCCATCCGTGTCAGCGCGTTTTCCCGCCGATTGTAGACATCGTTGTAGGGTTGGACAACCCTGTCGCGCAGCGGGTTTGCGGTGGCCAACGCCCGGGCGAATCCCTGGTCCACCGTCGCGTCCGCGTCGATGATCACCACGCCGTCGTATTGGTGCGTCGCCAGCTGGGGGAGCGCCCAGGCGATGGCGCGTGGCTTGCCTGGCTGCGTGGGGTCGTGGCGCTCCAAGCACTGCGCGCCCCCCCCCGGCGTCCCAGGGCGATGCGAACCAGGCTGTTCAGATCCGACACGGTCGGCAACAGCAAGACAGCCGCGACGAGTCCCAGGAAGACGCTCAGAACGACCATGGTGCACTCGGGTGGGTGCGCGGGGCGGGCCGGAGCTGGAGCGTCGATTTTCGGAGCCCGACGATCAGAGCGAGCAGCACGAACAGCAAGTCACGGTACGCCAGCGACAGGAAGAACCCTCCGACCACGTATCCAAGGAGCGAGGCGGTGAGCGCCTGCGCCAGTTGTGCCGGTGGGGTGCTATGCTCCCCGGCGGTGCGGGCCGGATTGCCTCGACCGACCTCCCGCAGGGCGCGGAACGCGCTGCTCAACATGAGAACGAAAAACAGCAGCCCGGGCACCCCCAGCTCGGCTCCGACTTGAACGAAACTGTTGTGCGCCTGCAGCCACTTTATGCCCTTCCCGGAGGGCGTCGTGCGGATGAGGGGTGAGATCGTTCCCTCTGCCGTGGGAAAGTTGCCTGCCCCGACGCCCAGGACAGGATGCTGCATCATGTACCCCAGGCCGCGTTTCCAGACCTGCACGCGGCCCTCCTTACCGGTGACGTTGTAGTCGTCTTTCGGCTGGACGATCGTGCTCATCTTCTCCCAGTAGGTATCGGTCGCCGTGGCGGCAAACACGAGCGTCAGAACGGCGGTGATCAATACACGCCAGCGGACGCGGATCGCTTGGTAGCGCAGCAGGAGAAACGCGCCGACGGCGAGCAGCGCGAGGAAGCCCCCCCGGGACCCTGCCCAGATGAACCCCACGGCCAGCAGCGCTGCAGCCGTCGCCCCCGCGAGACGGCGCCACAGCTGCCCTCGCCGGACGACGAAGTAGACGGCGAGCGGGAGTGCCATCACCGCGAGCGTGGCGAAATCGTTGGCGTCGTAGTAGTAGAGCGAGGCCAGGCGCCACTGGTCGCCGCTGACGGAGAAGCGGGAGAGTACAACGCCGGCATAAGTGCCCGCGGCAACGAGATACGCGAACGTCAGGCGCTCTACGTCCAGAAACCCGCGTGGCGCGGCGGCTACCACGACGAACATCATGGCCGCCTTGCCGAACTCGTCGGTGAACTCCTGAAATGCGCCGCCGGGCCAGAGCGCACCGGGGATCGAGAACGCCATCCAGAGCGCGAGCCCGAGCACGCAGCGCGTCGTCCGGAGGCGCAAGATGGGCCCCAACCGCCTTGCCCGGCTGCCGTCCAGCAGGTAGAGCACGAGCGCGAGACCGGCGGTCGTGAGGGCCAGGCGAAATGGCTCGAGCACGGAGAACAACTGGTGCACGCGGCCGACCACCGCGAGCACGTACCCCGTGAGGCAGATCATGAGAAGATCCCAACGCCGGTCCTTCGCGGCGGCCCCCGGTCCCAAGGACGTGGCCGCGTCGAGGGCGCGCAGGTCGCCGATGGTGCGGTTCACAGCTGCGGCTGGGGCTCGAGCGCCGCAGCCGGCGACTCCGGCTGCGCGGCCGCCTGGAGTACGCGGGCGGACAGCGTTGTGTCGTAACGCCGCGGCCGGAAGATCGACCATACCGCCAGCCGGGACGGAATGCGCAGCGTGGCGAGGCCGAGGCCGACACGCGCCGCCGTGAACAACAGGGCGAACAGCGAGATGGGCAGCCAGACCATACGTCCCCGCCAACCGTGGGAGTGGAAGCGCTGGAGCAGCCGCTGACGCGTGGAGATCGCGGGATCGATGAGGTTCAGGACCGGTG
>VBEJ01000046.1 GCA_005882985.1 Chloroflexota bacterium
CCTGTCGCTCGAATTTTGGGGGTGAGGGTTCTTTGGGGCGCGAACGATCGCTACTAAGCAGATCGTCGATGGCGCGGGCCAGCCAGTCGGCCCGCTCCTCTTCGTTCATGTACGATCGCCGCTGGTCTGGAGCCGCTCCCGCAGCTTGCGCAGCGCGCGGAAGACGGTCACCCGTACGTTGACCTCGCTCGTGCTGAGGACGTTTGCGATCTCACGGTTGGTAAGCTCGGCGTCGAACTTCAGAGCGATGATCTCCTGCTCTCGCCGGGGCAGCTGGCGCACGAGCTGCGAAAGCGAGGCCAGCCGTTCCTTGTGAAGCACGGTCTCTTCGGGGCCACGCGGCTGCGAGTGGAGCTCGGTTTCCCAAGCCGCTTCCTGAGCGGCGCGGGCGGCGGGCTTGGTCTTTCGCCAGTGCGATGAAACTTCGTTGCGGGCGATCGTGAATAGCCACGATCCGAACGAGTCCGGCGAGCGCAGGGACCGCATCTTGATGAACGCCTTCTCAAATACGTCCGAAACGATATCGAGTGAGATTTCCTTGTCCTGCACCCGGCCGTAAACGTAAGCGAAGACTTTGGGAAAGTACTGGTGGTACAGGTCGGTGAATTCGACGGGCTTGGTCTCGCCATCCACTTGCACCCGCTCCGCCGGAGCTTTCGTCTCCTCGACCTTGACCGGCTGTTTCAGGGCTTCTGCCATCGCTACGCGCATCGTTGTCATATTCCGGCCCTCGTCATCCACCGTGTTTAAGACACGGGCTACTGACGGTTCTTGCGAACCTTCGACTTTTGGGATGAACAATAGACGCCCCTCCGGCCACCCTGTTACACGTTTCTATATTGAAAATTAGCTCTGCTGTTTCTCGCGCGGCTCATAACACGGAAACTCTGGGGTCAACATCCTTCAAGGCGTAGTATGGCACCGGCCGCCCGCAAATACGGTTAACGCGACGCGGTAAGCGGTTAACACCCGGTGAATTCAGCGTAAAGGAACGGTGTGCTATACGCGGGCGGCGGCGCGCGGGTATGCCTCGTCCAGCAGCTCGACCACGTGAACGACGCGGCCTTTCATGCGGTGACGCCGCAGGCCGGCCTCCAGTTGCGTCATGCAACCGGGGTTTGCCGTCGCGATGACCTCAGCGCCGGTCTCACGGATGTCGCGCATCTTCTCATCCAGCAAGCGTAACGACATCTCGCCCTGCGTGAGCCCGTATACACCCGCGCTGCCGCAACAGCGGTCCCCGTGCGGCAATTCGACGAATCGAACGCCGGGAATCGAGGCGATGATCTCGCGCGGCGCACCCGTGAGCAGCCGGCGGAATTCACGATGACGGCATCGAAATCCTCCGCGAGAAAGGCATCGACCTCGCGGCGGGCAAGTCCCATCGCGGCCGGGAGGTCGCCGTTGTGCCCGTGCAGTGCCCCGCAGCATGCCTGCATCGCCGGAGCGACCACTTCGCAACCGTTGCGGGCAAGTACTCTAACGGTTGCGGCATGCACACGGCCGTAAGCCAGGGGCATGATGCACCCGGTTAGCAGCGCGACCCGATACTTGAGGGCCCCTTTCGGACGCGCGAGCACGCCTCGGCGCTTGAACTCCTTCCCGGCGATAGTCGGCGCCAGGGCAACCCGGTCGCGCAGGTGCGGAGTTCGCTCAGCGAGCGCCCGCAGCCCGGACGCGCGGTACAACCGCAAGGCCGAGGCAAGAAGCGAGAGGCGGCCTGGATGCGCGATTACCTCGCGCAAGAAGAGCGCCCGCATGCGCCAGGCGAACGGCGCGCGGCCGGTGTGAAGGACGTGGGCTCGGCCATGCTCCATGATGCGGCCGTAGGGCACCCCGGAAGGGCAGACCGCCTCGCAGTTGCGGCACTGGAGGCACATATCCATGTGACCGGTAACGTTCACGGTCGGCTCGATGAGGCCCTCGGCCATCGCCTTAATCAGGTACAGCCGCCCGCGCGGGGATTCGGCCTCGAGGCCCGTTTCCACGTACGTGGGGCAGTGTTGCAGGCAGAGCCCGCAGCGCACGCACTGGGCCAGGTCCGCGTCTGACGGGGCGAACCGCTTGGTAAACACCGCTTGTTTACCCAATCAGAGCCTCCCCACGAACCGGCCCGGGCTGAGGATGCCCTTCGGGTCGAACTGCTGCTTGACGCGCCTCATGAGTGCGAAGGCCGGCGGCGGGTCGCCGAAGACATCGATGCGCTGCTTGAGTTCGACGGAGCAGTGCTCAACGACACAGACCGCCTCGTGCTTCGCAGCGACGGCGCGGGCGCTTTCCAGCACGGCCGCCGCATCGACTGCCGGCCAGGAAGCGCGCAGTACCCCAGTAATGGGTTCCGCAACCATGAGTGGCGACTCCAGGCGCTTGATCTCCTCTATCAGCGCTGCGAGCTGCGAGGCGAGGACACTCAACCGGCAAAGCAACTGATCGTGGTTCGATTCGCCGGCGCTACGTGTCTCGTTCGCTTCGTTTGAGGCCGCCAGTTCCGCCTTGAAACGGGGCGCTAGGCCGAGAAGTTCTTTCTCTGATCGATCGACAGCGCCTTGGCTTCCGGCCAGTAGTATCTCAAGGAACCAGCCGACGTCGTTACCGCCCCCGGCGCTCGAAAGCTCCACGTGGCTAAACGCGAGGCCCCGCCGGTACAACTCGGCCGCGAGCCCGCAGGCATCCGACGGGCTCCGTAGACGAAGCGCAATGCTTCGCTCTCGCCGCGAGACTGGCATCACCTTGAACGTCGCCTCGACGATCACGCCCAGCGTGCCCAGCGACCCGGTGTACAGCTTGCACAGGTCATAACCGGCCACGTTCTTGACGACCTTGCCGCCTGCGCGCGTAATCCTGCCATCTGCCGTGACCACTCGCATTCCGATTGTGTAGTCGCGGAGTGCGCCATAAGCGGCGCGTGAAGGTCCATTGGCGTTCGCCGCAAGGACTCCCCCGACCGAAGCCTGATGCCCGGACCCTGCATTAAACGGCACTCTCTGGCCGTGGGCTTTGAGGCGCTGTTGAAGCTCCGCAATGCTGATCCCAGCCTGGCAGGTGACGGTCAGGTCCGCCGGCTCGTGCTCAATGATCTTATCGAGACGCGAGAGGCTCAACGCGACATCGTAGCGTCTCGGCAGGTTGCCGACGTGCCTCTTCGTGCCTCCGGCGAGCGGAATGACTGCCAGCCCGGCCTCGCTAGCATAGCGTATGACCGCAGCGACCTCTTCGTACGAACCCGGCTCGACAACAGCCTGCGGGCTGATACCGTCAACTACAAACCTCCCCGCCTCGTCCGGCCGGAAGGCATGCTTATTGCCAATGATGGCGTGCAGGTCATCGAGAACGGTTGCTTGAGCGACCAAGTCTCGTGTCCTACACGTAGGCGTCCGCGCCGACCTTGGCGATCGCCGCTCTCATTCGCGACGAGACCTCGCCGCAGCCTTTCGAGGTCGGGAAGACCTTGCCCGGGTTGAATCGCTCCGAGGCGCCGAATGCCGCCTTTAGCCGCGACATAACCTCGAGGTCATCCTCCGAGAAAATCCAGCTCATGTAGTTGCGCTTCTCGTAGCCCACTCCGTGCTCGCCGGTAATGGAGCCGCCGGCGTCCACGCACAGGCGCATGATCTCCTCGCCGAGGTCGAGGACCTTTTGCGTGGCGCCCGGGACGCGCTCGTCGAACATCACATTGGGGTGGAGGTTGCCGTCGCCGGCGTGGAAAACGTTCGCGACCCGGAAGCCAAACCGCTCGCAGGCCTCGTAGACGCCGTCCAGCACGGTTGGGAGCAGCGTGCGCGGTATTACACCATCCAGGATGTAGTACGAGGGCGCGAGGCGTCCCAGCGCGCCCAGTGCGCCTTTGCGGCCGGCCCATAGCCTGTCCCGGTCCTCCTGGGAGAGGCCGATGCGGATCTCACGGGCCTCCAACTCGCGGCATATCGAGGCGACAGCGTCCGCCTGCTCTTGAGCATCTTCCTTCAGGCCTTCGACCTCGATTAGAAGCACGGCCCCCGCGTCCGGCGGGTAGCCCGCGTGCACGAACGGCTCGACGGCGTCCATCGTGTTCTTGTCCATCATTTCGAGCGCCGCCGGGACCATTCCCTTGCCAATGATCGCCGATACTGCGCGGGACGCCTGCGTAACCGCGTCGAAAATCGCCAGCAGAGTAATAGTCGCCTCGGGCTTGTGCAGCAAGCGCACGATCACCTTCGTGACGATCGCCAAGGTGCCCTCGGACCCGACTACGACGCCGGTGAGGTCGTAACCGCGCGTATCCGCCGTCTTGCCACCTAGCCATAAAACCTCGCCGTCGGCAGTCACGATCTCGAGGCCCAGAACGTGGTTGGTCGTTGTGCCGTAGCGCAGGCAGTGGGGCCCGCCCGCATTCTCGGCCACGTTGCCTCCGATGCTGCAGGCCTTCTGGCTCGACGGGTCAGGCGCGTAGTACAGGCCGTGCGGCGCAGCAGCACGCGAGATGTCGAGATTGATGACGCCCGGCTCGACGATTGCGATTCGGTTCTCTGAATCGAGTTCGACAATTTGGTTCATCCGCGTGGTGACGATCACCACTCCACCCTCACACGGGATCGCGCCGCCTGAGAGGCCCGTCCCGGCGCCTCGTGCGGTCACCGGCACGTGGTGCTTGCGTGCGATGCGCACGGCCGTCGCGACGCCCTTTGCGTCTTCCGGCAGCACGACGGCCTCGGGCAGACCCCGGTCGATTGTCGCGTCGTATTCGTAGACGAGCAGGTCCTCCGGAGCGTGGAGCACCCAGGAGCGGCCGATTGCCGCTTGGAGGTCCAGGATTAGGTCGCTTCGCTTCACGGGCTAAGTCTAGCAGTGCCGTTTGTAATCACAAAAGCGGTTGCAACGCCTGCATGCGCTGAGGCGTCATTCTAGCGAAGCCGTAAGTGAGGCGTGCGCATTAGCCTGCTTTTGGTATCCTTGCAGCACTATACCGCGTTATCAGTATCACAGCGCTTGAAAGGCGGTCGGAAGGGGAACTGTGTTTCGTCTAGACCGGAGAGTGATGAGGATTGCGTCCGGCGTCGGGCTGGCCTCAGCGCCGGTGGCGATCGGTGCCGTAATAATCCTGGCATCGTTTGACGGAAGCGCAAATGATGCCGCCAGTTCAGGAAACCCAACGCGGTCAACAGCCGCCGTAAGACGCGCGGACGGACAGTCCCACTCGGGCATCACGGTTGAAGGCGTAGTCGACTGGAGCAGATCGTCCGCCTCCCCCCCGCCCTCGGAGACTCCCGCGCCTTCGCCACAAGAAGGCACGGGAGGCGACCAGACGTCGGCGCCTCTTCCCCAGACGTCTGGAAACAGGCCAGAAAACAACGCTTCGCCTGACTTCCTCGCGCTGCGCGACCAACTCGAGAGCTCGATCGTCGCCTACGATGCTGACGTCGGAGGTATCGATGTGGCGATAGCCGTGACCGACCTGCAAAACGGGGAAACGATATCGGTTGGCGGCAACGTGCTCCACCGCACAGGCTGCGTGATCAACTTGTTCGCTTTGCTCGGCGCCGTAAGCCAGTTCCAGGGAGGCAACGCCAGCCCCGACGGCCTCGGTTACAGCATCAAGAAAGGGATCGGCGGCAGCTATCCGCCGGAGGTCAAGAATTTCACGCAATCCATCTTCGGCTCGTATTGGGAAGGCACGTATTACGCTCGGTCCCTCATGAGCTCCTGGGGAATGACCGCGTCGTACTTCGACCACATTCCGTTCTACGGCGGCGAGTACCCATCACCCAACATCCTGACAGCCCTCGAGACAAACGACATCCTGGCGAAGCTCTGGAACGAGCAGCTCTTCAACTACGAGTGGACGGTCTATACGCTGCGCGTGCTGCGTGACAGCTACTCGTATGTGGACTACATCCTCCCTCGCCGTCTACCTCCGGAGGCCACCGTCGGGCACAAGATCGGCTACTACGCGGACTGGGACGGATGGGTAAACAACGACACCGGAATCGTGACCTTCCAGGGAGCGGACGGAAAGCAAAAGGCCTACGCGATTACGTATCTGTCCCAGTTGGCGAACAGCGAGAAGGACGGTTATTCATTCGGCGCCAGGCTCTCGAGAGACGTTTGGGACTGGATGGTGGGCAAGTATGGGCTCTGGCAGCCGCCTACTCCAGAGCCGCCGCCGCCGCCAACTCCTGGACCGACGCCGGAGCCGACGCCTGCCCCCAGTGCTACCCCCACGCCCGACGTTAGCCCTAGTCCCATCGCATCCGGAACACGGACGCCGAGACACTGACGGTCCGGGCTCACGCGCCCGCCGGCCTCCACCCCTTTGCGCTCTGAACGGCTCGCTTCCAACCGGTGTACATCGCTTCACGGCGGTCGTCAGGCATCGCCGGGCTGAAGCGCCGGTCGACGCGCCAGTTACGGGAAACGTCCGCAGCATCCTTCCAGAACCCGGTCGCCAGGCCCGCAAGATAGGCCGCCCCGAGCGCCGTCGTCTCGAGCACGGCCGGCCTGACGACATCGCGGCCAAGCAGGTCCGCTTGAATTTGGAGCAGTAAGTCATTAGCGGCGGCGCCGCCGTCGACGCGCAGCTCGGAAAGCGTTACGCCGGAATCTGCTTCGATAGCCTCGATAATGTCACACGTCTGAAATGCGATCGCCTCGAGTGTAGCTCGGGCGAGGTGCGCCCGGTTCGCGCCGCGCGTGAGCCCGAAGATAGCGCCGCGCGCGTTCGGGTCCCAGTGCGGCGCGCCCAAACCGACGAAGGCCGGAACGATATAGACGCCGTTCGAGTCAGGCACGCTCATCGCAAGTTCCTGCGATTCCGCCGCGGTAGAAATGATCCCGAGCTCGTCTCGCAACCACTGCACGGCCGCGCCGGCGATGAAGATCGAGCCTTCGAGGGCGTATACGACTTCGTCGCCCTTCTCACGGGATATCCCCCAGGCGATCGTGGTCAGGAGGTTTTGCGACGCCACCTTCCTCGCGCCGATGTTCATCAGGCAGAAAGCACCTGTGCCGTACGTGTTCTTCGCCATCCCGGGCTCGAACGCCGCCTGGCCGAAGAGAGCTGCTTGTTGGTCACCGCCGACACCAGAGACGGGTACGGATTTGCCAAACAAACTCGTCTCAGCGAAGACACCGGAGGATGCTTGCACGGCAGGCAAGACGCCTCGAGGAACATCGAGGGCTGACAGCAATTCATCGTCCCAGCGCAGGTCGAAGATGTTGTACAGCAGCGTGCGCGAGGCGTTCGTATAGTCCGTCGCATGCACGCCCGTCAGGCGATAGAGGAGCCAGGAATCGATCGTGCCGAACATCAGCTCGCCGGCTTCGGCGCGGGCACGGGCGCCAACGACGTTATCGAGGAGCCATCTCACCTTCGTTCCCGAGAAATACGGGTCGAGTAGCAGGCCGGTGCGCTCGCGGAACAGCGGCTCCAGGCCCTTGTCTCGCAGTTGCTCGCAGATTGGTGCGGTACGTCTGTCTTGCCAGACTATGGCGTTGGCGATGGGGCGTCCGTTGCGGTCCCAGAGGAGCGTCGTCTCCCGCTGATTCGTGATGCCAATGGCGGCTACATCGTCCGCGCTTGCCTTTGCCTGCTTCAGCGCTTCCTGCGCCGTCGCCAATTGCGTTCGCCAGATCTCTTCAGGGTCGTGTTCAACCCAGCCCGGCCGGGGATATATCTGCTCGAACGGTTGCTGGGCGCTTGCGACGGCGTTCCCCATGTGGTCGAACAGAATCGCGCGACTGGAAGATGTCCCCTGGTCGAGAGCGAGCACGAAGTCCGCCATATCGCGGCAAGGTTAGCATCGGTCTTGGAGACCTGTCGACAGCGTTGACCGACGACGCGGGCGGTGCCATATTAGCGCCACTAACAGGAGGAGATTGCTGGTGCCGAACGGAAAGAGGCCGGTCTGGGGTGTGATTACGCCTACTGCCCCGCCCGCCGTGCTGGCTGGCCAGGCCCAAATGTACGAGCAAGCGGGACTCGAGGGGGTGTTCGCCCCGCAGGTCTACGGCCCGCCATTTGTACCGCTGGCCGCCGCAGCGGCTGTTACGACGCGAGTGAAGCTTGCCTCCGGGATCGCCCTGGCGTTCGCGCGCAGTCCCTTCGAGACGGCGATGGCGGCGATCGACCTCGACCGGATTAGCGGCGGGCGCTTCACACTCGGTCTGGGCTGTAGTATCCGCACTTGGAGCGAGGGGTTCTTCGGAATGCCGTACGGCAAGCCTCTCGAGCATTTGAGGGAGGTCGTCGAGACTGATCCGGCTGATCATCGCTGAGGCGCACACCGGCGAGCTGAAGAGCTTCGAAGGCAAATACCACCGCCACGATTTCAGCGAGCTGCAGCCTCTGTCTCCGCCCCTTCGCGCCGACGTGCCGATATGGATCGCCGGTCTGCGCGGGCCTCTGGTCAGCCTCGCGGCCGAAATTGCAGACGGCGTGATGGGGCACGGCATCTGGTCCGTCCGCTGGGCAACGCACGAAGGTCCGCACGCCATCAAGCGCGGCCTCGCTAGCGCTCGCAAGCAGCGCAGCGACATCGAGGTTAACCTCTGGCCGCTGGCAATGATCAACAACAACCGCGCCGAGGCCATCAACGACTCGCGAGCGACCATTGCCTTCTATGCCGGTATGACCCAGTACGAGGATTATTTCGCTGCCCACGGCTTCCGGAAGGAGGCGCAGCGGCTACAGGAGGGCGTCAAGCGGGGGGACTACGTGGGAGTGGCGCACCTGGTCCCCGATGAGGATGGTGGAAGCGTTCGTGACATGCGGCCCGCCGGACGAGGTGAGAAAGAAGGTCGAACCCCTGTGGAACATTGCCGATTCGCTTTGTCTAGTTCCGGCGCCCTACGGATTGCCTGCGCAGAAGGTACTCGCTTATGGAGGCGCCATCGCGAGTACGTTCTACGTGTAGCTTTGCTTTCGCCTTAAGTCAGCGATGGCGCTCCGTTTCCTCGAGCGGGACCTGAGGAGGTTGCTAGTGAACAGCGGTCGCGAGGACCTGGCGGACTCGGCAGTTGGCGCGATCGCCTTTACAGATGACGGTGGGACTATCTACGTGCACCTCCTGCCAAAGGAGAACTGGCCCCACCGGGCGCCGGGTCGCGCCTATGTCCTCGCGTGGGAGGACTACGTACCCGATGGGTCAGATAGCATGCACTGCTATCGTTGGCTGATCGGGGAAGCTCAAGCCAGCATTCGGGAGAATGTCGATGCGATAGCACGCTGGCTGGCGGGCAGATGAGCGCGCAAGCGCTGGAAAACCTGCGGGCGCTGAAGGACTGCTCTGCCGGACAGCGCGTGACTTTCCAAGCGCGTGTCCTACGGTTGTGGGATGTGGGTGGCCTCCGCATGTGCCTGGTCGGCGATGATTCGGCGCTTATGCGCGTGGAAATCGCCGAAGCGGGCGTTCTAGAACGCAAGAGCTACGAGTTTCGCGACGCCCTCGTTCGCCAGTACCCGGGCGGCTGGCACAGCGCTACGCTAGACGAGGAGAGCCGCGTCGTGCCGCTCGACTACGAAGTTCAAATATCGCAAGATGAGGAATACATCGAGCGGACGTTCAAGATCCTGTCGGGCGTGCAAAGAAAGAAGGGGCGAGCAGCCGGACGCTTAGGGCCGTGGCGCCATCCGTCGTCAAAAGAGCGAGGCGGCGAATGACGGCTATTCGTCTCGGATGTTCGCCCGGACACGCTCCATCAACTCGGGAGTGACTTCGACGAGGCCATGCTCCTTCGCGTGCTCTTGGGCGTTCTTCATGAGCGCTTCTTCGGTCTCGCCTCGAACGACGTGGCTGCAGCCGGTGCTTGGATCCACTTTTGCGCAGTCAACTACTTTTCCCATTTCCGCCTCCATCTCTGCTGAACTACGGCAGCCGACACTTTAACGCTTACAGACTGCTTGTTCAAGGGAAGCCATCGTCGAAAATCGCACAGAGTATATCCTGTAAGAGGTTTTCGCGCGATAATCTACGCCGGAGGCAAATGAGGCATCGCGTTTCGGCGAACGGCCCGCGCCGGTCGCGCGCGGTTTCGACACTGAAACCAAGCGGGGACACCGGCAAGAAGGAGGAATCCCGCATGAAGTTCCTCTCACGCACATTGGAGGTCAAGACCGAGCGCGGCCCTCAATTCGTCGACATAACCGACCACGTTGAGGAGGCGGCCCGTGAGTGTGGATTGCTCAACGGGTTCGCTGTGGTCTTTTCCAAGCACACGACGGCCGCGATTCGCATCAACGAAGCTGAACCGCACCTCCTCCGGGATATGGAGCAGATGCTGGGAGACGTCGTCCCCGCCGGTAATGACTACGCTCACAATAAATATGCCCACGCGCTGTCAAACAACGGGGAGCGGCCGAACGGCCATTCGCACTGCCAGCAGCTGCTATTGGGCGCGAGTGAATCCGTGCCTATCGTGAATGGCCGGCTTACCTTCGGGCCGTGGCAGCGCCTCTTTCTTGTGGAGCTCGATCACGGCCGGGACCGCGAGGTCGTCGTCCACCTCGTCGGAGAGTAGTTGCTGTCCGTCCCTCCCGTGGCCCGTCACCGGCGGGAGTTCAATAAATATCTGCGCGCCCTCATAAGCGACCAGCAGCCGTGGCTGCTCTACCATATGATTCGCTATCACCTCGGCTGGGAGGACGCCGAGGGGCAACCAGAAGACGCCGGCGGCAAGGCGCTGCGTCCGACGCTCTGCCTGCTGGCGTGCGAAGCGGCCGGCGGCGAATGGCACCGCGCGTTGCCCGCGGCAGCAGCCGTTGAGCTGGTACACAACTTCTCGCTGATCCATGACGACGTCCAGGACCGCGACCAGGAGCGCCATCATAGACCGACAGTCTGGAGCATCTGGGGCGAGGCGCAGGCGATAAACGCCGGCGATGCCCTCTTGGCACTCGCCCGGCCGGTGGTGTTGAGGCTGGCGGACGAAGGCGTACCCGCTGCCACGGTTATTGAAGCAGCGCGCGTCCTCGACGAGTCCACGCTCGAGATGGTGGCAGGGCAAACGCTTGATATCGCCTTTGAGGCGAAGTCGGACGTGGATTTGCCGGCGTATCTGCAGATGGTCCGGCAGAAAAGTGGCGCGCTGTTCGACTCTGCGCTTAGGCTCGGAGTATTGGCGGCCGGCGGCGATTGGGAACTTGCCGAGCGGCTGGGCCGGGTCGGGCGGGCGCTGGGGACCGCTTTTCAGGTATGCGACGACATCCTGGGCGTCTGGGGCGACAAGAGCAAGACCGGAAAGGCGGCAGGCGCGGACATCTCCCGCCGCAAGAAGTCGTTGCCCGTCGTTCACGCGCTCAGTGAGGGCAAGTCCGGGATGCGGGAAGGACTGCGAGCGATATACGACAAGCCGGCGCTTGATGCCGACGACGTGGCGCAGGTGCGGCAACGCCTCGATGAGGTTGGTGCTCAGGAGTACTGCGAAAGGCAGGCGGCAGAGCTGAAAGAGGATGCGATCGCGGAACTCAGCCGGCTCGAACTTCTACCCGATCCGCGGGAAGAGATCATACAGATGGCGGAGTTTTTGCTCGAGAGAGAATTCTAAGAGGCCGTGTCCAGCCGCTTCCTGATCTCCGCCTTGATCTGACGGAGGCGCTTCATGTCCGGGTAGGTGCCGCCCTCCACCTTACGATCGAACAGCTTGTCGTCGCTGGCGTAGACTTCGAGGCGGCCGGAGCCGACCGGAATCAGGGTGACGGGCGCGTCTTCACCGAAGTCGTGCCAGATTTCGGTCGCCATCCAGGCGGCCAGGGGCAGGTACCCTCACTCTATGCAGTAGGTGATTTCGATGGTGAGGCGGCCCGGGAATCGCTCCGCGACTTTCGACTGCATCGCTTCCTTCGGTTAGTCGAGGCCGAGGTCAGCCCTCGCCTCGTCACTCATCTGGTCGGGCGTCCACGGGGGATCGAACGTGAACTCCACGTCGACGTTCTTGACTCCTGGGATCAGCCCGATACTCTCGTTGATCTGCTCGGTGACCATCGGGCCGATCGGGCAGGCGGGCGTGGTGAGTGTCATGATGATCTTGATGTCGCCATCCTTGACGTCGATGTCGTAGACGAGGCCCAGATCGTAGATGTTGTAATGCAGCTCGGGGTCGTAGACCTCGCGAAGGCCTTCGATGATGACGTCTTCGGTGACCATATCTCCGTTTCTATTCTAGACCATGCGCCGCTGCATACGACGTAAGGATGTCACGACGACCGGTCGAATCCTGGTGCGTGCATCCAGGCGGGCTGACACAAACCTCGCGGTTCATAGAATTATTGTCTCCGCGTGCGGCAACCCGAAAGCCCGCTCGCGGGGCCTAAGGGGAGGGGACAAACGAGCCACTCTTGCGCCTCGGTTGCTTACCAGAAGGCCGGGACACCGAGCAGCTCGCGGCCGAGGATCAATTTCTGGATCTGGGTGGTTCCCTCGTAGAGACTCAGGCCAATCGCATCTCGCAAGAGCGCTTCGATGGGGTATTCGCCCAAATAGCCGACGCCGCCGTGAAGTGAGATCGCTGAGCGCGCCGCCCGCACGGCTGCCTCCGTCGCGAACTGCTTCGCCATTACGACATTCTTCGTCGCCGGCTCTTCAGCGTCGCGCAGGCGAGCGGCTTCCACCGTTAGAAGACGAGCCGCCTCGCAGTCTGTGGCCATGTCTGCAACCATTTCCTGGATGAGCTGGTGGCTGCCGATGGCTTTGCCCCACTGCTTGCGCTGGCCGGCGTAAGCAATACAGGCGTCCAGGCACGCCTGGATGATGCCGACGGCGCAGGCGGCAGTCGACGTGCGGCCGCTCTCGAGCGAGGTCTGCGCGATCTTGAAGCCATCTCCCGCAGCGCCCAGGAGGCGATCGCCGCTGACACGAACAGAATCGAAGAAGAGAGCCGCGGTATTTGAGGCATGCAGCCCGAGCTTCTCTGTGATTACGTGTCGCTCCAGGCCGGGCGCGTCACCATCGACCATAAACGCGGCCATGCCCTTGTGGCGGGCTCCGGGCTGCGTCTGCGCGAAGACCACTATCACATCGGCGATGGAACCGTTCGATATCCAGAACTTGCTCCCGTTGAGCACCCAGTCGTCGGCGTCGCGCTGCGCGGTCAGCTCGATCGCCGCCGGGTCGGAGCCAACATTTGGCTCCGACAAGGCGAACGCTCCAACACGGTGAGCCGAGAATAAGTCCGGAAGGTAGTCCTTCCTCTGGTCCTCCGTACCGAACGCGTAGATCGCTGTCCCGACGAGTGAAAGCTGCACAGTGAGCGCGGCCGTGAAGACGGAGGGACTCGCTCCGCCGATCGCTTCGCAGATGAGGACGTAGGAGACATTGTCAATTCCGGCGCCACCATACTGCTCGGGGAACGGGCCTCCCAGCAGGCCGGAGTCGGCCAACTTGCGCATGATGTCCAGCGGGAAGCACTCGTCGTTCGCGCGTTCACGGACGTGCGGCTTGATTTCGCGTTCCGCAAAGCGCTTGGCGGTCGCGTAAACCATGCGCTGGGCGTCTGTCAGTTGCATGGCGACAGTGTAGCAAAGGCAGTACGAGCTTCCGCTGTCAGCCCTCGATGAGCGCTTTGACGACGTCGCGGTTGTCCAGGAACGCGTCGGGAAGCTCGCTCGGATAAGTGAGGATCAGGCCGTTCACCCCGGCGGACGAGTGGCCCTTCACCATCGCCCTGGCGTCTTCTACCGTCGCCGGGGGCGTGACCTGCGCAAGGAAGGGGAACGGGCCTTCGCGACCGAAGCGCTCGCGCATCTCTTCCAGTCGTTGTCTGATGTTTGCCAGCGTGGCGACCGGGAGTGCCGTGGCGATGAAGCCGTCCCCGTAGCGGGCGGCGCGGCGAAGTCCGGCGGAACTCGCGGCGCCGAGGTAAATTGGTGGGCCGCCCGGTGTTGCCGGCTTGACCAGTCCTATCGCTGGTACAGTAAAGAACTTGCCTTGCCACGGCTCCTCGGGCTTCGTCCAGAGATGGCGGAGAAGTGGGATAAACTCGTTCAGGCGACCGCCTCGCGTCTCGAACGCGATTCCGGTCGAAGTGAACTCTTCTTCCACCCAGCCGGCCCCCGCTCCGACGAGCAGCCTGCCCTCCGAAAGGCGGTCCAGAGTCGCAAGCTCGCGGGCCATCAGAACCGGCGGTCGCAAGGCAATCTGGCTCACGCTCGTGCCGAGGATAACGCGTTCGGTAACCGCTGCCACGAACGCCAGCCCTATCCAGGGGTCCCCTAGCGGCTGGTACGGGTGCGGCCGATCTAGCGGGACCGCAACGCGCTCGCTGAGCCAGACGGAGTCGAAGCCTGCTCTCTCTGCCTTCTCAGCGACCCGCTTGAGTGTGCGCTCGCTGGCCGGGCCGATCTTGACGCCTATCTTCAGCGGGCGGTCTTCCCGTGAGAGGCGGACGCGCTTCTCATACGGACGAATATAGGCGCGAGCGAATAGCGGGTCAATGTTGGCCGCCGGGCCGATTTCGATACGCGCGCGCTATTCGTTCATGCAATGCGTTTGCGAACTCGGCCAGGAGCGCCGGCTGCCGGTGCACTTTGAGTAGGCGACGGCAGACGTGACCGAGGAGCGGGTGGCCGAAGAGATTGTCTGCGATCCTGATCCTCACCGGCACGTCGAGACCATTCGGGAGTTCAGGGAGGCCAGTTTCGACCAGGTATACATTCAGCAGGTGGGGCCGGACCAGGAAGGCTTCTTTCGGTTCTACGAGCGAGAGGTCTTGCCTGCGATGCGTGCTGGCGCCCGAGTCAGAACAGCTGAACCTCAGAGAACGTAGAACCGCCGGTCGTCGCCTTATCGAGTTCGGCGCGGGGTCGGCCAGGCGCCCCTATTCTTGCGAGTCGAGGTAAGGGCTGACGAAGTCCACGAGGCCGTCGATATCGAACGGCTTGGCGAGAAAACCGTCGCCCGCGTGATTCCGTGGTTCGCCGAATGCGCTCATGAGGAGGACGGGCTTCTGCTTTTGCTCCGACTTTATGCGCCGGGCGAGCTCAAGGCCGTCCATTCCCGGGAGCTTAACATCGCTTATGACGAAATCAGGGTCCAGCTTCTCGATCACTTCCAGTCCGGATTCAGCGTCTCGCGCGGTCAGGGCCTCGCAGCCAAGATCCTCCAGTACTACAGCAACGAGCCGGAGAATCGCCGGCTCGTCATCGATCACCAAGCAGGTAGCCAAATTCCCGTTATCCGCGAGGGACATACGCATTCACCCACAAGAGCTTAACGCGACGGTAAAACGCAAGGGCTCAACGTGAGGCAGGGAAGGCGTTTCAAATCCGTATCAATGGCGTCTCCGCTCCGGCCGATACAACGACCTGGCCACTTACGACGGTGTAAGCTTTTTCTACATTGGTGAGATGTAGGAGGTGCGGTCACTGCAGCGTAGGGCCTCCGGGGCAAGATTCAGATTTTTCCTCGATGGTTGGTCTGATACTGTGTGCCTCCGCAACCGATAGCCGCAGACTCCTGTGACATCACCGTCCAAGTCTTCGTTTGGGCCGATTGTGAATCGGCTTTCTAAGGCCGACGTCTCGCATTCCGCTTCGTCTTCCGGTGATCGGAGCATCTTTGAGAATGCGGTTTTCGGTGTGTTTCAGACTTCGCCGGATGGGCGATTCCTTGCGGCAAACAATGCCCTGGCGCGGATCTTAGGGTTCAGATCCTCCGAAGAGCTAATCGAATCGGTCACCGACATCGCCCAGCAGGTGCACGTTGACGCGACGCGGCGTGAGGAGTTCTCGCGCATTTTGCAGGAGTCGGGAGCCGTCCACAACTTCGAGGCTCAGGCGTACCGCCAAGATGGAAGCACAATCTGGCTGTCGCTCAGTGCGCGCGCTGTCCGGGATGCGGCCGGGAAGGTCGTCAGCTACGAAGGCATTGTGGAAGACGTGACGGCGCGCAAGCAGACGGAGCTCGAACTGCTGGAGATGGGAAACCGCCTGAACGCCACCTATAATCTGGCAGCGGTCGGCATCTCTGAAATCGATATGAGCGGCCGCTTTCTCGCCGTCAACGACCGGTTCTGTGAAATTACCGGCTATTCCCGCGAAGAACTGCTGGAGTACCGCTTTCAGGACATTACTCATCCGGACGACGTCAAGCCGGATGCGGACCTATTCGCGCGTCTTAAGGCCGGTGAAATCGAAACGTACCAGCTCGAGAAGCGCTACGTTCACAAGAACGGTTCAACAATCTGGATCGAGCTGAACGTTTCCCTTGTAAGAGACGCGATGGGCAAACCGGCCTACCGCATCGGAGTGGTGCAGGATATTACCACCCGCAAACGCGCCGAGCAGGAGGCGGAAGCGGCGCAGAGGCGCCTCTCCTTCCTCGCGGAGGCAAGCGCGATCCTCACTTCTTCGCTCGAGTATGAGAAGACGCTTGACAACCTGGCGCGCCTGGTCATAAAGGGTCTGGGCGATCTCTGCTCGATCGACATGGTCGAAGATGGACTGGTGCGGCGCGTGGCCCTCGCCCATGTGAATCCGGCCAAAGAAAAGGCGTTCTTGAGACGAGAGCCCACCTACACGCCCGGCCCTAAGAGCGGCCACCCGGTACTCCGAGTAACTGCATCGCGGCGCTCCGAACTGATAAACAACATCTCTGATGCGACTCTGAAGGCATCCGCCCGCGACGAAAGGCATTTCAAAGAGCTCCGGGCGCTGGGCGTGCGGTCGGCTATGGTTGTGCCGTTGGCAGCGGGCCCCCGATCATTGGGCGCCATGACGATTGTCTCGGCCAAGTCGGGGCGTCGCTATGAGCAGGAGGACCTTGCGCTTGCCGAAGAGCTGGCCCGACGTGCTGCGCTCGCTATTGAAAATGCGAGCCTGTACGAAGCCGAGCAGAGCGCGCGTGCGGCGGCTGAGAGCGCTCAACAACGCCTCTGGTTCCTCGCCGAAGCCAACGCTGTCCTATCGTCGTCGCTCGATCTAGAAACCACTCTTTCTCGCGTGGCCGGCCTTGCGGTGCCGTGGTTGGCTGATTGCTGCTCCGTGCACATGTTCCCGGCAGACGAAGTGGAGCCACGCTCCGCAGTTACGCATGTCGATCCAGCCAAGGAGGCGCTGGTCCGGGAACTGCACACGCGCTACCCTCCACGCCCCGGCGAGCGTCATCCGATCATCGAGATGATGAACGCGCAGACACCTGTGCTCGTCGAACGGATCGAGGACAGAAACCTCGCCGACTTTGTGCGCAACGAGGAGCACCGCGAGATACTGCGCCGGCTGAACTTTAAATCCTACATGGTCGTGCCGCTGATCGCGCGCGGCCGCCTTTTCGGTGCGATGACCTTCGCCACCTCCGCGGAGGACAGGCGATACGGCCAAGACGACCTGTCCCTGGCCGAAGAGCTGGCAAGGCGCGCTGCGCTCGCCCTGGACAACGCGCGTCTGTATGACGACGCCCAACGCGTACAGGACGCGCTGCGGGTAGCGCTCGAGGCGAAGGACGAGTTTCTGGGGGTGATGTCACACGAGCTGCGCACGCCCATTACCGCTGTCTACGGCGGCACCCGCGTGCTCCGCTCCCGAGGCGAGCGCCTGGATGATGAGAGTAAGGCGCGCCTTCTCGAAGACATCGAGCAAGAGTCGGAGCGGCTGTTCCGGATGGTGGAGAACCTGCTGGTGCTGTCGCGGCTCGAACTGGGGCAGCAGGTCGCCACGGAGCCTGTGCTGGCGCAGCGTGTTGTCGGTAAGCTGGCATCATCGTTCAGGCAGAGGAGACCGGCCCGTACGCTTGAGCTGAGAATCGACGAGAGCATGCCGCCCGTTGCCGCCGAGCCACACTACCTAGAACACGTTCTACGCAACCTTCTCACTAATGCAGACAAGTACAGCCCGCCGGATAGCCCTATTGAGATCGAGGCTTCGATGCACGGCCACGACGCCGAAGTCGTTATACTGGACCGTGGGCCCGGTATTGCCCCCGAGGAAACGGAAGCTATTTTCGAACGCTTCTATCGCTCTGACCGCACGTCGGGCCAGGCCGCAGGCATTGGTCTGGGTTTGACCGTGTGCAAACGCCTCATGGAGGCGCAGGCGGGCCGTGTGTGGGCTCGCCCACGCGAAGGCGGGGGCATGGTAGCGGGGATCACGCTGCCTGTCTATAAGGAGGTCTAACGTGACATCTGAACCACTGGTTCTCGCCGTCGACGATGAGGCGGGCATTCTGCGGCTCATCAAACTCGAACTTTCGCAGCAAGGCTTCCGCGTAGTTACGGCCGCAGACGGCGAGGAAGCTCTGCGGACAGCGGAAGAACAGCGCCCAGACATCGTGCTTCTCGACATCGTCATGCCGGAAATGACGGGCCTGGAAGTGATGCGGAAGCTACGCGAACAGTCGAGCGCGCCAATCATCCTCGTCACGGCCAAGGATACGGATAGCGATAAGGTACGGGGTCTGGAACTGGGTGCCGACGACTACATCGTCAAGCCGTTCAGCCCCGATGAACTGGGTGCCCGCATTCGCGCGGTCTTGCGGCGCAGTGTGGGTGCCGGCAGCACCGAACGGATGGTCCGAGCAGGCGACGTTGAGATAGACCTTGACCGCCGGCTCGTAACCCGCAACGGCGACCAGATCTCGCTCACTCGTACGGAGTGGCTTCTGCTCCAGCACCTGGCGGCTAATGCCGGCAAGGTGATGATGAACGCCGAACTGCTCAGCAAGGTGTGGGGGCCCGAATACCGCGATGATGTCCAGTACCTTCGCGTGTGGGTCTCGAGGCTGCGTCACAAGTTGGAGCCGGACCCGGCCGACCCGACGATTATCAAGACCCGGCAGGGGATCGGTTATCTGCTCGAAGGAGATGCCGTAAGCGCGGCGGGATCGGCGAGCGGCCCCGCTTAAAGGACGGCCACGGCAGAGCCGTTTGCCGCGCTGGCTATCAGTTCTGTTTGGCCCTTGCTGTCTAAGATCCTCCGCAGCGAAGCCAGCGCCCTGAACTGAAGCGATTTCACGGCGCTCTGGCTACGGCCGAGTATCCGGGCGACCGTCGCAATATCAAGGTCTTTCATGAAGCGGAGCAATATTACCTGTTCTTGCGTCTCCGTCAATTGCGAGAGCGCCCCGCATATCGCGCGGTAGTCCAAGGCGCGCTCGACGGCCGCGTGAGGTGGTCCAGCGGGGGCGATGACGTTATCCATCAGCCCTACCTCACGCCGCCTGACGTGTCTCCGCCTGACGTCGATGAGTCTGTTGCGAGCTATCCGGAACACCCAGGCCGAGAGGGGCGCTCCTCTCGGGTGATAGCGCGAAATCGACTCGAGGACGCGTAGCATTACGTCGGAGGCTAGATCCTCCGCTCCTTGAGCGTCGCGTAGCTGGAGCAGGCCGTAGTTGTAGACGCGTGGATAGTACGCATCGAAGATAGAGGACAGGGCGGCTTCGTCTAGCGTCTTGGCCCGCGTGACCAGCTCTTCCTCGCGGTCAGACGTGAGAAGACTAGCCGTCTCGTCAACTTCGTCTCGGCGCTGCCCGGGCAAATGCCCACCCGCGTCTTCTAGTCCTCGTGCGCGACACCTTCACGGTGCCGCCTGCGGCTCGACACGACCCGATCGCCATGAGGCGCCAGCCCGCTCGTCATCGCGAGAATAAACGCGATCAACAGGGCGCCTGCCACGAGGTAGACGAGCATCGCGATGAGTGACGCCGGCTCGAATACGCCGCCGTCCACACCCCTGTTCGAGATGATTCCCTGGAAAGGATCAGTGAGCGGACCGCTGATATCGTAGATAAAGTCCACGAAGCCGTTGCTCGGGTTAGCGTTAGCCATCAGAAAGCCCAGCCGGAAGCCGAGAACGACTTCCACAACGGCCAGCGCGATGCCGATCCAAGTCGCCAGGACGCCGATCCAGCCGCGCGCCACGCTCCACGCACTCGGCGTGGCCGTCGTCACTTGTTCCTCGGCGTCTACTTCGTTCCGAGCGGCATGTGATGGCTCTTCAACGTACTCGCGCTCGCGGACTGCCGTCGGATGACGCCCACGTTCGTCTTCGTCTGTCTCAGTTCTCTTACCAAATGGCATGGCTTTTCACACTCCTTTTGCTATTAAGCGGCTGCTCGCACGGGTTGCGTTGCCCGGTTGCGACCCACCACGCGAGGCTGCACAGCGAGGTGGCCCAGCGTTGATACCGGCGCGGCGGGCAAGCGGAAACCGCACTGCAGACAGACAAGCTCGGCCTGCCCGAGGTCTTCCTCGCGGTAAAGGTCCCCGCGACACCGTGCGCATGCTTTGAACACCATCTCCTTGACTCCTTACGTCCTACGCTTTGTGGGCATGAGCTTAGGATGCACTTAGTTTCACGAACATAAATGGGCAGATTCGAGCGCTTGCAAATGCGTATCACGGAACGCAGAGCTGGAGCAGTTGAGCAAGTGAGACCCGGCTGAGCCGCGTTGGAAAAAAAGAGAGCCGCCGGACGCTTTACCCGGCGGCTAATGATTCTTTATTGGCGACCCCGATGGGATTCGAACCCACGATCTCCACCGTGACAGGGTGGCATGTTAACCGCTACACCACGGGGCCGCGCGCCGAAGAGGCCGTCCCCGGCTACATCATTCTAGTTGGCGCCTAAGAAGGCGGTCAACTTAGAATCGCCCCGCCGAGGGCATCCGGATATAATTGTGTTCAGACCATAGAGAAGGACAGCGACAGACTTGCCTCGAAAGTATCGACCCCCAGCCGCGCGCCGCCGAAAGAGCAAACGCGCGCAGCCGTATTTTGTGGAGCCTCTCCCTACGGATGGTGATGTGAGCGCGGCCGAGGTCGGCGAGGCGGTCTCAGTCGCTGCTCCCGTGCCTGCCACTCCTGTTGCCCCCTCAAGACCATCCGGTTCGCCGGGCAAGGACGGGAGCCACGGCGAGAGCGCCGTGAGACATATTTCGCGCGATTACAGCTACGTGCGAGCCGAAGTAAAGCGGATCGTGCTGGTGGGCGGCTTTCTCGTCGTCAGCCTCATCATTACGGCGATCCTGAGGAACTAGCTAGAAGCGCAGTCGCCCGGCCGCTACAAACATAGCTGTGGCTACAACGATGAATCCGTACAGATCATCCGTCACGATAAGGGCGTTCGCCCAGATCAAGTTGCGGATGAAGTAGGCGAGCACGACGCCGCATATAGCGAGCACCTGGAGAGCGGGGGCAAGCTTGCGGTTGGTGGCGAGGCTGACCGACTCGCCGATGCCATAGCCGAGGCCGGCCCCGATCAGAATACCGAGCAGTCCGTACTGACCCGGCAGGATAAGGCCCCACGCGAGGCCCAAGGATCCCCCCGCGGCCACGGCGGCGCCGGCTCCGCGCAGGAGGTAAAGCGGCCCGACCTCGAACTGCGGCAAACGACGACGCGGAGCGCAGTCGGGGCAGCGGGCGCCCACGTCTGTCATGACGGCGCACTTCGGGCATATCGGAGTCTCGCAGCGGCCGCACGCGAGGCCGGTCTCCACGTTGGGGTGTCGCGCGCACCGCATGGGTCCCGCGACCGGCGTGCTCACCGAGCGTGGGCGATGCGCGCTCGCTCCAGAGCGCCACGCTCCTCGGCGAGGGCGAGGAGCTTCTGCACGGGTTCTATCGGGAGCGGAATATCGCCGGGTTCTCTTTGCTGCGGGCCGCCCAGCCCGTGATAATCGCTCCCTCCCAGAGGTATAAGGCGGTACTTTGAAGCCAGCTCGCGGAAAGTCTCAATCTCTTCGGGAAGGTAGTCCTGGTAGTAGACCTCCATCCCTCTCAGTCCCGCCTCTGTCAGAACGGTCAGCAGATCCCCCAAACTGCCTGCGGCAAGGAGCTCTCGGGGGTGCGCCAGCGTCGCTATCCCACCCACGTCCAGCAGGAGAGAGATCACTTCCTCGGGGCCCAGCCGATCACGGGGCACGTAAGCTGGTCCGTTCCGGCTTAGATACATATTGAACGCCTCGTTTACGGACGAAACGTGTCCCGCTTCCACCAAGGCCAGCGCGATGTGGGGCCGGCCCACCGCTCCTTCACCGGCAAAGAATTCGACTCGCTCCCAGGGAATCGGCTTGCCCAGCTGGCCAAGCTTCTCGACCATGAGGCGGGCGCGATTGAGACGTGACTCCTGTAGGCGCCTAAGCCTATCGAGGAAAGCCGGATTGTGCCAGTCGATGAAATGGCCAAGGATGTGCACCTCATTTCCGGGAACATCTGTGCTCATTTCGATGCCGGGAATCAGGGTGAAGTCGCTGTACCGCTCGGCTGCTCTGAACGCCTCGGGCAAGCCGTCAACGATGTCATGGTCTGTCAGCGAAAGCACTCGCACTCCGTTGCCATAAGCGAGATTCACGAGCTCTGTCGGGGTCAGGCGCCCGTCGGAGAAGGTGCTGTGACAATGGAGGTCGGCCAGGCTTCGCATCAGGCGACCTCGCGGTCGAGACGCTCTATGGAGTGCGCTCGGCCCGTGTCGTCATCGATTACGATCAGGACTGAGTTCAAGGCAGCGGGTCCGCTCTCGACTGGTCCGAACCGATTGGGCAGTTGGGTAAGGAAGCGTTCGAGCACCGGTTCATACTGCATGCCGAGTACGGAATTGACGGCGCCGACCATCCCCAGGTCCGTGACGTAGGCCGTTCCCCGCGGTAATACGCGCGTGTCAGACGTCGGCACATGGGTATGGGTGCCGACAACAGCAGCGACGCGTCCGTCGAGGTAAAACCCCATAGCGATCTTCTCGCTGGTTGCTTCCGCGTGCAGGTCGACGATGATGATGCGGGAATCATGGATCTCAGCCAGAGCCCGGTCGGCACACCGGAAGGGGCAATCCAGATGTGCCCCCATAAAGGTACGTCCCATGAGGTTCACAACCGCCACGCCGTTCTTGCGGTGGATGCCTCGACCGGGAGTCCCTTCGGGATAGTTCATGGGCCTTACGATGGGCGCGTCGCTGTCGAGGACCGGGTAGATTTCGCGGTTCTCCCAAACGTGGTTGCCCGAGGTGATGATATCCACGCCTGCGCTGAATAGCTCTTCGGCCGTTTGCGGAGTGAGACCTCTTCCGCCCGCGGCGTTCTCGCCGTTGGCGATTACGAGGTCAATCGCCCGTTCACGGCGTATTTCCGGCAGCAGACCCTTGACAGTGCGGCGTCCCAGCTTGCCGACGACGTCGCCGATGATAAGGACATTCAGAGGAAGTTTCCTCTCGCTTCCCGGCTAGTTCTCGCGCCTATTTCGCGTACTCGACCGAGCGCCGCTCTCGGATAACCGTTACCTTCACTTGGCCCGGGTAGTCCAGACTCTCTTGAATTCGCCTGCTAATTTCCTTCGCCATCCGTGATGCGCCGAGATCGTCCACTTCCTCCGGCTTGACGATTATTCTGATCTCGCGGCCGGCCTGAATCGCGAAGGACTTGTCGACTCCAGGGAAGGCGTTGGCGACGGCCTCGAGGGCCTCCAGTCGTTTGATGTACTGGTCCAGAGACTCCCGCCGCGCGCCCGGCCGGCTGCCGCTGATCGCGTCGGCGACAATCGTAATGAGCGCCTCCACTGAAGTGGGTTCAACCTCTTCATGGTGGGCCTCGATGCAGTGGATCACGCCGGCGTGAACGCTGTAGCGGCGCGCCAGCTCGGCGCCGAGGATCGCGTGAGTACCCTCGACCTCATGGTCGATCGCTTTCCCGAGGTCGTGCAGCAGACCGCCGCGTCTGGCGATATCGACATTTCCGCCGAGCTCGTGGGCGATCATCGCTGCGAGGTTGGCCGTCTCAACGGCGTGTCGCAACTGGTTCTGGCCGTAGCTGTAACGGTACTTCAGCCGCCCCAATGTCCGGATAATCTCCGGGTGCAGCCCGGGCGCGCCGGCCTCCATCGCCGCGGCTTCGCCGGCCTCCTTGACCGATGCTTCGACCTCCTTGCGTGCCTTCTCCACCATCTCTTCGATGCGTGCGGGATGGATCCGCCCGTCCATCAATAGCTTCGTGAGCGCAATCTTGGCAACTTCGCGGCGTACTGGGTCAAACGCTGAAAGAGTAACGGCGTCCGGCGTATCGTCAATGATGACGTCGACGCCCGTGAGCTGCTCCAGCGAGCGAATGTTGCGGCCCTCTCTGCCGATGATCCGCCCCTTCATGTCTTCCGACGGCAAGGGCACGACAGATACGGTCGTCTCCGAGACGACTTCGCTGGTGAGGCGCTGCATCGTGACGGCGATGATCTTGCGAGCCTTCTCGTCCGCTTCCTCTTTCACCTCTTGCTCGATCTCGCGCAGACGCCGGTTTGCCTCGTCGCGGATCTCGCGCTCGATCTGAGCGAGGAGCATCTCTCGCGCTTCGCCTACTGTGAGGTTCGAGAGCCGCTCGAGCTCCGCGCGGCGCTCATCCTCGAGTGTGGCCAGGGACGACCGCGCCTCTTCGAGATCTCGCTCTCGGTTCTGAAGGTTACGTTGTCGCTGTTCAAGCGCCTCGAGTTTGCGGTCTAGATTTTCTTCTTTCTGGTTTAGCCGCTGCTCTGAGCGCTGGATCTCCTTTCGCCGGTCCCGTAGCTCAGATTCCGCCTGCTGGCGGACGCGGATGGCCTCTTCCTTGGCCTCAAGTAATAGTTCTTTCTGGCGCCTGTCGGCTTCGCTGAGAATTTTGGCGGCGCCTCGCTCCGCAGTAGCGACACGGCTCTGGCTGAGCCGCGTTTGAGCGTAGTAGCCACCAACTGCACCCATGAATACAGCGCCGACAAGCCCCAGGAAAATAAGGGCAAGCGGCATTTCGCCTCACTTCCTTTAGATACAAAAGTGTT
>VBEJ01000275.1 GCA_005882985.1 Chloroflexota bacterium
ATCCGAGCAAAACATCCTCCGGAGGCGGAAGAGGGACCGCGGCGGCGGCTCTTGGCAGCAGCCGGCAGGCTCTTTTACATCCGAGCAAAACATCCTCCGGAGGCGGAAGAGGGACCGCGGCGGCGGCTCTTGGCAGCAGCCGGCAGGCTCTTTTACGAGGAGGGCGTTCACGTCGTCGGCATCGATCGTCTGATCGAGGAGGCGGGTGTAGCCAAGGCCTCGCTCTACTCCCACTTTGGGAACAAAGATGGGCTCATTCGCGCCTACCTCGAAGAACACCTGAACGCCCGCCGCGAACACGTGGCCCAAGTGCTCGCCCGGTACGACTCGCCCAGGAAACGTCTCCTGGGAATGTTTGACGACGCGAAGGCCGCGCTCGACGGAACAGCATTTCGAGGATGCAGGTTCGTCAATGCCAGTGCCGAAGCAGGACACGACGAGTGCATCGGCCCGTTGACGGAGGAGTATCGTACGTGGCTGAGGTCGTTGTTCACCGACCTCGCAAAGGCCTCCGGGGCCCGCAACCCGAAAAGCCTCGGTCGGCAACTTGCGCTTCTCTACGACGGAGCTGCTGTGGCGGCGCGTCTCGACAAGGACCGCGGTGGTGCCGGTGCCGCCGCCCGGTCTGCAGCCGCAGCATTGCTTGATGCGGCTACTCATACCCACCTCAATCGGCGGCCTACACGACCGAAAGAAGCGGTAGCAACAACGAAGGCGAAAGCCCTTGGGCCCCAGCACTCAAATCAGCGGTAGGTGCACTCATTTGGGATCTGAGCCGTTCACCCGCGAACGGCTGAAAGATGAGCAGTTGCCTCGTCAGGCAGCGGCTCGCGCTAGCTCTCGCATCGTATGCCTTGTTAGACTTCGGCTGCCTAACTTTGGCAGACATTTGACTGACAAATTGACTGACTAGCCGGCAATCACCGGTGGTTTATCACGGACATCCACGGACAGATCAAATACGGGAGGGGACGGCTAAGAACGCCTGCGCACGGTATGGTGCTAATTCGTAAACAGCAAGTCCTCGGTTCGAATCCGAGCGTTGGCTCCATAGACTGGTGTCACCAGAGATCATGTGATATGTAGGGCACAAGATCTTGAAGGCCGCCCTTGCCGCGCGGCCGACGCCAACGTACACTCCCAACCGAAGGTGCCCGATGGAACCCTGGCTCGATGACGCATCCTCCCTCGCCGACGCTATCCGCCGCCGCGAGATCCGCTCCGTCGACGCCGTCGAAGCCTCACTTGAGGCCATCGGCAACTCCAAGCTCAACGCGCTCACGATGCTCGACGCCGAGAGCGCGCGCCGCCAGGCCGAGCAGATCGACGCTAGCATCGGCCGTGGTGAAGACCCCGGCCTCCTCGCCGGCGTCCCGATCCTCGTAAAAGATGTGGAGGACGCGGCGGGCTGGCCTACCACCCACGGGTCGCTCGTGTTCAAGGAAAACCTCGCTGGAGAGGACTCAACCCACGTTGCCCGTCTCCGCGCGGCCGGCGCTGTCCTCGTGGGCAAGGCCGCAACCTCGGAGTTCGGCTTCGTCGCCTACACCTCCACCAAACTCCACGGCGTTACCCGCAACCCGTGGAACCTCGAGCGCACGCCCGCCGGCTCCTCCGGTGGCTCCGCGGCGGCCGTCGCCGGAGGCCTCGTCCCTGCCGCTACGGCAGGTGATGGCGGTGGCAGCATCCGCATCCCTGCCTCCTATTGCGGACTTGTTGGTATGAAGGGTTCCTTCGGCCGCATTCCGCGTGGCCCCCGCGCCGCTTTCGGCCAGCTCGCTGCCGTCAAGGGAACGGTCGCCCGGAGTGTCCGCGACGCCGCCCGCTGGTACGACATCACGTCGGGCTATGACCCACGCGACGCCTTCAGCCTTCCGCGCCAGGACGGCTGGGAGGCCGGGCTCGGTAGCCGCGGCATCAAAGGCCTCCGTACCGCCGTCGCCGTGGACCTCGGCAATGCGGTCGTCCACCCTGAAGTCCGGCGCGTTGTGAGCGAAGCTGCAGACTTCCTGGTCGAGGCCGCTGGCCTCAAGCGCGTCGACATCGAGGTCAGCGTCCCAGAAGGCGGCATCACCTGGGCCAGTGCCGGTCTCCCCTCCCTCGTCGCTGACCTCCAGGACTACTGGCCCGACTGCGAGCAGGACCTCACCGGCGAGATCGCCTTCGCGATGCGAGCCGCCCCCACCTACCGTGCCAAGCACGGCGCCCGCCTCGAGAAGTTCCGAGTCGAGATGAACGAAGCGATGGCCGGGCTCTTCGAGAAGACCGACATCGTTCTCTGCGCAACAAGCCCCATGGAACCGTTCAATGCGGAGGGCCCGATGC
>VBEJ01000276.1 GCA_005882985.1 Chloroflexota bacterium
GACGTCCGCGTGCTCAGGCATGAACGATGTGCCGAGCCAGCCGTCCGCGACCTCGCCCGTCAGCTCGAGCGAGTTCGGGCTGAGCGTCGCGAGGTAGATCGGGATGTTTGGCTGAGGTTTGGCGCGCGAGCGGATCGCCTTCCCTTCGCCGCCCGGAAGCGGTAAACGGATAATCTCGCCTTCGTACTGCGACTTTTCGCCGCTGCTGAGCAGCCGCACAACGGCGATCGTCTCTGCCAGGCGCTTGATGGGGCGAGTGTAGCGCACACCGTGCCAGCCCTCGACCACCTGCGGCCCGCTCACGCCCAGCCCTAGCAGAAACCGCCCGCCCGACATCGACTGCAGAGTCATCGCGGTCATCGCCAGGTTCGCCGGCGTCCGCCCGACCGTCTGCAGGATGCCGCTGCCGAGCCTGATGCGAGAGGTCTTCGCCGCAAGGTACGCTAGCGGCGTCGCACCGTCGTGCCCCCACGCCTCCGCCGACCAGACGCTGTCCACGCCCATCCGTTCCGCCTCGATCACGTAGTCCGAGAACTCGTCCCAATTCTCATCGGTCGTCAGTCCGACTCCGATAGCAGTCTTCATGCCGATGCTCCTTTCGCTGCCCTTGTTCGGACTTCGATCTCCGTTGCCAGTGCGGCCGCATCGCGGTGTCGAATTCGCGTTGAACGCGGGCTCATCACGGGTCCGCCGTGCGGATCACGAGCCCAGTGCTCGACCACGACACAAGGACCCGGCGCGACGCGTACAGACGCTACCGCGGGCAGGGGGATTATACGTTCCCGAACTTGCACATGTGTGTCCCATACAGTAACGGGGCCTTGAAATTGGCCAGACCGAAACACGACCGGATTGCCGCCGGGAAGGTGTCGACCGTAGCGCGTCTCAGGGTGGACGATCACGTAATTGAGCAAGCGGAACCACAGCTCCGCGGGGACTAGCCAGACAATTGCAAATACAACGGGCCACCAAGACAAGCCACCAGCGAGCCACAATAGCGCTCCGAATGCGATAACGGCGAGGTAAACCAGCGGTCCCGTTCCACGGCGGACATCGAAGCGCACGTAGGTTTCTCCCGGTGGCTCGGCTGAGGTGCGCACTCAATAAACCTTTCTGCCCGCGAGAATATAGTATTATCCGGGCGGCGACATACATCGAGCTAAGGAGAACCGCCGATGCCGTTCGAACTGAACTTCACGCCCGCCCACGAACTCGCCCAGCGCATCCGCTCGAAGCAGCTCTCCCCCGTCGAGCTGATGCAAGCGTGCTTCGACCGCATCGACGAGACGAACGAAGTGCTGAACGCCTGGACGGGCGTGCGCGACCGCGACGAGCTCCTCGCCGAGGCTCGCGAGATGGAGTCGCGCATCGCACGGGGCGAGGACCCAGGGCCGCTGGCGGGGCTGCCGTTCGGCGTCAAGGAACTGGAGGATCTCGCGGGCTTCCCTTCGACACACGCCTCGGTCCCTTTCCGCGACCACTACCCGAAAGGCGACTCGACGCAGGTGCAGCGATTGAAGGCCGCAGGAGCGATCGCCATGGGCAAGACTAACTCGCCGGAGTTCGGGTATACCGCTATCAGTAAGAATCTGCTCTTCGGCGTCTCACGCAACCCCTGGAACCCCGAGCGCACGCCCGGCGGCTCGAGCGGCGGCTCGTCCGCGGCGGTCGCCGGCGGGCAGGTGCCCTTTTGTACCGGCTCCGATGGCGGTGGCAGCGTGCGCATCCCGGCGTCATGGTGCGGGATGCCCGGTCTCAAGGTGTCCTTTGGGCGCATCCCGATGGGGCCGTTCGAGATGCTGGGCTGGAATGACACGAGCGTCTACGGGCCGATGGTGCGCACCGTCCGCGACGCGGCGCTCTACGTCGATTGCGTGATCGGGACCTCCGAGTCGGACCCTAATGCGCTACCACACCCCGGCTACTCTTACGTCGATGTCCTTGACCGGCTGCCGAAGGACCTGCGTATCGCCTGGAGCCCGGACCTCGGCTATGCCAACGTCGAGCCCGATGTCCGGCGCGGTTGCGAAGACGGCGTGCGGGCGTTCGAGGATATGGGATACAAGGTCGATGAGATCGGCCATATCTTCGACGACCTAGGCGTCCTCTGGGGACGCATCTCTTCGACCGGGACTTACGCGCAGATCTACGAGAAGCTCGCCGAAGAGCGTGACCGCTTCGGCCACGCTTTCCTCACCGGCGCGCTGACAGCGAAGAAGATCACCTGGGACAAATACGGCGACGCGCAGCGCGCGCGAGCTCGGCTCGTCAACCAGCTCGCGGACTTCTTCGAGAAGTACGACCTGCTGCTGACGCCGACGCTGCCCTTCGACGCGATCGACGCCCGCGGCAACTGGCCGACTGAGATCGACGGCAGGCCGCTCAAGAGCCCGCTCCACGTCGTGCCGTTCACGCCGCCGTTCAACCTCAGCGGCCAGCCGGCAATGAGCGTGCGCAGCGGCTTCAGCGACCGCGACCTGCCGATCGGCCTCCAGATTGTTGGCGGACGTCACCGCGATGACCTCGTCCTCCAGGCGGCCTATGCCTTCGAGCAGGCGCGCCCGTGGAATGACCGCTGGCCGGTGGAAGTGGCCGCGATGGCGGTTTGACATTCCGGAACGGTACTCCGGCCAGGATGCCGTGGACAAATAACCCGGTCCGCGACCCCTGGTCCAGGATCCGCGGGCTCGGCCGCGGCGTCCGTCATCCGTTCGTGCTGAGCCTGTCGAAGCATGCGACTGATGCCCGCCGATAGCACCATCCGCGATCTCTGGTCCCGCATCCGCGGCCTCGGCCGGGTGGTCGAGGACGAGCTTTACGACTTCACTGAAGAAGACGCCGAGCGCGAGGATGAGCCTCGCGGGCGCAACACGCTGGTCGCCCTACTAA
>VBEJ01000253.1 GCA_005882985.1 Chloroflexota bacterium
AGACGAGGACAAACCCCAACGCCGAGACGACAAGTAATCCCGACAAGGCGAAGGAAGCCAGCCAGACGGCCACGACCCTGACCATCGGCGTAACACCCGTACAGGGTGAGATCGTGGCCATGGCTGAAGTATGCGGGCACAACCACGGCGGCCGCCTGTCCGTCTCGCCGCGCGGTGTCGGCGACGGCAATGCTCTGGGGAACCGCACGCAGTGGCCAACGGACGGCCCGCCTCCGAGCTGTGCCAAAGTCCTCGGTGTTTCGTCCCTCGGCCAATAGGAGCCAAGCGGCAAGAGTCTGAAGGGAGCTAAGGAAGGCGATGGCACGAAATCCGCGAGTGATTGTGATTGGCCCCGAGCCGGTGAACCGGGACGAGGTCCAGAAGATGCTGGCTCTCTCGGGGTTCAGCGTCCTCGGTGAGGCCGGCTACGGCATCGAAGCGGTCTCGCTGGCCAAGAAGAGCGAGCCCGATGTGGTCGTAATCGCCATCGAAGAGCCCCTCATCCGCGCCCTGCAAACAGTCGAGGCGCTGGCAGACCTTCTGCCTCAGTCCCCGATCATCGGCCACTCTTCTATCAAGGGCTCCGGGTCGATGCGCAGGGCGATGGTGGCGGGGGTCAAGGACTACCTCGTCAGCCCTGTGAAGGAAGAAGAGCTAATCAATTCCATTCACGCGGTCCTGGCCCAGGAGGAAAGGCGTCGCGCGAGGCTCGCGGGCGAAACGGACGAGCCCGTCGCCGCCGGCACGGTCGTAACCGTGTTCGGCGCCAAAGGCGGCATCGGCAAGACCACGATTGCGACCAACCTCGCGACCGCGCTCGTTCAGAAGACCAAACAGTCGGTCGTCGTCGTTGACCTCGACACTCGGTTCGGAGATGTCGCGATTCTAATGGACATCCCGGTCGAGCGAAGCATCGCCGACCTGGCCATGCCGGAGGAAGACATCACGCGGGAGATCGTCGAAGAATGCACGTACACCCATAACACCGGCGTCACGATCCTTCCCGCGCCGATCCGGCCCACCGACTGGCGCAACGTCCACGCCGGCCACATCGAGCGCGTCGTTACTCTTCTCATGCAGACGCATGACTACGTGATCCTGGATACCCCGGGCACCTTCAACGACATTGTCGCCCGGGCGCTCGAGATGGCCACGATGGTCGTCCTCATCTGCACCGTCGATATGGCGAGCCTGAAAGACACCCTTCTCGCCATTGACATGCTGCGCTCCTGGAACTTTCCCCAGGACAAGATCAAGCTAGTAATCAATTCGACAAACGAGGCCAGCAACGTCCAGCCGCAAGAAATTCGCCGGATGCTGGGCCGCGACGTCTTCTGGAACGTGCCTTACGACCGAAACATCAGCGCGGCGACGCAGCTGGGCATGCCCGTGGTTGTCGCGAAGCCGCAGTCCAAGGCGTCCGAAAGCCTGACCGAGATGGCATACGCCCTCAGCGGTGTGCGCCGACAGCAACAGACAACTAAGCCCCGCGAAGTGCAAAAGAGCGGCTTTCTTAGCCGCATCCTTGGATCGGTCCCTGAAGACAAAACTGAAGTAAGTGTGGAGTGACAAGATGACAAGCTTTCATTCAAGCAGACCCCAGGCGCCCACTCTGCGGCCCACCGCCGGCCCCGCTCGCACGACTCCCGGCCGCTACAACGAGGACATGGAGCAGCTTATCTTCCGCATGCACCAGATGCTCATCGATGAGCTCGATGCGGACCAGATCAGCGCCATGCCTGCGGATGAGCGCCGCAAAGTCGTCGAGCAGGCGGCTGAGACGCTCCTGCGGCGTGAGATGCCCGGCGTTGGTGGCATCACCCGCGACCAAATCGTGTCACGCGTGGTGGATGAAATCGTCGGCCTAGGGCCGATCGACGC
>VBEJ01000093.1 GCA_005882985.1 Chloroflexota bacterium
GCACCGATGATCATAGTAGGTCCTCCCCGTCATCTCAGCTATCCGTATAGGCTCGACCTTCGACGGCTCCTCGCCCGATCCTGAACGATCACCTCAAACGGCCATCCCGGCGAACTTGAATAGCTCGCCGCGCAGATCCCGGAGCGCTTGTACGGCGTTTCCGCTATATGCGGAGCCATGGTGCCCAGCGAGCAGTTTCGGCTCCAGGCCCACAAGGCGATCAAACACCGCCCCTGTGTGCGGGCCCACTGGCAGATACCCTGGCAGGTCCTTCAGCGCAGCCATCGACTGCTCGATGATGTCGCTCTCAGTGATCGGCTCTGGCTTTCCGAAAACAGTAAAGAGATCGCTGCAGAAGAGCGTGCGTGTCGTCTCCTCGAACACCAGAATCGCGTCCCATGCGTGCGGCACGTGCGGCGTGACAAGGAACCGCAGTTTCTTCTGCCCGAGGTCCAAGACTTCGTTGTCCCCGAGACCGCGCACCGGCCGGTCGAAGAAGTCCGCCACGCTCAGCATTACGCCGATCTGCCCGTGAACGGCCTCGGCTTTCGGCGCGACGCGCAAAAACTCGTTGAGCGCCCCGCACTCGTCCGACTCCAGATGCGACCAGCTGATGTACGACAGCGAGGCCGGGTCGACCACTTTCTTGACGGCTTCAAGGGTCTGAGGGAATAGGCCCTTGGCCCCTGTATGAAAGAGCAGCGGCCGCTGATCATTGATTAGAAACTGCGTGAACTCCACCGGCGCATGATTTCCGTCGAAATGCGATATGCGATAGATCCCGTCGGTGATTTCGTGGACTTCAGACATGACCTCCTCCTTCGCTCGCCACTGGGGATTGTAGGAGAACGCTCCTCTGCTGCCAACCATTGACTTTTACACGAAGGTTGCTATCCTCCGCGGTAGGAGGGCAGATACTGGGCCTCAAGAAGGAGGTTACCCATGCCTGCGTCCAAACAGGAGCTGCTCGACAAGCTCCGCACCAGCGGCGACAGAATCGTCAGCAAGCTGCGCGCCCTTCCGCCCGACAGCTTCGAGCAGGGCCGCTACGAAAGCGGCTGGAACGGCCGTCAGATCCTCGCCCACATCGCCTCCATCGAATGGTCATACCCACGGCTGGTCGACGTGGCGCGAGAGGCGCAGTCTCCCAAACCGGCCGAAACGCCGAAGGAAACGTCCGCAGAGCCTGCATCTCGCCCCGCCCGCGGCGGCATCGACGACTACAACGCCCGCCAGGTGGAGAAGCGAGCCCACATGAGCGTCTCGGACCTCATCGACGAATTCGCGAAGAACCGCGCGACCACTATCGTCGCCTTCGAGCAGGCGGACGAGTCGCTCCTCAGCCAGCCGATCCGCTCCGCCGGCGGCATTAGCGGCCCGCTCGCGGACGTCGTCTCCATGATCGCCATCGCCCACGTCGACCAGCACGCCCGCGACATCGCCGGGACATGACGGACGGCACCGGTACGAACGCGGCCACCGCCATGCAAGAGCGCCTGAAAGGCCTCTTCGCCGACACACTCGGCATGCGCTTCGTCGAAGTGACCCCGGAACGCGTACGCGCAGAGCTCGACGTGCGTGAAGAGCTATGCACCGTCCCGGGCATCATGCACGGCGGCGCGATCATGGCCTTCGCCGACACGCTCGGCGGCGTCGCCACCTCCCTGAACCTGACGCCGGGCGCCGGGACGACCACCATCGAGTCCAAGACCAACTTCCTCGCCGCCGCTCGCACCGGCCAGACAATTCACGGAGAGTGCGTGCCCCTCCATCGCGGCAAGCAGACACTCGTCTGGCAGACCCGCGTCACGGTCGAAGACCGCCTCGTCGCGCTCGTCACACAGACACAGATCGTCTTGCCGGCGAAGCAGACGCCGCAGGAGGTTCTCGCGACCCTTTTCGCCGAGAAGCCCGTTGACGAGCAGAAGGCGCTGCTAGCCACGCTAGAGCGCGCCGGCGCCGGCCTCTACCGCGCCTGGGCCGCGAACGAGTCCGACTCTAGCGTGCAAGAGGCGCTGCTCGCCGCCGCCGAGCGCGAAGAGGAGAACGCGAGAACACTGGAACGTGACCCGTAGGGACGAGGCAGCGAGGCGTGGCCTTGCCAGGGTCATTTCAGTTTGTGAGATGTCCCGCAATGAATGCTGTCGTTGCCTCGCCCTAGGCGTACCCTTATCGGATGAGCGGGTTATCGTGCGCCAACCTTGACGCGCACGTTAAAGTGCCCGTATCATCGCCTTGGCCGCAGTGGTGGGTCTTGACCCGCGATTCCCAAGAAACTAAAGACTGATCACCGACAACTGATAACTGCGACCGAAGGGAGCCATCATGGACTTTCGCTTCACCCCCCAAGAAGAAACATTCCGCCAGGAAGTCCACGACTTCATCGATAAGGAGTGCCCGAAGGAGCTACGCGGCGGCGATGTCTCGTTCTTCGAACAGGCTGGCAACCTCTTCTCCTGGCGTAAGAAGGTCGCCGAAAGGGGATGGGTCGCGCCGGCCTGGCCGAAAGAATACGGCGGCGCCGGCATGTCCATCATGGAGCAGTTCATCTACAGCATGGAGACCGCTCGCATGCGCGCCCCTGCCCCAATCTTCATCGGGGCTCTAGCAGTTGCCGTGATCGGCCCTACGATCATCATCTACGGTACCGAGGAGCAGAAGAAGAAGCACATCCCAAAGATCCTGGCCGGCGAAGAGATGTGGTGCCAGGGCTTTTCAGAACCCGGCTCCGGCTCAGACCTCGCCTCCGTCCAGACCCGCGCGGTCAAGGACGGCGACGACTATGTCATCAACGGCCAGAAGATCTGGACCACCCTCGCCCACATGTCGCAGTACATGCTCCTCCTCGCGCGCACCGACCCCGATGTCCCGAAGCACAAGGGCCTCTCGTACTTCATCGTGCCGATGAACTCGCCCGGCGTCACAGTCCGCCCGCTTATGAACATGGCCGGTACGCACGAGTTCAACGAGGTCTTCTTTGACAACGTCCGCATCCCCGCCCAAAACCTCGTCGGCGAAGAACACCGCGGCTGGTACCAAGCGGTGACCACGCTCGACATCGAGCGCTCGAACATCGGCTCGGCCGTCGGCCAGCAGCAGAATGTCGAGGACCTAATCAAGTTCGCCCGCGACAACCAGAGCGACGGCGTCGTCCGCATCAAGTCCGACCCTGCCCTACGCACAGAGCTGGCGGAGCGCTACCTCGAGACAGAAGTAGCAATGAGTCTCTCCTCCCGCGTCGTCTCCATGCAGTCGAAGGGCATGATCCCAAATTACGAGGCCTCTGCCGTGAAGTTGTACTCGATGGAGCTGAACCAGCGCATCGCGAACACCGGCGTCCGCCTCATGGGCCTGTACGGCCCGCTCGCCCGAGGAAGCAGACTATCGCCGATGAAGGGACGGATGTCCTACGCCTACATTCGCAACGTGGCGAACACGATCGAGGGCGGCACGTCAGAGGTGCAGCGGAACATCGTCGCCCAGCGCGGCTTAGGTCTTCCCCGAGAATAGTCGCGCCCAAGCGTAGGAATGTAACCCGGTACCTTAAGCTACGGCCTTGCGCCACAAGCAGCAAAGCAGCCGAGTGGCCTCAGTTGACGACGTTCGTCCCGCGCCTAGATCCTCGGCGGCATGGTGTAGCCGTCGAACTCGGCTTCCTCTTCGGAGCGACGGCCAATCAACAGCATCGCCATCAGTGCGACCACTACCGCCATAAGCCCGAACAGCGCTAGCGTCTGCTTCGGGTGCCCTGAGACATACCCGCCGACACGCTTAATCGCTGAGCGTCGAGGTCGAATCTCGGCCGCCTTGCGCTCCAGCTGGCCGCCAATCCGGTCGCCCGCTCGCTCCGTCGCATGCGCCGCCCGTCGTGATTGCTTCCTGATCCCGGATCCCAGGCGGTAGACGAGCCCGGCCGCCGTCTCGCGGGTAGTTCCGTTCCCCACGGCGCCTCGTGCGCTACGGACGTTATCCTGAGCCCGCTCCAACGTCTGCTGCATTCTTCCCATCGTGACACCTCCCAGACATAGGCTTGCCTCTACGAGTGTAGAACGCGGCCGCGCGGTGAGCATAAACGCCTGCCAATTGGAGCTATCGAAATCGCGACAAAAATGAGGTCAGGAGGCGGGTACGCTAGTCGCTGGGCAGCCGAGTCCGCGCGTCGCGACCAGCCGCTCGTGCTGAATCCGTCAAAGCATGCACGCTCACGAGCCTAATCTCGCGGCAGCCCCAATCCGCGTGGGCGACCACCCGCTCGTGCTGAGCGCGTCGAAGCATGCAGCTCGCTCGTCCCGATAGGCGCGGCTAGTCCCGGGGCAGCCCCAATCCTCGCGTGGCGATGATGTTCCGCTGCACTTCGCTGGTGCCGCCCGCGATCGTGGCGGACACCGTCTGCAGGTAGGACCGCATGAACCGTCCCCGGTTCAGCGCCCAGCGGTTGCTCGCCGAATCCTTCTCGTCGGACGGACCGCGGTCTAGCTGGCCGTACAGTCCGGTAATCCGGATGCCAGTCTCCGCGACTCGCTGGCTGAGTTCCGCGGCGTACAGTTTCACCGCACTCGACTCGTGGTTCGGTACCATACCTCGGTTCTGCAATGTGATCACTCGGTACGAAAGCAGCCGCGCCGTTTCCGCCTCGATGCAGCGATCGGCCAGCTCCGCGCGCACGCTCTTCGCCCTGCCGTTCCCGTTTTCGCCCTTCCCGTTGCCCATCTCCTTCGCGAAGCGAATGAGATCATCGACTGACTGCTGCTGCGCGATCGATGTCCCGATCGAAGACCGCTCGATGTCCAGCGTTGTGGTTGCGACATACCAACCACGGTTCTCCTCACCGAGCAGATCCTTGGCCGGCACGCGAACATTATCGAAGAACACCTCGCTGAAGCCCGGAAGATTCGCCATGTTCACCAGTGGCCGGACGCTCACCCCCGGCGATTTCATATCCAGCAGGAAGTACGAGATGCCCTTGTGCTTCGGCGCGTTGGGGTCCGTGCGCGCCAGCAGGATCATCCGCTGCGCAAATTGTGCGCCCGAAGTCCAGATCTTCTGCCCGTTGATGACGTAGTCGTCGCCGTCCTTCTCCGCTCGCGTCTGGAGCGACGCTAGGTCCGACCCCGACCCGGGTTCCGAGAACCCCTGGCACCAGACGGCATCGCCCGAAAGAATGCCCGGTAGGTGCTCTCGCTTCTGCTCGTCGGTCCCATAGGCGATGATCGTCGGGCCGCCGAACGCGATGCCAATGCCGCCCGGCCGGGGCGCCCGCGCCTTCGCCATCTCCTCGTTGAACACGAACTGCTGCATTACCGTCATCCCCGCGCCGCCGTACTCCTTCGGCCACGCCGGCGCCGTCCACCCTTTCGCGGCCAGCTTCTTCATCCACCCCTTATACGCGCCAAAGCGGTCGACGCCACCGCGCGATACTTCTTCCTTCGCCCGCTCGGCGTTTGGCCCGCTCGCCTCCAGTCCGCCGTCCGAGGCGCCCTTGAACTCCACGGCGAGAAACGCCTTCACCTCCTCGCGAAAAGCTGCTTCTTCGGGTGCATCACGAAAGTCCATGATTTCGCTCCAATCCGTGCTTCAGGCGAGCCCTATTCTAACGCTCACGTCAAGGTTCTGCCACACCGATTAGCAGCCAGTCGGAGCGGCCTGCTAAGCTCATTACCGCGAAATGTCGACGAAAGCCGAAGCGCCCCGGCCCGAGCCAAGGTTCGACTGGTTCATCCCAATCGACGGTGACGGCGCCCACATCGGAACGTTCCGCGCCGAACGGCCGCCCGCGTTCGACTATCTACGTACGGTGGTGGAGACAGCCGAGCAGCTCGGTTACTACTCCCTACTCATCCCCACGCGGTTCAGCAACGGCCTCTTCGAGGAAAGCGCTCCCCTCGCCGAGACCTGGACGACAGTCACTGCACTGGCGGCGGTCACAAGCCGCATCCGTTTTCTCGTCGCGGTCCGGCCCGGGTTCATCTCCACAGGGCTCTTCGCCCAGATGGCGGCCGCTCTTGATCAGATAAGCGGCGGCCGCATTGACCTCAACGTCGTGCCCGGCGGAATCCAGGGCGACCTCGAGCGCCTCGGCGAGCAGATCGATCACGACCGCCGCTACGATCGGGCGGAGGAGTTCATCGCCGCCCTCCGCGCTCTCTGGGCCAAGCCCGACCCCGTCTTCTTTGAAGGGAGCACCATCCGCCTGCGGGGCGCGATCGTCTCTCCAGGGCCGATCGGCCAGGGACCGCGGTTCTACGTAGGAGGCGCATCTCCGCGGGCGCTAGAGTTCGCCGCCCGCGGTGCGGATGTCTATCTCGCCTGGATCCAGCCGCTGCAGGAAACCGAGAAGCTGCTGGCGCGCGCCCGAGCTGCGTTCAACTCCGCCGGCCGGCCCGCCGCCTTCGGGTTGCGCACTCACCTGATCGTGCGCCCCAGCGAACGGGAGGCCTGGGACGCGGCGGAGGAGCTCGTGTCTCGCGCCGATGAACGCGTCATCGCGCAACGCCGCGCCGCTTTTGAGGGCACGCCGATGGTCGGGCAGCAGGCGCAGTTGCGTCAACAGTTGAGAGAGCGCGCGCCCCGGCTCTGGAACGGCATCTCGAAGGTAAGGGTGAACCTGGGGACGGCCATCGTCGGCGACCCGGAGCAGGTCGCGAGCGAATTGCTTGCCTACTGGCGTCTCGGCATCGACGAGTTCATCCTCTCCGGCTTCCCTCACGAAGAAGAGTGCCGGCGGGTGGCATCCGAAGTCCTCCCAGCTCTGCGCGCAGCCATCGCCGGAGAACGCCAGGCATCAAGTCGGCCTAGACTACGGTCCGGTTCGGCCTCACCGCCAGCACTTCCTGCCGCTCGCGCCCATCGAGATCGCGAATCGCATACAGCGTAACGGTCGATGAAACGCCGCGCCTGCGGAGCTCCTTCACGTACTCCAGCACCCGCTCGCGGTCTCCGCGCATTAGGTCCTTTAGCGCCCAGCCGACTCCCTTCCGCACGAGGTCCTGGCGGTCGAACGCCAGGTTCTCACACAGCCGCAGCGCGTCCTCCGTGAACTCGCCCGACTCTCCAATTTTCCGCACGAACGCCACGACGCTCGCTCGCCGCTTCCAGCGGTTCGCCGAGCCGTTCCAGCGCTCGAGCAGCGCCAGGGTCTCCGAGCGATGCGCTCTCAGCAGCGGCTGGATGACCGCGATGCAAACGTCATCCACGTGCGACCAGCCGGTGAAGCGCCCCGCCATCCGGTCGAGCCGCTCGAAGTGTTGAGAACCAAGTTCCCCGACACTCAGGGCTAGCACGTAGATTGCGCTGTGACCGAGCCAGCCTTCTCCTTCCGCGAACAGCGCCTCCGCGAGGTCCAGCCGCTCGTTCAGCGGCAGCGCGCGCAGCCGCGGCCGGAATTCACGCATGATTCTCCGCCACGCTGGCACGTTGAGCCCGTACGCAACGAACTCGTCATCCTTGTTGAACTTGCGGTCCGGGGTCGGCGGTCGCGTCGCGGCAGATTCGATCGTCGAGCGGATTCCCGCAACCAGCTCGTCTACGGGAGAGACTGACGTCACGGAGAATCGAGTCACTCGAAGAGAACGATCGGCTCCAGGTAGCTCGCCTCGATCAGCGAAGCGAGGGGCGCGTACCTCGCCAACTCCTCCCTCACCGGCGCCACGTCGAAGCCTCCCCGGGTGACCGGCGGCATCCAGTTGTCGTGATGCCCGAGCACCACCTTCGTTGCACCCAATGTCTTTGCTTCCATTGTCAGAAACTGCGCCATCGAGCCTTGCACGGGCTCTCCGTCAACGTTCGCGCGTCCGGAGGCTGCGAGGATCGCAGCATCCGCTGGGATATTCGCGAGCACGCCGGTCCAGCAGCCCGACGTGTCCTGGTAGAAGATCGCCCCTGCCGGCGTCTCGATCAGATACACAAGTGGCCCCCCGTCGCTCAAGCTCCCGGCACACGACTGGATGTGTTCGAGAATCGTTCTCCCTTCCTCGCTTCCACCGGACGCCACCGCCCGTATGCGCTCGACCAGCCCACCCGGGACCGCCACCCGCTCGTCCTCTGTCAGCCCCATGTGCCCGTGGTCCTCTTCGCCCGAATTCGACTCCGTGAGGATCCATGTGCATGCATGCAGGCTCGGGAACACAGATACTGTCACCCCGTCGGCCAATCTGTGCCGCTCGCCGCCCTGCGAAGGCAGTAGTTGTCCCTTCGGCACGCCCCGCTCGTGCATCACCCGGCAGCTCTCGTTCGACCCGATGATCGTTGCGCCCGTGTTCAACGCAATCACTTCCGCCCCCGCCAAATGATCAAAGTGCGAATGCCCGACGAGCACGAACTCCGCCTCCGTTACCTCTGCCGTCCGCATCCCCACCGGCGGCGCCGCCGGCACGCGGTCCATGTACGCATCGAGAAACACGACCAGCTCGCCGATAGTCAGCCGGAACGTAG
>VBEJ01000094.1 GCA_005882985.1 Chloroflexota bacterium
ACGACCTCAAAGCCGGTGAACCTGTTGAAGAGGGCGTGCCAAGCCGAGTCCGAATAGCGCCAGAAATCCCACGGGGCTTCATGCACGGGCCACGTCTGGTGAGTAGTCAGCATGACGAGCCCACCCATCTTCAGCACGTGGTTTATTTCGATTACCGCCTTCCAGGGCATGAGCAGGTGTTCGAAGACCGAATATCCCAACACTGCCTCTACGCTGTGTGCGGGAACCGCCTTCGTCAATTCATGAACATCGGCGACGATATCCACGTTATCCCCAGGCATGATGTCTAGGCCGAGATACTCCAAATGGCTCGGTACCAAACCACGACGTACGACCCCGGAGCGATCCCTGGAGCCGATCTCGAGAACGCGTCCGCCCGGCAAGGCCTTCAACTCCTCGGAAAATCGCGAGTTCAGCCGGTGATACACGTCTGCATCCATTCTCCGTTGGCGGTGGTCCTCGAGCTCATGACGCGTACCATCAGACAGTACAGCATATATCCGTGAATCCATGACCGAATCCGAATCATCCATCAACAGCCGACAACGGAAGCGGGAATTGGCGGCGGCCTCGCCGTGATGGTCGACTACGTCGGGGCTGGGAATGCCATACCCATCTAGTTCAACAATCGTGCCATCCGGCGCCTGCAACTGGAGACCGGCTACGGAGATATCGGGATGGAAAACCCAACCGGAAATCCACACCACCCCGCGAAAGGTCATGACTTCATCCACGGACCAGCGCAGTCGGGGTGCAGAGATAGACTTGTCGCCGGTCACGTTTCGATTTTATCAGGTAAAAATCGTATTGCGGAGTCGTGGCAGAGCGGTTGAATGCGGCGGGTTCGAAACTCTAGGTTCCAGCTGCCCGACTCACCTTGGCCCCCATTTCGTAGCTGGGAGACCTTGTCCTTATTCGGAGTCTGCCCGTGTCTCGCCTTTTCCCGGCGCCGCAGCTGCGGTCGCAGTTTCACGCATTGACATTCGACACTTGGGCGCCAACGGACGACTGTCCTTGCTTGCCGTATACACGCCTAATACAATCACAGAAGCCACCGGCCTTAGCGTTACCAGCACACCTGCTTAGACGTTTAAAGATAATCAGAATGAGACGAGCCATCAGAGTGGCGGGTCGGGATCATATCGGTACCGCACCACGCCTCCCCGACTACATTATCTCCCTCGCCAACCTCTGGCACCGGCGCGAGCTGCTCTGGAACATGACCGTGCGCCATCTGCGTGGTCAGTACAAGCAGTCGATTCTCGGCTACGCCTGGGCGCTCGTAATGCCGCTCGCGCAGATGCTCATCATGACATTTGTCTTCTCGACGATCATTCGTATCGAGTCGCCGGGAGCGCCGTTCGCGCTCTTTCTGTTCGTGGGGCTCTTGCCGTGGAATTTTTTCTCCAGCTCGCTCTCATCGGGAACCGACAGCGTCGTCGGCGCAGCCAACCTGGTGACCAAGGTGTACTTTCCGCGCGAGATCCTGCCGGCCTCCGCTATCGTCACCAAGGTGGTAGATCTGTTGTTCGCCTCGGTGATCCTAGTAGGGCTGATGGTCTACTATGGGCACACGCCGACGGAAACCGTCCTCTGGGTTCCGCTATTATTCCTCATCCAGTTCTTATTCACTCTCGGGCTCACGCTCCCGCTAGCAGCGCTCAACCTCTTCTTCCACGACGTCCGCTACCTAGTCGGCGTCGCCCTCACGCTCTGGTTCTACGTCACCCCGATCCTCTACCCAATCGATATCGTGCCAAGCAAGTACCAGACATTCTTCGACCTCAACCCGCTCTCGCTCTTCATTAACGCCTACCGGCGCGTTCTTCTTCAGGGCGAAAGCCCCGACTTCGGGAAAATGTTTCTCGGCCTCGGCATCTCTCTGGCCACGCTGCTCATCGGCTACTACCTGTTCAAGAAGATGGAGCCGGGCTTTGCCGACCGAATTTGATAATCGCGTCATCGAGTTTCTGGGCGTCAGCAAGCGCTTCATGCTGGAGGAGGGCCGCTCGCTGCGTGAATTCATCCCGGCGTTGCTGAAGGGGAACGGCTGGTCCGACCCCTTTCACGCCCTTCGCGATGTTAATTTCAGCGTCGGGAGAGGCGAGACCGTCGGGATCGTGGGCAGAAACGGCAGCGGCAAGAGCACCTGTCTTAAGCTCATTGCGGGCGTGATGGCCCCCAGCGCTGGTGAGGTGCACGTGCACGGCCGTGTCTCGCCCCTTATCGAGCTCGGCGCCGGTTTTCACCCCGACCTAACAGGCCGCGAGAACGTATACCTCAACGCCTCCATACTTGGGATGTCCAACCGCGCCATCCGCGCCCGCTTCGACGAGATCGTGGAGTTCGCCGAGCTGCACGAGTTTATGGGTACCCCCGTCAAGCGCTATTCCTCAGGGATGTACATGCGCCTCGGCTTCTCGGTCGCTGTCCACAGCGATCCTGACATCCTGCTCGTGGACGAGGTGCTGGCAGTGGGCGATGCCGTATTCGCCGAAAAGTGTATGGTGAAGATCCGTGAGATGCACCGGCAGGGTGTCACCATCGTAATTGTCAGCCACAACCTCGATATGATCCGGGAATTCTGCCAGCGCGCGCTGTTGCTCAGCGGCGGGCATCTGATTGAAGAAGGCAGGCCGGCTGAAATCGTTGAGCGTTACTGGCAACTCGCCCGCGCGGAAGAAGCCACGGCTGAAGCTGCGGTTACAAACGTGCTCGTTCAGTAGACCGTCGGTAGCGTCAGCGTAAGAATTCCCACGTTCAGCCCCAAAAGTATTACCGGCAAAAGAAGCGCGGCAACGTGGTCTCTCTGCGGGTCGCGTTGGAACAGAGCCGCGAATCCAATCGCGAACAGAAGCGCGATTGCCGGCTGGGCGACAAACAGATAGCGCCCCTGTGGCTGATAACTGATCCTCACGCTAACGAAGAGGACTTCAAGGAGCGCCAGGAGAAGCAGCGCGCCGAGCAACAGAAGGCCCTGCCGCTGCAACGAAGACAAGTTTTTGCGTACAGCGATCAGAACTAAACCCCCCACCGCCGTGCCCGCCAGAATATCCAGGAACTGATACATGGCGTCGACAACAAAGACGTTGAGGAGACCGCCAGCGAACCAGTAAGAGCGGTCCAGCAGTGACTGAAAGTGACCCCTGTAATGAGGATCACCGAGGGGCAGCCCGGGGCCAAGCGGCGACTGCGAACATCCCGGACAAGTCCTCATGGCGTCGGCCGCAAAAACCTCCCCGTACGTGAGCAGCTGATCCAGGTAGAACCACCCCGCGATTACGACCGGGGCGGCCGCGAGGAGCGCGACGGCGGTCGCGCGCCGCCGCCATGACAAGGGAGAAAAGAAAAATACAGCCGAAGCACAAACAGGAGCTACCACAATCATCGAGCCTTCAGTCAAAAAACCGAGAGACAGGCTCCCTGCCGCCGCCAATAGCCATCTGGCGGACGCCTCCTTCATGAAGCGAAAACTGAAGTAGATAGCGGCAGCTGCGAAGAACGCTACGGCGGTGTCATTCATGACAGAGCCTCCAACCAACGCAAATTGCGGCAACAGCGCGGTATTCGCTCCGGCGGACCATGCCAAAAGCGGGCGGTCAGGGAAGAGGAGTCGCGCAATCAGGTAGACGAACAAGACTGTGCCGACCCCGAAGAGAGTCGAAATGACACGCAACACGTGAATGCTGAGGAGGGGGCCCCGGAAAGGAAGATGGTCCTCAGCTGGAGTATGGAGGTACTGGTTCATCTGGCCGGGAACCAAGCCGGGAAACTGAGGATTCCGCGGAAGCGCGATCAGCGGCGGGGAGAGGCCAAGCAGCTTGAGAACGCCTGCGCCGCTCGCATGATAGAGCGGAGCTCCTGCCGCTTCGTAAGTATCTGTGATTGCTGGAAGCCTGCCAGTGCGCAGAATGTGGTCCACGTATCCGATGTGCGCCTCCTCATCGGGCACTTCGTATAGCGGGACCCGGACGTTATAGGCGGTGGCGAAGCCGATAAAGAGCAACGCGAGAGAGGCGAGGTGCAGCCATCTGCTGGACCAGAAGGATGCCTCCCTTCCATCCGCACTGTTATGCAGTCCCACTGAAGGATTGAGCGACCCTTTATCGGCTCGAGGGCGCCCGTCTCTGATTCCCGCTCCCACCATTGTTGGTTTCGTTGCGGCGGGATGATCAATTGCGGATTCGCCGCCGTCGTCAGCGCTGCGTACGCCTTGTCTTTGCGTTAATTCTTCGGGATCCTTAGCCGCGACGAGACTCCGTAGCAGCGTAGTCCGGTCCGTAAACCCAAGGTTCCAAGATTTCGTCTAGCGCGTCACTATAGTACGGATCCGTGAGGTGACCCCATCGCTTGCGCGCGCGGATTTCATCCTCGGGAGGGTGATTGTCGCCTCGGGAAGCGCTCTCATGATGGTAAAGGAGCGCATAAACCCCAGGTAGTTTCTCCAGTCGACGTGTCCCGCAAAAGTGCCGCCGATGCCGAGAGCCACGCCCTCGTGTTGCGGTCTACCGCTTGGGTAGAGCAAACGTGCGCCAACGACACCCACCTCGGGCCGCTGGGCGTGTTCAAGCATGGCCTCGATCCAGTCCTCGTTGATCGCCTCGATGTCGTTGTTCAGGAGTAGCAGGTAATCGCCTTTGGCGCTATTCGCACCGATATTAATCAGCCTCGAGAAGTTAAAGTCGCCATCATCCCGCACGACCGTTAAGTCTTGAGAACGGAGAAGCGCGCGCGTCGCCTCCTCCACGCTTCCATTGTCGACGACGATGATCTCTATCTGCTTGTAGCTGCTTTTTCGTAATTTCGCCAGGCACCTCGCAAGTAAGTCCGCTCGATCACGAGTGGGAATAATGGTAGAAACAAGTGCTTGAGCCGGCACCCTGTATCGGATTCTGTACCAGCCCATCGTCTTACCCTCTTCCACCCATCCGTCAACTCCCCGGCGCTCGAGTGATTCAGTTAGTGCTTTCTTGGCCGCTTCGTAGGCGTAGGGCTTGGCCTCCGAGCTTGCGGCCGCCGACCCGGGCACCATGCGCCAGGTATAGAGCACCTTTCTTACGTGCCCGACGTCATGGGTGCGCTCCGTGACGCGTAAGGCCAGATCATAGTCCTGACTGCCATCGAATTCTTTGCGGAAGCCTCCAACTTCTTGCACAAGTTTCCGGCGGTAGACGGAAAAGTGAGTAACGTAATTCGAGCTGTATTCCAGATCAGGCGACCAGTCAGGCTTGAAGAACGGGGCGACCCGGCGGCCGCTCGGGTCACGCTTGTCTTCATCGGAATAGATGAAGTCATACTGACGTTCATTGAGCAGCTTGACGACTTCATACAGGGCGTCTGGAGTCAGCTCGTCGTCATGGTCCAGCAAGCCGACATACTCGCCATCGGCAAGTGCCAGCGCTGCGTTGGAAGCTGCCGAAATTCCTTGGTTCTTGCCCTGGTAAACCACGTTGATGCGCGCGTCTTGCTCGTACTCGATCAGTAGTTCGCGGACGCCTGGTTTAGTGGAAGCGTCATCAGCGATACACAGTTGCCAGTTGTCGTAGAGCTGGCCGCGTACCGAGTCAATAGCATCTCGCAGCCAGCTAGGCTCTGGGTTGTATACGGGCACGACGATACTGATCCTGGGACGATAGTTCAGGCCGGCAGCCGCCTTCTTGATCCCACGGGCCTTTGCTTCAGTGATCGCGTTATCACGAAGCCAGATTTCGTAGCGCGCATCGACGTCCAGGCTGCTCAGCGAGCCGCGCGAAAAGTTGCGCGCGACGTCCGGCCATTCCCAAAACCGCACCGCCTTTCGCAGGGCCCGCCGCCCGCCTCTGCTTAATGCTGTCTTCAGGCCGTGTCTCGCAGCGAGTAAAGCACGACGCCTTCGGCTTGCCGCCGGCGCTACCCAGCGAATCGGCGGCCTGATCAGCCGGCGGCCCCGGAGAAGCAGTTGATATCCGATCGAACCTTGTATCGTACTCAGCTCCCCACTCAAGGCCCCGATAGTGGCTTCGTGGTTAGCCACGACTCCCGCAAGCCGGGCCGTTTCCTGCTCTTCCTCGCGCAGCTGACGCCTCACCGCCGTAATTGTCGACTCCCTCTCCGTTAGCGCCGCTTCCGCCTCGCCGAGTCTCGAAATGATCTCTTGCGTTTGCCAGAGTGCCCCCACGACAGGAGAGTTGCGTTGATCTGAGCTGAAGTGTTGCCGTCCGTTCAGGCTATGATTGGAGCGACGATTGACCGGATATGCCTTCACGATGAATTGATAGGTGCTAGATTCGGGGCCTTGCCGAATGGCGTCCAGGATGTGTGCCGGGTACGATTCTTTGTTCACGGCGACTTCGGTCTCAAACGGGTCTAGCAAGATTCGACGCCAAAGCGTAATTCGGTACCCGGTTTCCCGGAACAGCTTCTCGACGGACGATCGCGTAAAAAGGCGCAAGTGCGTCTTGTCGAGCAATCCCAGGTCTGTGTACTGGAACTCTCCGGCGATCAAATTCAACACGATACTCGCATGCGCAATATTCGGTATGGACGCCAACACGTAGCCACCCGGATTAAGTAGCAAGTGGACTTTGCGGAGCACTGTCTCCGGGTCGAGCAGATGCTCAAGGACATCGCCAAACATAACGACATCGAATCTGTCTTCTTCGAATGTCGCGGATAGATCCACTTCTTCGATGTTGCCTACGATCATCCGCTCGCAGAAACTGGAGGCAACGGCTGCAGCGTCAGGATCACTCTCGATGCAACTGACTCGACAGCCGCGTTCGCTGAGCGCCCTGGTGATATAACCGGTCGCTGGGCCTACTTCCAGAACCTTCTTGTCCCGGCCGGTCAAAACTACGAGTTGTGTGTGAGAGTTATTCTTCCGGGAGAGATCGACGTGCGCTTGATATTTCAGGCCGTCACTCATCTATTCGCGCCAATTATAGAGCCACTTGATTCTTGCCGCCATTTTCCGGAAACTACAGCCGTTGGTAACTAGCCCGGCGATCTACCTCTATGACTCCTCCGATCGCCAAGGCTGACGTTGTGCTTGCATCCAATACTGCCCTACGCGCGCTCTCCCGGGTCGGCGTGTGGATGGCGGACGAACACCCTCTTCCCGGCCCGCCCTGGCCGCTGAACGCGTTCCTGCTCGCGCTAATGGGGATCGGTCCGCTTCTTCTTGGCGCGCTCGTGATCCAGGAGGTGACGCCCTTCTTCTGGTTTCTGCTTATAGCCGACCTAGTACTGCTGTTTGCTGTTGCCTCGGCGACGTTCCGCACGCCGGCGTTATTTATCGGCGTTATCATCATCTGGTTTGCTTTGCAACGGATCGTTGTGGCCTTGCTGGCGCCAGACATCAGCGCCGATCTTGTCCGGCTGCTCCTCACTTACAAAGAGGGCTTTTACCTGATATTGGTCACGGTTGGCGCCATCACGGTGGCGGTCCGTCACCTGCGTGGCGAACGAGCGATTCCAGCTCTGTTCGCCGCGGACGTCGTCGCAATAGCGTTTCTTGGCTGGTTAGCCGTCGTCTTTATCAGCGATCCGCACACATCGACACCCGAACTCACCTACCTGAGACGGTTTGCCGCTCCGTTGCTCCTCTACGCCGGCGGCCGGCTACTTATCGCTCGGAAGGAGCAGGTGGTGGACAGTATGCGAATGTTCGTTGCGATTGCGGTTGGCGTAGCCGTCTTCGGACTCGTCGAGCGATTCATTCTCGACATCTCCTTTTGGCGCGACACGGTCGACGCCACGACTTTCTACGGAAAGCAGGTTGAGTCCGGCCTTCTGCCGCAAAACTGGACTGTCATCTACAGAGGCGTTCCCGATGGTATTTTCATCGCCTTGCCGCTGCAAGAGCCCGTCCGGCGCCTCGTCTCCACGTACCTGGAACCAACGACGCTAAGCGGTCTGCTCGCGCTGGCCCTGCTGCTTATCGTCTTTGTGCCGGACCTCGCATGGAATAGAGGGGGCCCACTTCTTAAAAGCGCAATCGCGGCGGCGATCGTCGCGTTGGGAATCGCCGCCATGGCGACACTCAGCCGTGGAGGCCTGGTCACCTTCGTTGCCGCAACGGCGTTCGTCCTGGGTCTGCGCTGGATTCGGCGGCCCGGCTGGACAGTTAGTGTCCCGCTGCCTTTTCTGCTTGCCCCCCTACTCGTCTTAATGGGCTTGGGCGCGGCCGTTACCTCGTTCGACAATCTTCCCGCAGCGGGAACGGTTCGCGATGCACTAGCGACGCGAGCGGTTTCCGGGCTTTCGGACGAACCCGCATCTGCGGGCGGTCCGCAGCCGCCGTCGGCGGATAGCGCCGGTCCTCTACAAGAGATCGGTGTACACCCACCCGGCAGCACCGCGGACGCGGCATCGAAGCATTTGCGTGGCCTCACCAGCGGCCTGGAAGAGATGCTCACAAAACCGCTTGGCCGAGGTCTTGGTGCGACGGGGAACTGGAGCGGAACACCCGGCTCCACGAATGAGAGCACCCTCGGGGTCATCTCCGCTCAGCTGGGAATAACTGGGTTCGTTCTATACTGCGCTTTCTTCGTGGCCGTCATCGCCGGCCTTGTGGCCGCTGCCTGGAATCGCAGCGGCATCTGGTCGGACATTCCACTGGTGCTCGCGGGGGCGATGCTGGGACTGTTCATTGTCTCGTGCGTCTCGGAGTCCGCCTCGGGCATTCTGGGGAACGCCTTCTATCTTCTCTTCGCCGGCTGGGCACTCTCAATCACAAGCGCCGTGTCTGACAGGCTCAGCCTGCGGGTGCTGCCGAAGCTGACGGGCGATAGCGCGGCTAGTAGCGCTGACGCCTCGCTTGAAAGTTGACGCATCGCTCGCGTCCAACCAGACTATGGCTTTAGCGGCCTGCATTCCCTCGAGCTCGAAGGTTTCCATTGCTGAACACAGAACCGCTCGTAAGCATCGTTATCCTCAACTGGAACGGCCTGGAAGATACCCGCGAGTGCCTCCACAGTCTTCGGGGGGTGACATACTCGAATCGACGCACTGTCGTCGTAGATAACGGCTCGGAGGGACGTGAGGCGGCGGCGCTGCGGGATGAGTTTCAGGACTCCATTCATGTAATCGAGAGCGAGGCCAATATTGGCTTCGCCGCGGGCGCCAATCTCGGCATCCGCTACGCACTCAATGATGGCGCCCAGTTCGTCCTCCTGCTGAACAACGACACGACGCTAGACCCGGCGTTTCTCGCCGCGCTTGTTCAGGCTGCCGCGTCCCGTAACGATGGTGCGGCTTTCTGCCCCAAGGCTTACTTCTATGCGAATCCCGAAATCATCTACTCGACCGGCGGCAGTGTCAGCATTTGGACCGCCACTGCCAAGCAGATCGGCCGGGGCCAGTTGGACCGCGGTCAGTTCGACCGCGTTGCCACGCGTGACTACGCGGACGGCGTGTGCATGTTGATACCTCGCCGGGCGCTCGATATCGTCGGATTCCTCGACGAGGACTACTTCGCCTACTGGGAAGAAACGGACTGGTGCGCGCGTGCGCGCGCCGAGGGGCTCCGCTGCTATTACATCCCGGACGCGAGGATCTGGCACAAGGCCGCGCGCGTTCAATCGCCCACAAACGAGTATTATTTTCTGTATCGCCGCAATGCGCTAATGTTCGTGCGCAAACGCGGGACACGGGTTCATCGAGTAGTTGCTGTCCTCGTGCACATTTTCATTTACGGCCCGCGTTATTTCCTGATTCACCCGGGCAAGATAGGACGTCTGCCGGCCGAGCTCAAAGCTCTGCGCCATCAGACCAGTAACCGGCAGCCGCGAAGGCCGTTTCTGTAAACAAAGCATGGCTACGACCATTACGCTGACGAGCAAGCGGGAGGGCGCGGCGGTTACCGGCCGAAGCGATGGCTCGCTAAAGGGGCTTGTCCTCAGCGGCGGGAAAGGGAGCCGCCTCCGGCCATTTACCTACACGAACGCCAAGCAGCTCGTCCCTATCGCAAATAAGCCGGTCATCTTCTATACGATCGAGCAACTCGTTGACGCAGGAATCACGGACATTGGTATCGTTGTCGGTGATACGGGCGAGCAGGTGGCGGCGGCGATCGGTGATGGATCGCAGTTTGGAGCCACGACGACGTTCATCCGACAAGATGCTCCGTTGGGGATCGCTCACGCCGTGGCGACCGCGCGAGATTTCTTGGGCGACTCGCCGTTCGTGCTTTATCTCGGCGATAACGTCGTCATGGGCGGCATTCAGTCTTACGTTGAAAGATTCAGGGCTAACGGCAGTTGCTCGCAAATCTTGCTGCATCCCGTGCCAAACCCGGAGGCCTTTGGTATCGCTGAAATGTCCGGGGAAAGAGTCACTCGAATAGTCGAGAAGCCACGTAAGCCAGCGAGCAATCTAGCCGTAGTCGGTATCTATATGTTCGACCGAGGGGTTCACGATGTGATCGAGGGACTTTCCCCTTCATGGCGCGGCGAGCTTGAAATTACCGACGCAATCCAGGGCCTGCTCGACCGCGGTCTTACCGTTGACGCCGAGGTGATGGATCGCTATTGGATTGATACCGGCAAGATGGACGACATGCTGAACGCCAACCGGATGGTATTAGGGGCAATGGAGCCACGCTGCGACGGATCCATCGACGAGAAATCCCGTATCCACGCGCCGGTAGTCATTGAAAGCGGCGCTACAGTTGAGGACAGCGTATTGAGGGGCCCTCTGATAATCGGGCGCGACACGGCCATCGTCAACTCCTATATCGGCCCGAACAGTTCCATCGACGCGCGCTGCCGGATCGTCGGCTGCCGCATCGAAGACAGTATCGTCATGGAAGACAGCCGCCTTGAGCACCTTCACTGGCCAGTGGCGAAAAGCATGATTGGCCGCTTTGTTGAGCTCCAGGGCGGCCATAGTGCGGGTGGCGTCTACAGCCTTACCCTCGGCGACCACAGCCGCATCGAAATGCCGGACGGATAGAGCGATGGCAACTTACCTCGTCACCGGCGGCAGCGGCTTTATCGGCAGCAACTTCATCCTCCGGCTGCTACGGGAGCGGCCGGACGCCCGGGTCATCAACCTAGATAAGCTGACGTACGCAGGAAACCCGGCGAACCTTCGCGACATAGAAGGCGACGAGCGTTATCGGTTTGTCCACGGCGATATTTGTGATGCCCATCTCGTCAAGGACCTGGTGCAGGACGCTGATTACGTCGTGCACTTCGCAGCGGAATCGCATGTGGACCGCTCGCTTATGGAGCCCGGCTCGTTCATTCAGACCGACGTATTCGGCACCTACACGCTGCTCGAGGCCGCGCGCCAGACCCGCCGCCTTCGGCGTGTCCTCCACATCTCGACCGACGAGGTATACGGTGAGGTACTGCCTGAAGATACGCCATCGGTCGAGACCGATCCCTTCAACCCACGTAGCCCGTATTCTGCGAGCAAAGCTGGAGGCGAAATGCAATGCCGGGCGTACATTGAGACTTACGGCCTGCCGATCATCGTGGCCCGGCCGGCGAACAACGTGGGCCCGCGCCAGCACATCGAGAAGTTCGTACCGTTATGCACGACCAACGCGCTGAACGACCAGCCGATCCCGATCTACGGAGACGGCCAGCAAGTGCGCGATCGTCTATTTGTCGAAGATCACTGTGAGGCTCTGGACCTGCTTCTGCATGAAGGCGAGCCCGGCGAGGCGTACAACATTGGCGCGGACAACCAGCGTCCGAACCTGGAGGTCGCTGAGCTTATTCTCGACCTGCTAGAAAAGCCGCGTTCTCTCATACGCTTCGTCGAGGACCGCACCGGCCACGACCGCGGCTATTTCCTGGACTCTGCCAAGATCCATGGCCTGGGATGGGCCCCGAAACACAATTTCCAGCAAACGATTGAGCGGACCGTGAAGTGGTATCTTCAGAACCGCTGGTGGTGGGAGGAGGTCCGCGACGAACGCTTCGCAGAGTATTACGAGCAGCAGTACGGCAAGCGCCTAGCTGAGGCAACTACGTATCCCTCCGGGAAGATCGCCAATTGATAGAAGGAGTGCAGATCAAGCAGCTCAAGCCGAACGTCGATGAGCGTGGCTACCTTATGGAGCTCCTTCGCGGCTCGGACGAGTTCTTCACGAAGTTCGGCCAGTGCTACGTTTCGCTCAACTATCCCGGGGTTGTCCGCGCTTGGCACTATCACAAGAGGCAAGAAGATTACTTCGTGGTGGTCCAGGGCGTCTGCAAGGTGGGCCTCTATGATATGCGCGAAGGTTCGGCGACGAGGGGCCAGGCCGAAGCCCATTACCTCGGCACCGGCAATAACATCGTCCTCCGTATTCCTATCGGCGTGGCTCATGGCTACAAGACCGTAGGCACCGGCCCTTCGCTCCTCGTTAACTTCCCCACGGAGGAGTACAACCCGAACGATCCAGATGAGCACCGGATTCCCTGGGACTCTCCGGACATCCCCTTCAATTGGGAGATCGAATTCAAATAGGAATGAACTTTCTCGGTGTCTTCCGCGACTCTGTGTTGCATCCGCCCCCAAGCGCCTCACCCGACAAACGCCTCCTGAAGCGGGTACAATGCGCATCCTGATTGCCGGCGGGCAAGGCCAGCTCGGCCGCGCGGTAGAGGCGGTCCTCGCGGGACACGACGTGTGGGCGCCGGGCCACTCCGAATTGGATGTAACCGATCGAAAGCAAGTACGGGATGCGCTCGAACGGCGGCAGCCGGACATGGTCATCCATGCCGCCGCCTGGACTGACACCGCCGGCTGTGAGCACGATCCGGCCCGAGCCATGCGTGACAATGGCGAAGCGCCGGGCTGGGTGGCTGACGCCTGCCGGGAGAGCGGCGCAACTATGGTGTACATCAGCAGTAATGAGGTTTTCGACGGCGAGAAGCGTGCTTCATATGTCGAAGACGACACGCCCAACCCGATTAACGCATACGGGCGTTCCAAGCTCGAGGGCGAATTGCGTGTTCGCGCGGGCCTGGAACGCCATTGCATTGTGCGCACGTCCTGGCTCTACGGCGCTGGACGAATCAGCTTCCCGGAAAAGATCTTGACTGCGGCGAGAGAACGAGGGGCGCTCCGGCTCGTCACCGACGAAGTCGCTTCGCCCACCTGGACGGTTGATCTCGCGCAAGCTATCGCAAGCCTCTTGCGCAAGAAGGCGTTTGGCGTGTTCCACCTGACGAACGCCGGGAGCTGCTCGCGGAAGGAGTGGGCAGAAGAGGTGGTTCGTTTGGCCGGCGAGAAAGTTCGGGTTGAGCCGGCCACTCAATCTGAGTTCGGCGCGCCTTTCCGCAAGCCCCAGTTTTCGGCGCTTGCTAATGTGAACGCGCAGCGGTTGGGTATCACCATGCGCCCTTGGCAGGAAGCGTTGGCCGAGCATATGAAGGCAGCCGTTATTCAGGGAACGCGTTCATGACGCGTGAAGAGCCAGAGTTTGGCATGAGCGCCGCTGCGGCTGCTGGTGCCTACGCCCCGCCGACCGCTCAGCGTGGCTCCCCGCCTAAGACTCAGAAGCGCGTTCCTCCGGAAATCGACGCTGAAGTCGCCCCGCCTGATGTAGATACCCCACCCGTCAATGGTTACTCTGGCATCTCGCGGAATGTTGAATGCGGCCCTACCCCGGCAGCCAAGCGCGCCATCGACATCCTCGGCGGCTCAATGATGATCGGTATCCTTTGGCCCATATGGGCACTTGCCGCTGTCCTGATCAAGCTTGATTCCCCCGGACCCGTCTTCGTCCGCCAGAAGCGCATCGGCCTGAACGGCGCCGAGTTCCGCTTTCTTAAGTTCCGCACAATGCATCACAGCGGTAGACAAAGCGATGTCCTCGACCGGCTTCCTCTCGGCGACCTTACCCGGCGTCTGCTCAGCCCCCGCGGCCGTCCCCGGAACGCGACTGCTGTCGGTTGGGCGCTGCGTAAGACGACAGTCGATGAACTTCCGCAGCTGTTGAATGTTGTGAGGGGTGACATGAGCATGGTCGGCCCTCGGCCCGATATACCGGAGATCGTTTCCGCCTGGCCAGAGGAATTTCACCAGCGTCATAAAGTCAAACCTGGTATGACAGGCCTGGCGCAGATCAACGGACGCTCAGACATCACACATTACGAAAAGGTCCGTTACGACCTGGCCTACGTCCGTCATCACCCGATCGCGCGGGACCTCAAGATCCTCGTCAGCACCGTCACTCTCGTCATCAGCAAGAAGGGCGCCCGCTAGCTTCAGACCAACCCGCGATCGCGCCCGAAATGCGTATCCTCTTCCTGACCTTCCAGTTCCCGTATCCCCCTTTGAGCGGCGCCGCGATCAAGACCCTGAGCCTCCTTGATCATTTGCGCGCTAACCACGAAGTGCATCTCGTATCGCTGCGCCGTGGGTCTCCGACCAGTGCGCAGCAAGAATGGGCGGCGAATCTCGAGGGAGTTCACACGGTCGAATTGAACAAACCGCGGAATGCCTGGAGTCTCCTGAGTAGCTACATAGCCCGTGTTCCACTCCGAATCGAACGCAATAGGAGCGGCGGGATGGCCAGACTGGTCGAGGCGCAGCTCAACGCTGTCCGGCCGCACCTAGTGTTCGTCGATGGCCTCTCCATGGCTCAATACGTCCCGGAACAGCACCGGCGGCGGTCAATTCTGCACGAGCATAACGCCGAATACCTCATCTGGCAGCGGCAGAGTGAGATCGAGTCCGGACTCCGGCGCTGGGTCGCTGCAACCGAGGCCGCCCGGTTGCGCCGCTACGAGGCGTTGGCCGTCCTGCAGTTCGAGACGCTTTTTGCGGTTTCGGAGGACGACCGCCAGACACTCATTGAGTTGGGCGCCGAGCCGTCGCGCGTAGGTGTTCTGCCAAACATTCCCGACCGCGCTTTGCTCGACATGCCTGCCCCATCGTTCAGCGATTCGCCTCCGGTAATCCTTTACTTCGGTACATTGAGCTGGCAACCTAACATCGAGAGCCTCGAGCGCATCCTCAGCTCGATACTCCCTGCTGTCAGGCGGCGTGTACCCGAAGCTCGTCTCATTGCCGCCGGCGTTGGTGCGTCGCCAGCGCTCGCCGGGCGGGTGGCTTCCACGGAAGGCGCGCAGTTCTGTGGTAAGGTGGAGGACCCCGAACCGTTGTACAGAAGCGCCCGTGTCCTCGTTGATGCAACCCGCAGCGGTGGCGGCACTCGCTTGAAAGTCTTGAATGCTTTCGCACGGGGCATTCCTGTCGTCGCGAGCAGCCGTGCCGCCGAGGGCCTCGGAGCGACCCCGGGCGAGCACCTGCTCGTCGCCGATAAAGAGGCCGAGTTCACCGACGCAGTCGTCTCGATTCTGCGCGACGGGAACCGTTGGAAAGCACTCAGCGAAAACGCCCGCGCCCTGATCCGCGCCCGCTACGTCGCCGAGATTGCCTACCGCCCGCTGGACGAAGCGGTCGCGCGTATTGCCGTCGCAGGGTCATGAACGCGCCGGATACGGTTGAAGTCCTCGGGGTGCGCTTTCACAACCTAACGCACTCGGAGGCTGCGCAGGCGATCGCCTCGTTGGCGGAGTCGGCGAATCAAGCGTACGTGGTGAAGCCGTACTCGGAATTCATGCCACGCGCGGCCCGCGACCTAGAGATTCGGTCACTCCTCAACGGCGCCGCGATCTGTCTGGCGGATGGCGTCGGAATCGTCTGGGCCGCGCACTACCTATCGCTTCGGGGCGGCACTGTTCGCGCTCTCTTGCAGCTACCTCTTTCGCTCGCCTCCATTGCGATGCGTCCGGCCTCGATCAAACGGCCTCTAGCCGAGAATATGGCCGGGGTCGACCTCACCTGGCAGATGCTGGCCGCGCTCGAACACGCCGGCGCGACGGTTTTCCTCCTCGGTGGGACGGCGGCGGAGCTTAGCGGCACGAAGGAGCAAATTCATAGCCGGTTGCCCCGTCTGCGCATGGTTGGGGCCCACGCCGGCCACTTCGACATGAAGGGCGCCGAAAACGACGGTGTGATCGCGCAGATCAACGCCACCGCTCCTAACGCTTTGCTGGTTGCGATGGGGTTTCCGTTGCAGGAAAGCTGGATAGCCTCGAACCTTCCGAGACTGAAGGTCAACGTGGCGATCGCCGAAGGAGGCTCCTTCTCCTTTATCTCGGGCAGCACCCGGAGGGCGCCTCTCTGGATGCGACGGGCCGGCCTTGAGTGGCTCTTCCGGCTGCTCCGCCAGCCGTGGCGACTGCGCCGCCAGCTTGCCCTTCCCGCGTTCGTCTGGCTCGTCCTTAACGAACGCATGGGACGCGACAGCCCTCGCTAGTTGGCTCGCCTCATCTTCACCCAGCTCACTCTCCGCGGAA
>VBEJ01000272.1 GCA_005882985.1 Chloroflexota bacterium
TGACCCTCCAAGCGATATTCGGCAACTTGTCATGAGCCTGGTAGAGGATAACAATGATGCTCCGTAAAAGAGGAAAAGTGCCTTCACAGGGCGACTCGTACCCGCCTCATTATTTTGCGAGGGACACCTCATGCCCCTGACCGTCGACATCGTCACCGCCGAGCGCCTCGTCCTCTCCGAAGAGGGCGTGGACGAGATCGTCGCGCCCGGCATCGAGGGCGAACTCACCGTCCTCCCCATGCACGCTCCTCTGCTCACGATGATCAAGCCCGGCGTCATGCGCATCAAGCGCGGTAACGACGAGACCGATATGGCCATCACCGGCGGCTTCCTCGAAGTCCGCGACGATCGCGTGACTATCCTCGCCGATGCCGCAGAGCGCGCCGAAGAAATCGACGTCGCCCGCGCGGAAGAAGCCCGCCGTCGCGCGGAGCAGCAGCTCGAACGCCGCGAGGCGGACGTCGACCTCGCCCGCGTCTCCGCCGAGCTCCAGAAGGCGCTCATCCGCCTGAAGGTCGCCGAGCGCCGCCGGCGTCGCACGGGTACCCGACCGGGCCCGCCCGGCGTTTAAGATAAAGAGGGCGATCAGAAATGCTACATGACTGCTTGACCTTGCCTGCTGCCAACTCCCGTCTCCTTAGCCATGGCACAACGTAAAGCCAACACCCTGCTCATCGAGGGTGGCCACCGCCTCCAGGGCACCGTCGCCGTCAGCGGCTCCAAGAACGCCACTCTGGGCGCGATGGCCGCTGCGCTCTTAGTCCCCGAGGACTGCGTCCTCCAGAACGTCCCCGTCATCGGCGACGTCGACCAGATGGCCGAAGTCCTGCGCAGCCTCGGTGCCACCGTCGAGTGGACGGGCCGCAACGTCCTCCGCATCAACGCGGCCGAGCTGCACAGCTCGACGCCCGCGATCGAGTTCGCCGGCACCTTGCGCGGCAGCTTCCTCGTGATGGGCGCCCTCCTCGGCCGCCTGGGCGAGGCCTCCTGCCCGCAGCCAGGCGGCGATGTCATCGGCCAGCGCCCGATCGACGTCCACCTCTCGGGCTTCGCCGCGCTGGGCGCCGAAATCTCGCGCGACGGTGAGCGTTTCATCGCCCACGCGAGCAAGCCCCTCGAAGGCGCGACCATTTTCGCCGACTATCCCAGCGTACTCGGCACCCAGAACCTGATGCTCGCCGCCGCCACCGCCCGCGGCCGCACGCGCATCGTCAACGCCGCCGCCGAGCCCGAGGTGCAGGGCACCGCCCAGATGCTCATCCGCATGGGCGCCCGCATCTCAGGCGCCGGCACCCACACCATCGAGGTCGAGGGCGTCGAGCGCTTGCGCGGCTGCGAGTTCGAGATCATCCCCGACCGCCTCGAAGCGGGCACCTACGCCGTCGCCTCAGCCCTCACACAGGGCGAGGTCGAAGTGCGCGGCGCATGTCCCCAGCACCTCGAGTCGCTCACGCACAAGCTGCGCGAAGCCGGCGTCCAGATCGAGATCCAGGGCGACGTCCTCTGGGCCCGCGGCGTGCCGGAGCTGCGCCCCCTCACCATCCAGGCCCTCCCCTATCCCGGCCTCGCGACTGACCTCCAGGCGCTAGTGGCCGTGCTCCTCACGCAGGCCCACGGCGTCAGCTACGTCCACGAGCGCGTCTTCGACAATCGCCTCCTCTACGCCGGTGAGCTGCGCAAGATGGGCGCCGACGTAGTGACGACCGGCACGACCACTGCTATCATTAGCGGGCCTACCTCGCTGCACGGCGCGCGCGTTCAGGCGCTCGACGTGCGGGCGGGCGCGGCGCTGATCCTCGCCGGCCTGGCCGCAGTTAGCGGTCGTTCGGAGGTAACAGACGTGTACCACGTAGACCGCGGCTACGAACGCCTCGACGAAAAGCTTCGCTCCCTCGGCGCCAAGATCGAACGCGTATGAGCGCCGCCAGGCCGGGGGTGTGGGGGTGTCCCCCACTTAACCCTACCTGGGCGGATTTATCCGCCCAGGCTGCCTCGGGGTGGAGCGGGGACTCGCAGAGTAGCCGTGTTCGGTAAGCGCATCGGCGTAGACCTCGGCACCGCCAACTGCCTCGTCTACGTCAAGGGCCGCGGCATCGTCATCAACGAGCCCTCCGTCGTCGCCGTCGCCCAGCGCGACAACTCCATCGTCGCCGTCGGCCAGGAAGCCCGCGACATGCTCGGCCGCACCCCCGGCGCCATCCAGGTCATCCGCCCGGCGTCGAGCAGCGCGCCGTCCAGGACGCCGCTGAGGCCGCCGGTGCCCGCCGTCCCGCCAACATCATCCCCGAACCTCTGGCCGCCGCCATCGGCGCCCGCATCCCCGTCAACATCCCGCAGGGCCACATGATTGTCGACATCGGCGGCGGCCGCACCGAAGCCGCCATCATCTCTATGTACGGCATCGTCGTCACCGAGAGCGTCCGCGTCGCCGGAGACCGCCTCGACGACGCCATCGCCAACCACGTCAAGCGCCGCCACAACATCATCATCGGCGACCGCACTGCCGAGGAGCTGAAGATCGCCATCGGCAGCGCCCTGCCCCTCGAGGAGGAGCTTACCTACCAGGTCCGCGGCCGCGACCAGATCAGCGGCCTCCCGCGCACCATTACCGTCACCTCGACCGACGTCACCCAGGGCATCTCCGACTCCCTCCAGTCGATCGTCGGCGCCGTCCGCTCCGTCCTCGAGCGCACCCCGCCCGAGCTCGCCTCCGACGTCGTCGACCGCGGCATCGTGCTCACCGGCGGCACCTCACTGCTCCGCCACCTCGACCGCCTGATCACCCAGGAGATCGGCATCTCCTGCTACGTCGCCGACAACCCCCTCGAATGCGTGGCCATGGGCGCCGGCATCGCCCTCGACCATCTCGATCTGATCAAGCGCTCCATGCCCGCCGAGGGCGAGTGGCTGGTCAGCTTCTAGCTGTTCCGAGACATACAATCAGCCCGAAAACGGTGGTCAATCAATGCGTTTTCCGTGTGTGGAGATCGATTGGTTTTGGCGGTCCGTTCGTGATTATTGATTGAGTCCGCTGCGATTTTTCTTTTTGTCGCTCGGCCCGTTTGGGGCGGCGGTTTTTGTCTGATTGAGTGCGATTCATGAACGTGGGGCTGCCGGAACAATCAGACGTGCCGGAGGCGAATTCGTTTTGCAAAAAAGGTGTTTTTGCGAGCGGGCCGAGCCCGCCGATATGCGCCCGGCGAGAGGCGGGCAGGCTGCGCGGGAGGCGGGGCGGTTGTTAAAGTGCGGGCTCATCACCTTAAGCGTAGCGGAAAGCGGCGGGAAGTCTAAGGGGGAAATGGCACTAGTAGTGTAGACAGCGGCGGCACCTCTCAGCTCCGACACCTCGACCGCCTCATCACCCAGGAGATCGGCATTTCCTGCTACGTCGCCGACAACCCCTTTGAATGCGTCGCCATGGGCGCCGGCATCGCCCTCGACCACCTCGAGCTCATCAAGCGCTCCATGCCCGCCGAAGGCGAGTGGCTCGTCAGCTTTTAGCGGCCACAGGCATCGTGACGATTTACGGACAGTGATTTCCTGAGGACCGCAGCCGCCAATAACCGGAGGCTGCGGCACAGCGGTGTATAATTTTGCCCACTCAATCCATCCTCGGTGCGTCATGCTCGAATCCTGGCTATCGTTCGCTCCTCGCTCTGATTGCCCGTACAGTTTCCAAGTAGCGGATGCCGAGCCGAGCCGAGCCGCGATCTGGTAGACGAAGACATCCACGAGCTAAAGAGCTTGGCAATACAAGCTCGCTTCAGTCTGGATTTTCTGGAACTTGCAGCGGAAAAGCTTGGCTGGGATGCCGTGAAGCAGCTCGTGCAAACCAGCCAACCCAAACTACCAAGAACGCGAAGGGGTGCTTTCGGTGAAATTCTTGCGATTGAAGGCTTGATTCGCTTCCAAGGATATGCAGTCCCGGTGAAGAAGTTCCGGTTCGCTGTCACCGGTGATCAAACCCTCCCGGGTATGGATGTCGTTGGTCTCCAATTGGGCGAGGACGACAAGCTGGAGAACGTCTGCTTCATCGAATGCAAACTTCGCACAGGACATGACACCGCTGCTGCATCTCAAGCCTATGTCCAACTGCGTAATGACTACGAGAGCCGGGCTGCCGATATTCTGTTCTACGTCGCTGCTCGTCTGGAGGAGCAGGGCAACCCGCTACTAAATACGGTACTCGAGTACATGCGTGACCGCGCTAACACCGACCTCGATATTCTCGCGATCTGGCTAACCTGGGAGCAAACCAATTGGTCAGAAACTACATTGGCCAACGTCAACGACGAAGATTTGTTGCCCGTCCCACTTCAGGTCAC
>VBEJ01000095.1 GCA_005882985.1 Chloroflexota bacterium
AACGGTTGGCGGCAACGTCCCACTGCGTCCACTCCGGCGTGTCCATCAGCTCTACGAGCCGCTGCCACTGGTGCTCCTCGACACACAGCACAAAAATCCAGCCGCCGTCTTTGCACTGGAAGAAGTCGATAGGATGGATGGGACGCTGGCCCCAGCGCGCTGTCGGCATGTTCATGTACGGCCAGAACGCAAACGTCATCTCGAGTATCGCGGTAATGCACTCTTGCGCCGAGATCTCGACGTGCTGACCTCGCCCGGTCCGCAGTCTGGCGAAGAGAGCGCCCATTGTCGCAACTGCCGCGTTGACGCCGGCCTGGTAGGCGCTCTGCCGGCCGAACGGTCGCAGCGGCGGCATTTCGGGATGCCCCGGCCAGCCATTGAGCCATGTCCAACCCCCGGCGCTGAGCGTCGTTAGGTCGTACGCCTTCCATTCCCGGTGCGGACCGCTTTCCCCGAAAGGCGAAATGGTGGTCGTCACAAGCCGTTCCTTGCCTGCGCGAAGCTGCCTGCTACCGAGCCCGAGACGCTCTGCCTCAGCGGGCGGGACATCATGGATGACCGCATCCGCGTCACGCAGCAGGCTTTCGAGCACCTGGCGACCGCTGTCGCTGGTTATGTCGAGCGTCACGCTTTGCTTGTTGCAGTTGAGATACAGAAACGTGCCGCTCTTCTCGGCATGAGGCTCGCCGCCGGGGAACGGCCCCAGGTACCGGTCCGGATCACCGGTCGGCGGCTCGAGCTTGATCACCTCCGCACCAAGGTCGGCCATGAGCTTCGCGGCGTAAGCAGCCGCGCCCGTACGGTTGTGTTCGATGATCGTAAGTCCGTCGAGGGCGCGTTCGGGCATGGGAGTCATATGATATTGGCTGCCCTACCAACCCGCAAACCGGGAACCGGCAATCCTGTGACCATTGAACGCAGATCGTTGCAGCAGACCTTCGAGAACGCGTTCCACCGCGAGCCGGAAGTCTTGTCCGAGGCGCCCGGCCGCGTCAACCTCATCGGCGAGCACACCGACTACAACGAGGGTTTCGTGCTGCCGATCGCCATCGATCGCACGGTTGCAGTCGCGGCCGCTCCCGGGGCTGGTAGGACCGTGCGCGCGTACTCTGTGGACTTCGATGCACGCGATGAGTGGCGGATCGATGCGCCCCGCCGCACCGGCCGCGAGTGGCGGGACTACGTGCGCGCTGTCGCCTGGGCGCTGTTAGACGCGGGATATGAGCTCAGGGGTGTTGATCTCGCGATCGCTGGCGACGTGCCACCGGGATCAGGCTTGTCATCCTCAGCTGCGCTTGAGATCGCCGTAGCGGGTGCGCTCTGCTCGGTCGCGGATATTAGCGTTCAGCCAGAGCGACTGGCTCTGATATGCCAAAAGGCAGAGAACCAGTTTGTCGGCGTCCAGTCCGGTGTGATGGACCAGCTCGCCGCTGCCTGCTCGCGCGCCGGTCATGCGCTGCTCATCGACTGCCGTTCGCTGGACCGCGACTTCGTTGCCTTGCCCGGCGAAATCGTAATCATTGTGGTGGACTCGAAGGTACCGCGGCGACTAGGCGAGACACCGTACAACCAGCGGCGAGAGGAGTGCGCGGCGGCAGCCCAAGAGCTCGGCGTCTCGTCGCTCAGAGAGGCCGCGATTGGCGATATTGAAGGACTGCGAGAGCCGCTTAAGAGGCGGGCCAGGCATGTCGTGTCTGAGAACCAGCGGGTGCTCGAGGCCGTCGATGCCTTGCGCTCCCGGAACCTCGCCCGCCTCGGCGAACTCATGTACGAATCGCACGCAAGCCTGCGCGATGGTTTCGGGGTATCGACGCCGGAGCTTGACCTGCTCGTCGAGCTCGCCTCGCGAACGACCGGCGTGTTCGGCGCGCGCCTAACCGGTGCCGGCTTTGGCGGCTGCACGGTTAACCTCGTCGAGCGAGATGCGGTCGCTGGCTTCGAGGCCGGCGTCGTGGAACGAGATCGAGAGCGAACAGGTTCGCCCGCCACGATGTTGATTTGCAAGGCCGTCGACGGTCTGAGGATATACTCGCTCGGCTAGTCCCAGAGGAACACGCGGGCCGGCGCCCCATCGGCCCCAACGACGTTCAACGGCGCGCAGACCAGCGTGTAAGCGCCGGCCGGGACGTTTCTGAGGTCGAGGCCTTCGACGATGACCACCCCGGCTTCAAGCAGCGCCTTATGCACCTCGTGCGTCGGCGAGCGGAACTGCTCGATCGATAGGTAATCGATTCCGACGAGGCCGAAACGGCGCTCAACGAGCCAGCGCGCCGCATCGCCCGTGAGGCCAACGAAGTCCGTGTGGAATTCGTCGTCATCCCAAAATGCGCTGTTCGGCGTCTTGAGCAGGACCCGGGTTGTTTCCGCCGACATTCCGGCGGCTTCGAGATCCCCTGCCGTGATGTGGCGCTGCTCGGTCAGCTCAACGACCGCCGCCGGGCCGACGAGTGCGTCGACGGGCATCGCTTCGACAGTCGAACGGCCGTCGAGGAAGTGATGCCGCGCATCGACATGAGTCCCCGTGTGCGAGCCGAGCGAGAGGGACGTTACGTTCGCCGAGTCCCCATTCGCAATCCGTTTCAGGTAGTCAAGGTGAGGGCCCGGCTCCCCGGCATAGGTCGGCATTTCGGGCCGGAGTGGAACGGACACGTCGTAGATCGCCATCAATTCGCCTCCTTCTTTCCGCCAATTATCGGGCGGCGTTGGAAGTGCGTGCTATCTTGTCGCTGGAGGTTCGTCATGACTGAACCGAGGAAGCTATCTGACCGCGAAATACAAGATGGGCTGCCAAACTTGGACCGCTGGGAATTGCGGGACGGTCGATTGCGCAAACAGTTTACTTTTCGGACGTTCCTTCGGGCGATAGCCTTCGTCAACAGTGTCGCCTACCTGGCTGAATCGGCAGGCCACCACCCGGACATCACCATCAACTACAACAAGGTCACTCTTCGCATCATCACGCACAGCGCGGGAGGACTTACCGACCGCGACTTTTCGCTCGCGTCTGAGGTCGATGCGAAGCTCACCACGAAGCTGGTCATACCGCCTGAAGAGCAGAAGGCGACAGCTGACGGCTGATCGCTGGGGGCAACAAAAACGCTCCCGGGCATTCCGTTGTCGTCTCTGGAATCCGGGTCTCGCCAGGGGCTTCGGGTCGCCCTTCCGCTCCAGCGAGTCCGTTCTTTCCTGATCCGCTTCTGGTTCGCCCGGGAAGCATGGTCATTCTTACACGGGCATCGAGCCCGGTCAATCGCCTTACGGTAACCAGCGGCCCCTTAGAGTGCTTGAGCCGCAGCGAGCGCTCGATTTCTCACGAAATGTCCCAGAAACGCCTTGGACAAGCGAAAAATCGATCTTCTCCACAAATCCACATCCAGCGCCGCCTGGAGGGTCAATGCGGCGTCGCTCGCAATCAGGTCAGGGTAGAAGTTCGTGTTTAAGGACCGCTATGAACGGTAGGTTGCGGAACCGCTGGTGAAAATCGAGCCCGTACCCGACGACGAACTCGTCTGGGATTTCGAAAGCCACGTAGTCCAGCGGAACATTCACGATGCGACGAGCCCGTTTGTCGAGAAGCGTACATACGCGGATCGATGCAGGGCGCTTAGTCTGCAGGTAATCGATCACGTGGTTCAGCGTCATGCCGGTGTCGACTATATCCTCGACTAGGAGTACATCGCGTCCCTTGATATTCTCGTCGATGTCCTTGAGTATCCGCACCGCGCCCGCGCCGTTCCCCTCGTACGATGAGATGGCCATCAGATCGACCGCTGAGGGTACCGATATGTGGCGCATCAAGTCGGAGATGAAGCAGATAACCCCGCGCAATACACCGATCAGTACCGGCTCCTTCCCAGCGTAGTCCCGGCTGATTTGTGCCCCTAGCTCACCGACCCGCTGCTGCAGCTTTGTGGCCGTGATAAGCACGCGGTCGATGTCGGGGACCTGGTCCGGCGAAAGCGGCCCGTACCCGTACTTGGCCAGAAGGCGCAGGTAGTCCCGCTTCTTGAGCATTATCACGTTGACTTCCGGGTAGAGCTCCTTCAGAAGCCGCATCTTGCGGTTCTTCTCCGCGGTGAGGCTCGACTTGAGGGTGGTAAGCTCGACATACAGATTTAGGTCTGGCAGGTAAAAGTCGGGGGTGAACGCTTCCGTGACATGACCGCGTTCCCAGCGCAACGGAAAGGACCGGGGTTCGTATTGCCAATCAATGCCGTAGAAATCGAGAATGCGTGCGAATTCGTACTCCGCGTTGTGCGCGAACGGCGCAGGGACATGCTCGGTGGGCGCTCCGGTTACAGGTATGCGAGCTCGGGCCTTCGTCAGTGGCGACCGGGGTTGCTTCTCCTCAGCCGGTTGCCTCGACTCGGCGGGTGCCTTCTTCGGCTGCTGCGGCTGTCGAGCCCGACGCGATGGCTGCGATGTCTGATCGGTAGCGACCGTGGTTTGGCGTGTCTGGGTAGCGCCCGTTTCCGTTGGACGGCGATGCCGCCGGCCGCCCCGACTGCCGCGCCGGCGTTTTGGCTTGGTGGCGCCGTCTTCGGCTTCAGCCTTCTCCGGGGCCGGCTCAACCTGGTTCCCGTCAGCATCATCTGGGCGCCGGACGTCTCCTCTTCGTCGCCAACGTCGGGACTCGGACGGCTCGCTCGCTACGTCCCTGGAAGTCGTCCCGGATGACCCGTTGGGAACCAATACCGGGCGGTCTTGAGAGTCAGAAATCGGCGGGCGTCTTCCGAATGGGCCTCGCGGCCCTCTCGCCGGTTGTGTCGTGGCGCGTGCCATCCACCACCATTTTACGTCACAGCGAAGGTAAACGCTATGACCAATGCTTATAACTTATCAACAAGCGCGCAAATCGACTCGCTCGTGATGGACCGAGGTCAGGTTGGCAACGGCAGAAATTAACGGTATTCAGCTCTACTACGAAGAGTACGGCTCCGGCTTTCCTATCGTCTTCGCCCACGGCGCGGGCGGCAACCATATGAGCTGGTGGCAGCAGGTGCCGGTCCTCTCACGCCACTACCGCTGCGTTACATTCGATCACCGCGGTTGGGGCCTTTCGCTGGATGTCGACGACCGCGGCCCCGCCGCTTTCATTAAAGACCTGACGAGGTTCATCGACTATCTTGGATTCGACAAGACGTTCCTCGTCGCCCAATCGATGGGTGGTCTCAGCTGCCTCGGTTTTGCTATTCGCCATCCTGAACGCGTGCGCGGCTTGGTTATGGCTAACACCTTCGCCGGAATGCGACGCGACGTCTGGCTGGCATCAAACGATGAGCTTCGTTTGCTCGTTCAGTCGGTCTGGCAGCGGCGACGAGAGGATGGTGTGAAGCGGGCCCTCGGGAAAGGCTTTGCGGCCGCGAATAAGGACCGGGCCTTCCTTTACAAGCAGATCAGGATGCTCAACGAACACGGACCGAACCGCCTCCAGACTGAGACCCAAGTGCAGCGCCTAAGGGCGCTCGAACGCACTGGCGAGACCGGGATAACACGAGAGGTGCTAGCCGCCCTGCCGACTCCGGTGCTGTTCATCGGTGGCGAGGATGACGAGGTCATGCCCGTCTCGCTCATGGCAGTCGCGGAAACTCTCATACCAAACGCGCGCATGACCGTCATCTCGGGCGCAGGCCATTCCGTCTACTTCGAACAACCCGATGTCTTTAACCAGTTGCTCCTCGACTTCTTCGCCGCCTGTGATGCCTAGTGATTGGTACTCTGGCCGCTTTTCCTTGTTTCGACGATAATAACCAGCAAAGAAACGTATGACGAGCGATCCAAACGAAAGGCTCTCTAAGCTCGCGGCGACCTTCCGTGACCTGGAGGCCTATGTGCAGCAGGAAAAGATCCGCGTCATTCACTATGGGGTGGGGGCTATCGGCGCTGAAGTCGTCCGCGCGCTTCTGAACAATCCCGAATTCGAGATCGTCGGCGCGATTGACGCTAGCGCCGCGAAGGCCGGCAAGGACCTGGGAGACGCGGCCGGCATTGGCCATACGCTGGGAATTCCCGTCGCCTACGATCCGGAATCACTGCTCACGGACACCTACGCGGACGTCGTGGTCCATTGCACCGGCTCGTCTTTGACGGAGGTCTATCCCCAACTCATGTCGATTGTCGCCGCGGAGAAGAGCATTATCAGCAGCTGCGAAGAGTTGGCCTTCCCGTGGGTCCGCTTTCCAGAGATCTCGCAAAAGCTGGACCGCCGCGCGAAGGAGACCGGCGTACGCGTGCTTGGCACCGGCGTCAACCCCGGGTTCGTCATGGACATGCTCCCGATGATGATGGCCACGGCCTCCCAACAGGTGAAATCAGTCCACATCGAACGTATTCTCGATGTAAGCACCCGCCGCATCCAGCTTCAGCGCAAGGCAGGCGTTGGACTGAGCACCTCGGGGTTCCAGCAGGCCGCGAGTGCCGGCGCTGTCGGGCACGTGGGCCTGCGCGAATCGGCCCTGATGATCGCCGATAGCTTCGGCTGGCGAATGGATGACGTATCCGAGACGCTTGAACCGGTGATAGCCCGCGAACGCCGCAAGAACGAGTACTTTGTCGTGGAAAAAGGCTATACGCTCGGGCTCCGTCAGTCGGCTCGCGGCATCGTCTCAGGTCAGGAAGTCGTCCGCCTCGACCTCGAGATGAGCCTCGGAGCGAATGACCCGCACGACCTCGTCGAGATCAACGGCACGCCTCCCATACGCGCCGTAATCCAGGGCGGCATCCAGGGCGACGCCGCCACCGCCGCGATCATCGCCAATTGCCTTCCAGCGATCGCCCGCAGCCGCCTCACCGGCCTGCTCTCGATGCGAGACCTCCCGGCCCTCCCTTACGTCCGCCCCCGTTCGCAGCAACGTGACGAAGAATAGGCGCCTACGCGCACGCCAAGAGAGGGTCCTCTCCGTTTCACTCGTGGTCAACCCCGGGAGCGGTCGATCTTCAGTTGCTGCTGGGCGTACAAGGAAGGGCACTCTCAAGATGTTCCTTCACACCGGTCCTCGTGTCCAAAAAGTGCAGATTGCATTGATCAAAGACACTGCACGCTTGGTAGTCGTCAATGAATCCGACATCAGCGCACGTTGATGTTTCGTGAGGTGAGCTGACGATAGCCCACACCAGGCGCGGCTCCCCAGATCCCTGAGGGAAGTTCAGCGGGTTCACTCTCAATGTCACAAGCGTGGCGTTGACTTCCGCAATGCCGCCGATCGCCTGTGTCTCGGTAATCTTCGGCGCACCCCGAGGCGCCGTGAGAACGATGCCGTGCGTTGCTAGGTCGCTCAATCCAGGTAAGACCATGTGCTTTGTCTCGCAGACGATGGAAGCGTCGAGAGCCCTATCGATTGGTACTCCTTGATAACCGAGACTCGCCGCTCCAGGCGGTGGCCCTTTCGCCTGCGCGAGTTCCTTAAGGTGA
>VBEJ01000047.1 GCA_005882985.1 Chloroflexota bacterium
CATAGCGAGCGACCTCAACGAGCGCGCAGCGGAGAGGGCTCTCGGCCTTCCCCTCGACGTATCGGACTCAAACGCCGTCGCCGATACGGTCAGGCAGACGGTGCTGCATTTCGGTGGCGTCGACGTACTGTTTTACTCGCCGGGCGCTGGGCCGGAGTACCATTCGGTCCTCGACATGCCGGAAGAAGAGGTCGAACAAAAGCTGGCGGTACACTACCGCGGCGCCGCCGCGGCAACCCGTGAGGCTGCGCGCGTCATGGTCGAGCAGGGTACAGGCGGCCGCCTGATCTACAACGCCTCCAAGGCCGCTTTTGCGCCGGGCGAGGGGTTCGCCGCATATGGCGCTTCGAAAGCAGCGCTCGTCCACTACGTGCGCAACGTCGCGAACGAGCTCGGCCGTGACGGCATTACCGCGAACTACATCAACGCCGACGCCGTCGACACGCCGATGTTCCGCGAAGTCCTACGCCTCCGGGCCGAACGCGCCGGCGTCAGCGAGAAGGAGATGCTCGACCGCTACGCCGAACGCAGCCCCCTGCGCGAGGCGATCATCCCGCCCGAAGCCGTCGCGGAGGCTGCGCTCTGGCTCGCCAGCGACCGTTCGTCGCACACGACCGGCTGCGTGATCACCGTCGGCGGCGGCGCAGAGGGCTTCCCGCGATGAGCGACAGCGCTTGGAAAGCGAAGCTGAAGGCGGAGCATATTTTCGTTGTAGCTCGCCTGGATAAGTTCCACGGCGGCGAGTTGTGGCCCAAATGATCACCGCAACTAAAGCGTATCTGTCCTGTGAGGATGCAAGGCGAGAAGTTGATCGGTTGAATGAGCTCAACGCAGACAAGGATTGCGAGTACTTCTGGTTGACAGCCCGATTCCAGCGAGAGGAAGTCGAATGATCCCACTATCCGACCTCAAGAAGGCCGCCACTGAAGGCCTCGCTTTCCTCAAACAGCAGGATGATGTTGAGGAGGCGGAGGTGTTTGTGTCTTCGAACGGCGTGCTGCTGACGCGGCTGAATTACACGTCGCACATCCCCTGCAACGGCGTCGAGGAGCCGAAGTCGCTCGTGAACTACGGCGTCGGCGTACAGGCGGTCTTACGTTCGGGCGACGGCGAAACCCGAAAGGCAGGTTTCGGCTCGGAGCCCTCCGACATCTCGCTAGACGGCGTGCGATCGGCGCTCGACAAGGCGCGCAAGGGCGCAGTCGCGGACCCCGAGTTCACGACGCTCGCTCGCCCGACCGGAGAGCAGCGGACGCTGTTCGATTATCACGACCCGAATTTGATGGAGATGAAGGATGCGGACCTTGTGAACACCGGCTGGCAAGTCGTCAACGCCGGCCTCCGCATCTTCGAGACGTCCGAGTCGCTGATGTCTCTCGATGACCGGCCCGAAAAGCTCGCAGACCTCGGGATTATCGTTGGCGGCGACGTTACGATCCTCGAGGAGCGCATGGCGATCGCCTCCCACGCAATGCCGGAGGTGCAGACGGACGAATCGACGCTCATCATGTCGTTCATCACCTCAATGGTCGAGCGCGAGGAGTCGAAGGGCAGTGGCTACGCCGCCTCTACGACGCTCTCAGGCTTCACCGACGAGGCCGGCAAGGAGGCCGCGCGCAACGCCATCGCCGGCATCGGCGGCGTGCGCGCGCCGACCGGCGACTACAGGGTCGTCTTCGGGCGCGAGGCTGTGATGGAGATCCTGCATTACATCATCGTGCCGGGACTCGAAATCGCAGCGCCTCCAGCGGGACGCCGCAGCGAAGGACAAGCTGGGCGTCGACCCGAAGGAGGCCGCGTCAGCGCTCGTCCCGCGCAACGGCTTCCGCTTCGCGCGCGGCGGCGGCCGCCACTTCAGCGCACAGCCGGGAATCCACCCGACGAACGTCGTCGTTCCCGGCGACATCGAATCAACGGAAGCCATCTGCCGGCTCGTCGGCAACGGTCTCTACATCGGCCGCATCTGGTACACGTATCCGGTCAACGGCCTGCGCGCCGGGGACTTCACCGGCACCGTCGTCGCGGATTCCTACGTAATCAAGGACGGCAAGCTGGCCGAGCCGATCAGGCCGAATACGCTGCGCATCAACGAGAATGTGCACACTTTTCTGAACGGCGTCATCGGCGTCGCGAAGGAGGGCAAGCCGACACTCGTCTGGGCCGCCGACGAAATCGTCTACGCTCCTGAGATTGCGGTCGAGAAGGTGCACATCGACGCCATTGCCGAGTACATGGAGACGATTTAAGCCGACCGAGAGCTAGAGCAAGTACTTGTGAACAGGCACAAGCTGGCGGCGTACAGGATCGACGGATAAAGCCATCTCTTCCAAAGTAATCGCACCGAGAAGCGGCTCCGCATCATCGCTCCCAAAGATTACCTGCGTAAATTCCTGCTGACCATCAACTTTGAGCCATGTGCGACCCAGCTCAAATTCCACTTGCCGTCCGTCAGCAAGCTCGAAGACGGACTTCTTGTAAGGTGTTACTCCGAGCTTTCGGAGCAAGTTCGCGGGAAGCATCGTGTTCGTAGCCCCCGTGTCCACCGTCGCTTCAATCGGTTCGAAGGTTTGTGCTGCCGGATCGCCGACTTCTATCGGCACTTTGAATACGCCCATCGCCACACCAGTATAGCGCCTGACGGCGTCGAAGCTCCGCAGCTACTGAGCGCCGTTGCGGAGGTACTCGTCGATCGCCGCCGCCGCCTTCTTGGCGTCCGCCAACGCGGTGACGACAAGGTCAGCGCCGCGCACGCTGTCACCGGCGGCGAATACGCCCGGGCGGCTCGTCCGGCCGTCGTCATCCGCCTTCACCGTACCCCAGTCAGTCGCCTCCAGGTCCGGCGTCGTCTGGTAGAGCAGCTTCTCGACCTTATAGCCGATCGCAATAACGACCGTGTCCGCCTCGACATCGAACTCTGAGCCGATCACGGGCACCGGCCTGCGGCGCCCCGATTCATCGGGCTCACCGAGCTCCATCTTCTGAAAGCGGACGGCCTGGACGCGGTTCTCGCCAGGGGCGGCGACGAAGCGCACCGGCGTTGCCTGGAAGATGAACTTTACGCCCTCTTCCTTGGCGTGCCTGCGCTCTTCTTCGCGCCCCGCCATCTCCGCCTCCGTTCGGCGGTACACGCAGCAGACCTCCTCGCAGCCTAGGCGCACGCCTGAGCGGACACAGTCCATCGAAGTGTCGCCGCCGCCCACTACGACCAGCCGCTTCCCGACGGCGATCGGGTCCCACATCCACTCGGGCAGCTCCGCCGTCGGCAGGTTGGCCCGGACGAGAAAATCCGTCGCCATGTAAATCCCGTCCAGCTCCTCGCCCGGCACTCCCAGCTTATTGCCCTGCCCAGCGCCGTGGCCGAGAAAGACGGCGTCGTACCCGTCATCGAGGAGCCCATCTACCGTTATGTCATATCCGATGCGCGTGTTGTACTGGAACCCGACACCCAAACGCTCGAGGTACTCGACCTGGTCGTCTACGTGGCGCTTGTCCATCTTGAAGTCCGGGATTCCGTAGCGCAGCACGCCTCCGGGCGCAGGCCACGCCTCGAACACGCGAACTAAATGGCCGTGTATTGCCAGGATCTCAGCGACGGCCAGCCCGGCGGGGCCCGAGCCGACGACGGCGACGCGCTTGCCGGTTGACGGCGCAATATCGGGACTGACACGGCCGCCGTGGTCTCGCTCATAGTCCGCGATAAACGCCTCGAGCCTGCCGATCGCGACCGGGATCGCCTTCTTCCCGACGACGCAGTGCCCTTCGCACAGCGATTCCTGCGGGCAGAGACGGCCGCACATGTCGGGCGCCGGGTTCGTCGCTCGGAAGACGTCAGCCGCGCCGTGGACATCACCGTCCTCCAACTTGAGGAACGCGCCGGGGATGTCGTTGTGCAGCGGGCAGGCGACCTGGCAGGGCGCGGCCGGGCACTGAATGCAACGGTACGCCTCGATCTTCGCCGTCTCGAGGTCGTACCCCTCGTACACCTCGAGCCAATTGTGGACGCGCTCCTCGGGCTTCTGCTTTGGCGGCGGCTGATGCGGCACTTGCAGACGCGCCTTGCGGTCGATGCTCTTTACGGCTTCCGCGTTCGTCACTGGCATTCCACCTACTATTGTAGGACGCGACGCCGCGCGGTCTGATACCCGCGCGGGTCAACGGTGTGCCAAATAACACAGATTTGAACAGAATTAACGTGCGGGCGGCCTGCCTCTGGGCTATGATTTGCCGTGCAACCGCTGCTGCCGCTCGCGCTGGGCACCCACTTGCTCGGCCGAACGGCCGTATATGTGCTGCACCGGCCAGCCCTGCAGCCCCGCGTACGTCTCGATCTGCGAGCGATGGTGGACGTCGTGCTCCAAACACATCATGAGCACCCGCCAGCCGGAGAGCTCGCCGTCGGTATCGATCATTCGTATCTTGCGCGAGAGCCAGTCGCTAGGAGTTCCCTCCAGCCGGCACCGGAATTCGGCCATCGACGCCTCGAGACACGGAAGCCAGTCCGCCTGGGAAGCGCAGTCGCGTAGAGGGTAATCGAAGACCCAGCCCTCGCCACGGTACGCTCGCGCGAAGTACAACCGCGATCCAGCCATATGGCGCACAAGCTCGCCGATGCTCCACGCCCCTTCGCCCTCACCGGTTTGCGGGCGGTAGGATTCGGCCTCGCGCGGCAGCGCGCCGATGTCGCGCAGCGCGCGCCGGTGCACGCCGTCGAAGTAGCGGAGGAACGTCTTGATATCCGTGAACATGCGGAGTGCTAGCCCTCGTCAGGAGAATACCAGTTAAAGAACTCGTACGGGATGCCGTGCTCGTCCAACCAATCGTTGAACACGAAGCCGGCCTCGAATTTCTCCTTGAGGAGATATAGGAGGAGTGTGTTCTTGTAGGGAGCGGGAACCCGATAGAAGTACTCATACTCATCGGTGTGGAAGAATTCTCGTACCTTCGGCCCCAAATCCTGGCCATTCAAGGCCAGCACGCCGTTGTTCTCGGTCACCGCTTCCAGAAAGCGCGTATCCCTCCCGTCTCCCTCGTCCAGGAGTACGATGCGCTTGATGGGTGGTTGCCGGCTCTTCTTGGGTCGGTCCGTGCTCAGCGTCTACTCCGGATCCTGACCGGGCTAACTCGCGCTGCTTTGACGCACAACAAACCGCCGAGGTCGCGTAGGTCTACGGCGCATTCACGGTACGACGAGTGCTTACCCAGCACCCTGTCCTCCGAGGCAGCGGTACAGCTCGTCCGCATCGAACCGGATCAGGTCGATGTAGCTCTTAACGTTATCGTCCAGCGAGTCGCTGTACAGAGTACACACGCGTACCCCCGTCTCTTCTCCAGCCCGGCGCAGCAAGTCGCTCTCAGCGCTTGCGTAAGGCTGCACGAACACTGCGAGAGCATCGCGTTCTCGTATTGTGCTCTTGATGCGCTCGACATCCTCAGGAGTCAGCGCCTGTCCCTGATATACCGAGAGCTGTGCCGTGAGCTCGATCGCGTAGTAGCTCCCGAAATACTCCAGCGACGTATCCGTCGAGATCAGCTTCTTGTTCTCCGGGGGGACGGCGTCAAGGCGCTTAAATGCGTACTTTTCTGTCTCGTCGACGCGCCCGAAATATGCGTCCGCGTTCTTCGTATACTGTTTTTCACCCTCCGGATCGAACTTCGTCAGTTCCTGGCGGATGAACTGCGCGTAAGCCTTGCCGTTCTGGACGCTCATCCACAGGACCGGCTGGTGAGCACCCGTTATAGTCTGGTGGAAAATCTCCGCACCGGCGCCTTCCAGCGCGTCGTCATCGCCTGCGATCTGAACAAGCGGAACACCCGGACGTAGGTTCTCTTGAAGCACTTTCGTGGCGGCGGGCTCGAAGTCGTGACCATTGGCGAAGGCGATGTCAGCCTGGGCGACGCGTTCCACATCGCCCGTCGCGGGCTGCCACGCCTGTGGATTCGCGCCCATTGGAACCAGTGAGGAGACCTCCACACGGCCGCTGCCGACCTCGCGTACGAAGTCCGCAAACAGCGGAAGGGTAGTGATGACCTTGATCTTCTTCTCGCTGCCGGACGAGCCACCGCCGCAGGCCGAAACGCTGATCAGCAGCGCCGTAAGTGCGAGCAGCAGCCCCCCTATCGGCAGCCGTCCGGCTGGCCGGTGCTGCAACCGATTCATGTCAACTTTATGATAGCTTGATTCGGCGGCGAGGCAGCGTCTGAAAAGCGTTAGAAGCTTTCGCCTCGATCGATCATCTAAAGTCCTGCCGGGGCCGCAGCGAGGGCGCCGCTCGAGCAAGTGCGTGCAAGGCTCACGTTGAGGCGGCCGAGGAACGCAGCTGTTGTTTTAATGGCGGCCAGGCGCCTGAATCTCAGGCGATTCGAAGACCACCTGGGTCTCGGCAGCCCCAGCGAGGCGTCTATTAAGAACGTTGGTGAAGACATAGCCGTGGGCCGGGGCAAACAGCCAGACCAGCGCAAAAATTGCGGTTGCCACGAGGACGATGGTCCCACCGGCAGCGAAGTCATTGTAGTAAGAGATGTAGAGGCCCACTATGCCGGAGGCAACACCAATGGCAGCGCTAAGGCTCATCGTCACTAGCAAACGGTCCGCAAGCAGACGCGCAGCAGCAGCTGGCGTAACCAGCATTGCGACGACGAGGATGTTTCCGACCGCGCGCAAAGACACGACGATCGTCAACGAGATCATTACTAGCAGCAGAAGGTCAAGCAAAAAGACGGGTAGGCCCATCGCCTGGGCGGCCACGCGATCAAATGACGTTATCAGAAGCTCTCTGTAGAAGACGCCAATTAGTACGATCACCAGCGCGCCCATTCCGAAAGAGAGCCAGATATCGGTCATGGTAACGCCGAGGACGTTGCCGAAGAGGAAGGACGCGAGGTCACGGGTAAAGTTCTTCGATGAACTGATGAGGACGACGCCGAGGGCAAATGTCCCCGCAAAAAGCACACCTATCGCCGAGTCCTCCTTCACGCGCTGGTGCGTCGCGACCACGCCGATCGCGATCGAGGTCAGGACGCCGAAGAGAAGCGCGCCCCAAAAGATGCTGGCACCGAGGAGGAAGGCGATAATAACGCCGGGGAAGATAGCGTGCGAGAGGGCGTCACCAATGAAAGACAGTCCGCGCAATACGACGAACGTGCCGATGGCCCCGGTGACCGCACCCATCAATACGACTTCAATCATCGCCCGTCGCATGAATTCGTGATGCAGTGGGTCTATCAGATAATCGATGACCTGCATCAGTTCCTCTCGCCCCCCACGCCTTCGTGTGTGTGGTGGTGATGCCCGTGGTCGCCGGTATGGTGCGTATGCGCGGGCTCAATTTCGGCCGACTTGCCCAGCATGATCAACGGTCCGCCGTAAGTCGCTGCCAAATTGTCGACAGTGTAAGTTTCCGTAACCGGGCCGTAGGAGACCATCCGCTCGTTGACGCAACAGAGGCAGTCACAGGCACAGGAAGCGCTCACGAGGTCATGGGTCGCGAGTAGCACGATCTTGCCGGCAACCCGCTGCTCCTCAATCACCTGCATAATGATGTCTTGCGTACCCGCGTCGATGCCGTTCATCGGCTCATCGAGGAGGAGCACGTCCGCCTCCTGCGCCAGGGCACGCGCGATGAATACTCGCTGTTGCTGGCCGCCGGAGAGTTGTCCAATTTGGGCCGCGCGCTGGTCTATGATCTCAACTCGCTCCATCATGTGCTCGACTACACTCCGGTCGTGATTGGTAGGGCGCCGCAGCCAGCCGATGTGCGGATAACGGCCCATCATGGCAACGTCGTACGCGGTCACGGGAAAGTCCCAGTCAACTAGTTCTCGCTGCGGGACGTAGGCCATTCGCGAGCGCAACTGTGAGGCGTGCTTGCCGAACAAGTAGATGCTGCCGGCCGTGACGGGCGCCAGTCCAAGGATTGCCTTCAACAGAGTGCTCTTGCCTCCACCGTTAGGACCAATGATTCCCACAACTTGTCCGCGCCGGATGTCCGCCTGCACGCCCTTTAGAACCACCTTGCGCCCGTAGGCAACGGCGAGGTCGCGAATGACCAGGCAATCCTCGTGGTCATCCGAAGTTACTAGTCCGGGGCTATTTGAGCGCATCCGCGATCTTTCTAGCGTTGGCGAGCAGCATTCCGTCGACAGTCGCGGCATCACTTCCAGGCTCGCCAAGCGAGTCCCCGTAAAGGTCGTCCACAATCGTGATTCCGGCATCCCTTGCCAGCGTGGTGGCCAGCCTTGGATTGACGCTGGACTCGGCGAAGATGGCCTTGACGTGCTCGCGATTTATCGTTTCCAGAAGGTCCGCCGTGTCCTTAGCAGACGGCTCGGCATTTGTTGAGATGCTGGGAATGACGGCGCCGACCACTTGGAGACCGAACGCGGTCGCGAAGTAAGACAGCGCATCGTGGTTCGTCACGAGCTTGCGGTTTTCCGGAGGGATCTCACTGATGATCGCTTGGACCGTGTCGCGCGTCTCGTCGAGCTTCGCCTTGTATGCTTTTGCGTTCGCATCGTACGTAGTCTTTCCAGCGGGGTCGAAGTTGTCAAGCGCAGAGGCGATATTGTCGACCATTATCTTGTCGTTGGCGGGGTCGTGCCACACGTGCGGATCATCGACCTGTTCTTCCCCCTCGTCCAGCTGGCGTGGCGTAATGCCCTCCGTGACCGTCACGACCTTGGCGCGCCCGCCGGCCTTCAATGTGTCATCCAACCAATCATCCAGTCCAATACCGTGACGGAGGATAAGCTCCGCGTCCTCGATGGCCTTCAGGTCGCTGGCCGTCGGCTCGAACTCGTGAGCATCGGCGCCGGGCGGAATCAGTCCGTGGACTTCTAGCTTCTCTCGTGCGACCTCACGAGTAAGTGCGGCAATCTGCACCGTCGTGGCAACTACGCTCTTGGTACCGGCGCCCGAAGATGCATCATCGCTCGAACACGCGGCGAGCAAGAGCACGGCCAAGGCTGCCAGGCCCGCGATAACGGCAAGTAAGGCTCGCATCGAGCCTTCTCTTGTTATCACGTAAGGCCTCCTCAATCACGACACGCATGAGTGATACCGGGTCTCACTACCCGCCAAATTTTTTTCACGAGCTGACGCCCGCCAGTACCTCGCTTCGGCATGCCGAGCAGTGTCCGTAGAACTCCAACCAGTGGCCCTCGATCTCGTACCCGGACGATCCCGAGAGCTCACGCACGAGGTCGCTTACAGCGCAGTCATCGAGGTCTTGCACCTTGCCGCAGCCAGTGCAAACCAAGTGGTGGTGGTGCTGAGGGCGATGCGATAGACGGTAGTGGAGGCTTCCGTCGTCCAGAAGCACCCGGCAGACGACGCCCAGTTCCGTGAGCAGCCGTATCGTGCGGAACACGGTCGCCCGGCCGGCCCCCCGGCAGCGATGAAGCAGGTCCTCGACGCTGAAGTGGCCCGCCTGCTGCAGCACTGCCGCAATTACGGCGCGCCGCGGGGGAGTCACACGATAACCGCGGGCTTCGAGCCTCAGGCTGACAGCTTCAAGATCAGACATGATACCTCGTCTCAGTGAGACACTGTATCAGCGCGCATCTGCATATGTCAAGAGGAGACAAAGCGGAAACGCTTTCTAAGGTCCGATGGCGGCGGCCAGAATTCCCATTCGCATTTCGTGGTTGCCGCCGCCGGCATTGGCAGCCTCATTGAACCACGCGTAGCTGAACCACGGCCGCGTTGGCGTCCTGCTGCCGCCCTGTGGCTCGACGCTGATCGCGATGCCCTCGGGATGCCAGTTCATCCGGCTCATGTCCATCGGAATCTGGCAGCTGCCATCCTGAGGCAGGAACGTCGCCACAGGTTCGGCCCGATCCCCGGTTACGAGCCACACCTGGTACACGCGCCCGCGCGACAGAGCCGGGAAGTTGCGGCAGACGACGAACCCGGCTGCGTTGTTCTGGCTCCAGTTATAGACGCTCTCGGCCTGAGACCGAAGCGACGCCGGTTCCATCGCCACCTTCTGGGTGTCGCTCGCCGAGAGAACAGCCACGATCTGCCGCTGCTGCTCGAGCTCGGAACTGGTCACCGAGAGCTGGTCCCGCAACTCGTCTTTGTCGCCCCGCAGATTACTGAGCTGCGCTTGCAGGAAGACCGCAAAGACGAGCGCTGCGACCCCTCCGAAGGCAAGCGTGCGGGTGCTCGTCCGCCGGCTCGGGATTAGCCGCCGCCAGGCAGGTACCTCGGCCCCCTCTCTTTCGGCGCGCGCTACGATCCGGTCTCGCAGCCCTGATGGCGCTTCCTCGATGCGCACCGATAGCGCCAGAAGAGCCGCCGTCCGCTGGGACTTGCTAAGCTCTTCCCGGCACCGTGCGCAGTCCGAGAGGTGTCGCTGGAGCGCGCCCGCTTCTCCGTGGTCGAGCGCGCCTAGAGCATAGGCGTCCACCAGCTCCATGACTTCCCGGCAGCCGGCCTCCAGTCCATCGAACGCGTCTCTCATCGCTCTTCCAGCCTCACCTCCAGCGTTAGCGCGGCTCGTAGCTTCTGCATCCCCAGCCGCACCCGCGTCTTAACCGTCCCAAGCGGTTGCGAGAGGCGTTCCGCGATCTCCTGCTGTGTAAGGCCGCCGAAATAGGCGAGTTCTATGATTTGCCGCTGCTCCACCGGAATTCTGGCCAGCGCCGCAAGTATCAAGCGCCGTTGATCGGCAAGCTCCGCCCGCAGCGCCGGATCATTGATTTCCGGCGTCGGCAGCTCGCGCTCCTGCTCTTCGGGCGAAGCTGTCTCGTAGCGAAAACGTCTGCCACGCGATCGTATTTCGTCCACCGCGCGATTGCGGCTAACGGACGTCAGCCAGGTAACGAACCGCCCGCGCTGGGCCACGTAGCTGTCAGGCTTGCGCCATATTCGCAAAAAGATTTCTTGTACCATATCCTCTGCTGTCTGCCCATCCCGAACGATGCGCAGCACCGTTGAGTAGACGAGGTTGCCGTACCGGTCGTAGAGCGCTCGAAAAGCCCCCAGGTCTCGGCAACCAAGCCGCCGCATGAGCTCTTCATCGTCGAGCTCGCTATTTCCTCTTTCTTCAGGGGATACGTCTTGTATATTCACCTAGATTGGTCCGGCGGCGAGTGGTGGTTCCCATTGTACCGCGCCCGCAACCATCATAGAGCCCTAACGTTAGAATTTGATGAGCGAAGGTAGCAGCGTCTTGTTCCATAGAATTCCCGGCCTTCTGACCGCGCTTGTTGTCGTCGCCGCCGGGCTCTTCACGGCCTGCGGAGATGACAACGCCGCCCCCGCGGCGAGCACGTCAGCGACTACATCTGCCCGAACGACAACCTCCTCCAACGGAGCCTCGACCTCCACCGCCGAGCTCGTGAAGCTCCTGCGCCCGTCCGTCGTCCACATCAAGAGCGAGACGGCGACCCTCGATGACTTCGGCCGGCTCGTGCCCAGCGCCGGCGTCGGCACGGGATTCATCATCGACGACAAAGGAGACATCGTCACGAACAATCATGTGGTCAGCACCGATAGTGGCGACGCTGCTCAAGACATCACGGTGACGCTCGACGAGGGAAGCGAACACAAGGCGAAGATCGCCGGCAGGGACCCGCCGACCGATGTGGCCGTCCTCCAGATTGACGGCGGCAACCTGAAGCCTGCCACGCTCGGTGATTCCTCGAAGCTCGAAGTCGGCGATGACGTAATCGCCATCGGCAACGCGCTCGACCTCCCGGGCGGGCCAACCGTCACCAAGGGCGTCGTCAGCGCGCTCGACCGTCTCATCCAGGAGCAGAACGTCACGATTCCTAACGCCATCCAGACGGACGCCGCTATTAATCCCGGCAACTCGGGCGGCCCGCTCGTCAACCTCAACGGCGAGGTCGTGGGCATCACCACTGCGGTAATCCGCGGAAGCGCCGAGAACGCCGAGGGCATCGGCCTGGCGATCTCGATGGAGACTGCCCAGCCGATCGTCAAGGAGCTAATCGATAAGGGCCGCGTCCAGCGTGGCTTTCTCGGCGTTACTATCCAGGAGATCACGCCTTCCCTTGCGCAGCAGTTCAATCTCTCGGTCGATCACGGCGTCGGCATTCGGAGCGTGCAGCCGGGCGGCCCTGCCGACAAAGCCGGGCTACGCCAGGGCGACATCATCGTCAAGCTTGGCGACAAAGACATCCAGACCAGCGGCGATCTCTTCGCCGCCCTTACTGAGCACCGGGCTGGGGACGTCGTCGAAGTGGTCTACTTCCACGGTGGGGACCAGCAGTCCACGCAGGTCACCCTCGGTTAAAAACAACCGCGAAAATTCCTTCAAAAACCACTTGTGATTTTCTTCCCAAAGTGCCATCCTGTGTACTGCGCAAATCGTATACATTTACGGGACCAATGACCATCTTCACAGACGCCCTTTACCGCCCCATAGAAATCAAGCGCACGCCCCAGCGGATCGTCTCCCTGGTGCCCAGCATCACGGAGGCGCTTTTCACCTTCGGCCTGGGGGACGCCGTCGTCGGCGTAACCCGCTTCTGCGTTGAGCCGCGTGAGGCCGTCGCCCCTAAAGCGAAGGTCGGCGGTACCAAGACGCTCGACGTCTCACAGGTCCGCCAGCTCCAACCCGACCTCGTTATCGCCAACGTCGAGGAGAACCGGCCGGAAGACGTGCGTCAGCTCATCGCCGCCGGACTGAATGTGATGGTTACCTTCCCTCGCACCGTCGCCGCCGGAATCGCCATGATGCGTCAGATCTCCGAGATGACAGACTCGGTCGAAACCGCCCGCCCGATCATTGAAGAAGCGGCCACAGGCCTCGCGGAGGCTCGTGCGACGAACGACGCACGGCGCCCCCTGCGCGTCTTCTGCCCGATCTGGCGCAATCCCTGGATGAGCGTGGGCCCAGATACCTATATCCACGATTTCCTTAACGTCTGCGGCGGCCTGAACATCTTCGCCCGCCGTCATGAGCGCTACCCGATCACCGACATGAACGAGGTGGCCCGCAAAGACCCGCAGATCATCCTCCTGCCCGACGAGCCCTACCACTTCGGCGCGAAGCATTTGCCGGAAGTCAGCAAGTATCCCTACGTATCCGCCGTCCAGGACCAGCGCGTGCACCTGATCGAAGGTAAACACCTCTGCTGGTACGGCCCGCGCATCGCCGGAAGCCTGCGCTTCGTGCAGGACCTCCTCTGGGGTGCCGCCCCCGACGGCGCGGGCATGGGCGCGGGTGCGATTCGCAGCTAAGGGCACGAAGGACAGGGGGAGTCCAGAGTCAACTTGTGACCTTGCGCGGGTTGGATTAATCTGTAAGTAGAGCGCGTTAGTGTCGCGCTCCGAGGTGAACGAAACGTGACTAACGTGAAGACGGTCTTTCTCCTGGTCCTCCTGGCCGGCCTGCTCATCGGCATCGGCTATCTGGTCGCCGGGCCTACCGGCGCGATCTTCGCCTTCATCATCGCCCTGGCGCTGAACATCGGCTCCTATTGGTTCTCCGACAAGCTCGCGCTTAAGATGACCGGCGCGCGCGAGGTGACCCCGGACGAGGAGCCGCGCCTCCACGTCGTCGTTGATAACGTGGCGGCGATGGCGGGCTTGCAGAAGCCGAAGGTCTACATCATCCAGAACGACTCCCCTAACGCGTTCGCTACCGGGCGCAATGACAAACACGCCGCGGTGGCGGCGACAACCGGCATCATGCGCATCCTTGACGATCGCGAGTTGACCGCGGTCCTGGGCCACGAGCTCGGCCACATCCGCAACCGTGATATTCTCGTTAACGCGATCGTCGCTACGATCGCGACCGCGATCACATTCATCGCGACGATGCTCCAATGGTCGCTAATCTTCGGCGGCTTCGGGGGACGCGACAGGAATGGCGGCGGCGGCATTCTCGGCATTCTGGCGTTACTTGCGACCATTATCCTCGCACCGATAGCAGCCTCCATCATTCGCCTCGCTATCTCGCGGCAGCGCGAATACGGCGCCGATGAAGCGGGTGCCTACATCACGCACATGCCTCTCTCGCTCGCCAGCGCCCTCCAGAAACTGGAGGACTACTCGCGGGCGAGGCCCATGCAGGTGAACCCCGCCGTCTCGCACCTCTTCATCGTCAACCCGCTGGGCAAGGTGGACTTCGCGGCCCTCTTCAGCACGCACCCGCCGGTACAGGCCCGTATCGCGCGTCTGAACGAGATCGCGCGCCGCACGGGCAACCTCGGCTAAACGAACAAGAGCCAGCTACGAAGGGCCGCTTAGAACAAGCGGCCCTTCGTTCATAGTTGCCGCCCAAGGTATAATTCAGTGCAAAGCTCTTCTAAAGGGAGGAGACAATGCGACTAACACTTCTCGGAATTCTTCTCGGCGGCCTGCTTTTGGCGGCTGCCTGTGGAGGCGACGACGAGAAGACGACAGCCACGGCCACCACACAAACGACGATTGGCCCGTCAGGCAGTCCCGGCGCGGCCCAGCAGATCAACGTGACGGTAAAGGAATTCTCGGTCAATCCCGAGAAGACGTCTGCCAAGGCCGGAAAGATCACGTTCAACGTCGAAAACAAGGGCCCCTCGCAAGCTCACGAATTCCTCGTCTTTAAGACCGACCTCGGCGTCGACGAGCTGCCCACTCAGTCCGACGGGTCACTCGACGAGGAAGACCCCGCGCTCGAAATGATCGACGAGATCACGGAGTTCAACCCGGGGCAGAAGAAGAGCCTGACCGTAGACCTCGAGGCCGGAAAGTACATCCTGGCCTGCAATCGCGGCGAGGAGACGGGTGGCCAGGTCCCATCGCACTTCGCCCAGGGTATGCGCACCGCCTTTACGGTTGAGTAGACGCCTGCCCGCTTAAGGCAATCGCCCGACCTACGAGCTCGGAGACCCACTCAAGCACCCGGGCCGACGGCGCCCCGTCGACAAATTCGTCGTCGGTCGCATAGATCCCTGCCACCGGGATGCCCTCAAGACTCGCAAACAGCGGCCGCAGTCCGTAGTCCGGCGAGAGATAGTGCTCGCGGGCGGTCCCCGTCTGCAGCCCGATGCATACCTTACCCCTCAGGTGGCCCTGCGGCATAAGGTCGAAGAACGCCTTCAGCAGCCCTGTATACAGCGCACGATACGTCGGTGTAGCCGCGATAACGATTCGCGCCTCGCCCGCTGCTGCGATCGCGTCGTCGACATGGGCGGACTCCGCGCGTGCCAGCAGCGCATCGGCGGGCAGCACGGCCAGGTCGATCAGGGACGTCTCGTAGCCGCGCTCCGCCAGCCCTTTCAGAAGCAGTTCGGCCAGCGTCTTTGACCGCGAAGGCGACCGCGGGCTGCCCGAAATGCCGACGGCAAGAGGGCGGCTCGCTCCTTCGCTCATCCTTGAAGCGCTCGGTTTCCGGGCCTCGGAGTACGCGATCAGATGCCCGTCGCAGCAGCCACTTCAACTCGCTGGCCCGCAAAGTACGGTATCACGTACTTCCCGAAACGCTGGGCTTCTTCGAGATGCGGATACCCCGAGAGGATGAACGTCTCGATCCCCTCATCGACGTATTCCTTGAGCCGCGCAGCCACGCTCTCGCCCGAGCCTACAATCGCTGCCCCCACCCCGACGCGCGCTTTGCCGATCCCCGTCCACAGGTTGGGCCCGATCACCAGGTCTTCCGTTTCCTTCCGCATCCCCTGCTGCCGCTTCTCGCCTTCGGAGTCGGTCCGGCTCAGGATCTTGTCCATTGCTGTCTGGAACCCCTCCGGAATGTGTGCGACCAGCTCGTCCGCCGCCGCCCACGCTTCCGCCTCCGTCTCGCGCGCGATGACATGTATGCGCATCCCAAAGCGCAGCGTGCGACCGACAGCCGCTGCCCTGGCTCTCATGTCCGCGATGCGCTCTCGCACCATCGGTAGGGTCTCGCCCCACAGCAGGTAGACATCCGTTTCCTCCGCGCCCACCTTCCTCGCGGCCTCGGAAGCGCCGCCGAAGTAGAACGGCGGATACGGCCGCTGGTACGGCCGCGGGAAGACATTGCCGCCTTCCACCCGATAGTAGGTGCCCTCGTGGTCCCAGCGCGTCTCTTCCGTCCACGCCTTCCGCACGACCTGCATAAACTCCTGCGTCCGCGCATACCGCTCGTCATGCTCCGTGAAGTCGCCATCCGCCGCCAGCTCTGCCGGATAGCCGCCGGTGACGACGTTTATCAGCACACGGCCGCCGGTGAGCTGGTCGAGAGTATTCGACATCTTGGCGGCCAGCGTCGGGGCGACAAAACCCGGGCGCATCGCCACCAGGAACTTGAGCTTCTCCGTCCGCCCGGCGACGACAGCGGACGCCAGCCACGCGTCCTGGCACGTCGTACCGACAGGGACTAGCGCGAACTTAAAGCCGGCCTCATCGGCCGCCTTCGCCACCTCGACCAGATAGTCGAGCGTGGCCGGGCGCGTCGGCGGCCCGATGACCTCCGAATCGCCCATTGTCGGCAGGAACCACCCGAATTCGACGTTCATCTCATCGCCTCTAGCATTCGGCCGCAGCTTACTTGCCTAGCGCTATCGCGCAGGCCTCCAGTTCGGGTACCTCAAGGGGCGCGTGGTCATCGATGTAGCGAACAATGCCTTCCTTGTCGATGCCGATGACGGCGCGGTGCGTCACGCCGTTCGGATAGAACACGCCGTACTTCTGGGCGACTTCACCATGCGGGAAGAAGTCGGCCAGCAGCGGGAAATCAATGCCCCGCTCCTTCTTGAAGGCGTCCAGCGTCCAGGTGTTGTCGACGCTCACCCCGACCACCTCAGTGTCATCGCCGAACCGCGACTTCTCTGCCTCGATGCTGGTCATCTGGTTTGAGCAGACGGGCGAAAAGGCGGCCGGGAAGAAGTTCAAAACGACGTTCTTCCCGCGCTGATCGCTTAGCTTAAACTCGCTCTTGTCGGTGCCCTTCAACTTGAAGTCCGGGGCTTCATCTCCCACGTTCAGGGTCTCCGTCTTGTCCGCCATCGTTCCTCCTTCAACTCAAGATTTGAACAGTACCGTTGCTGCCGTCCACTTCCACCGGCTGGCCATCGCGGATCAGACGTGTGGCGTTCTCTACGCAGAGCACGGCAGGGAGCCCGTATTCTCGTGCCGTAACGGCGGCATGACTCAGAATGCCTCCCGTTTCCGTGACTACCGCCGAAGCGACGGCGAACAGCGGCGTCCAGGGCGGCATCGTGGTGCGCGTGACAAGCACGTCCCCCGGCTGAAAGCGCCCCGCCTCGTTCAGCGTCGCGAGGACACGCGCGGGCCCGCGGCCCACTCCTGCCGACGCGCCGTTGCCCTTGAGTTCCCCGGGGCGGTCGGACCGCAACTTGTGCGTGCCCCAGAAGCGGTCCGGGTCTTCATCCTCCGTTGCCGTCTCTACCGGAGGCGCGCCGACTGTTTGGGGCGGCCTGACTTGCGCCCAGCGCGCCATCTCCTTCCGCCTGTCTTCGGCCAGAGCGGCGAGTCCTTCGCTACTTCCCAGCAACGCCGAGCGCAATTCGTCGCGGCGCAGGTAGAAGACGTCCGTAGCGTCATCGAGCGTGCCCGCCGACGTCAGCCGACGCCCGGCATCTAGCACGAGACGCCGTGGCAACACGCCCACTCGCTGATCGATGTAATAGTTGTGGTCTTCCAGAATCGAAGCAACGTCGACCGCAGCCTCGATCACGGCTTGGAGCCGATTGCGCTGGTCCGGCTCGAGCCGCTCCATCGTTTCGGAGACATATCTCTCTCGCTCCTCGGCCTGCTTGCGCTGCTCGGCCGGGAAATCGTAGTCGGGCATGGCCAGGAAGGCCCGAATCTGGTCGAGAGGTACGGCAGGGTCTTCGCACCACGTCAGTGCGCTGAACTCGAAGAGGCCCGACCGCCAGCCGAATTCATCGAGAAACGACCGGAACTCCTCCACAAATGGTTGCGCGGCGGGCTTCTCTGCCAGCGCAGCCAGCTGCTTGTCCGCCGGAGCATCCGCCAGGGCGAGCAGCTTGTCGCGGGCTTCCGGGATCGATTCAGCTAGACGGCTGAGCTGCCAGAGGCGCTCGCCCGCCTCCACGCTCTTGTTGCCATAGCCCTGCACCAGCCTGAGCGCGGCGAGGTCGTCCCCACCCGTCAGCTCGCGGACGGTCTCGATCAGGCTCATCATCCCCATCCACCACGGTAGAGTCGCCATTGTGTGCAGCTGGCCGCAGCGCACCCGCACGTCCGCGAGCCGATCGAGTTCAGCAGCCAGTTCCTCGGCGGACATCGAGTCGAAATCGGTGGTCAGGAAATGTTGGTCGAACGCACGTACCTCGGGGATGATCTCTTCGCGCCAGCGGCGTGCTCCCGCGTGGATGGCGTCGAGCGGGACTGGCCCGGGCGCGCTCGGCGGCATCGCCGGCTGGTGCATGTACACGTAGTAGTTCTGCTGGCAGAGGCGGAGCATGCCGAAGCCGCGAATAAACGGCTCCATGTACAAGTCGAAGCTTAGCGGCGTAGTTACATCCGGCGTATGCATCGGATCGAAACGCCAGGTAAGGTTAGCGGCCGCCGGGTTCTCCCAGTGCAGCGGGAACTCGGTTACTTTCGTCTCAGTCGTCAATCTTCATCCTCCGCGCAGTCGGTTAGCAGGCCAGCGACCCGCTGATGCGAGATGCCATCATACCATCAGTTCGGGACGGCCGAGACGAACAGGAGACCCTTCGCCAGCACCTCGCCCGACAGCACCAGCGCCATCGCGATATAAAGCAGCCCCGTCGCTGATTGCATCGCCCGCACGCCGCTAGAGTCGTAGGCCATCCAGGCGAGAAGCATCGGGAACGCCAATCCACCTCCCACTCGCATCCAGAAGAACGGGTTCTCGAGGATCGGCGTGTCAACTGCGTTCGCGATCGTATCTCGGGGAAGAGCTAGAGCCGGGATGATCAACAGCGCTTGCACGCCCATCGCGAGCAGCAAGAAGAACGTCATTTCTCGCAGCGGCCGCTCCGGCAGCCGCGGAGTGACCAAATACCAGTGCCCGAGCACCATTCCCATCGAGACGGCGCCGACGACCAGCCCGCCGACGACAAACGCGAGCAGCGTCCCCGCGTACCCCCACGTCGGCAGCGCAAAGACCTGCGCGAGCAAAGCGACGGCTACTAGCCCGACGAGCGATGCCGACCCGCCCGCCAGCAGGCTCGGAATCCGTGACTCACGGATCGTCAGCACGGCATAGGGTAGCGAGAGCAGCGCAACCAGCGCCAGCGCCACTCGCGCCTCCGGCATGTACGACGGGTCGAGCGGGTAGCCGTCCACTTTGTCGCCGACCGTCAGTTTCGCGGCCAGCCAAAACGTGAGCACCGCCATCACCGCAACCATCCCCGCCCCAAACTTGACGAACGAAGCCGCCGATTCGCCCCGAATGTGCGACGCCCAGAGTACCCACAGGCCACCGACAGTGAACTCAACGAGCACGATCAGCAGGGTGAAGGGAAGGGCCTGTGCGCTGATCACGGCGCAATAATGATATTGGCGCTGGCGGGAGAGGGTCAAAGGCGTTAGGCCGCGCTACAATAACCGCATGCTCCTGCGCCAAAACGACACCTCCGGCTGGGTGCTGAAGGCCCTGCGCGAGTGCTCGAGCATCGTCGTCCGTGAGCTCTCAGCGCTCGACGAGGACGAACTCCTCCACTCTCCCGGCGAGGGCGATTGGTGCCTCAAAGAGATCGCCGCCCACCTGAGGGACGCCGAAGAGTTAGCGCTCCGCCAGATGAATGCCATCGCGGAAGGCGCGCGCGGGCCTCTGCCCGCCTGGGACATCGACCTGCTCCCCGCCGAGCGCGACTATCGCTCAGCAGACCTCGGCGATCTGATCTCCCATCTACGCGAGTTACGACAGGAGACCACGTACCTGCTTTGGGGCCTCGACGATGCCGACTGGCACGAGAGCGCCGAGCACCCCTATCGCGGGCGGGTCACCATCGAAACCCTCGCCCGCGAGCTCGCCCAGCACGACCTCGAGCATCTCTCCGAGGTTCGCCGCCTAAAAGCCGCTCTCGAAGCCGTCGAGCGCCCGTAGAGACGCCCCAGACCTGGTTGCAGATCCTTCGTACTTCGATTGTGTCCGGAACCGTTGCCGCCGCTCGCCTAGGAATCCTGGCGTGGCGCCCCGTGGTGTGCGAGAGGCAAATCCAGCGGGGTGCCTGCACATCTAGTCGACTGCGAAACGCAAGTCCACGAGATGCATGCCCAGGTGCCCTTTGAGTGACTCCACGATGACGTCCCCCACGCCGCCCTCGACTCCCCACGGCGCGCGAAACTGCTTCCTGATCAGCTCGTCGGGAGCGGCGCGAACGGCTTCGACGTCCCGCTCGAAATTACCCTTGATCTCACCGAGAAGTTCGGCTGTGCTCTTTCCTTCTCGCTCCGCCACCAGGCGGGCGTTGAAGCCGTCCTCGTCAAAGCCGGCACCCAGGCTCGCTGCCGACGGCGTGCGCGCCATGCTCAGCACGAAGCCGGCTGTTCCGCTTATCGAGGCTATATGACTGAGCAGCTGGCGCGCGTTCCAGCCGCTTTCGTACACGCCTCTCGACCAGCTCTCCTCAGACATCGACGATACCGTCCCGTCGATCTCGCCCTGGAGCTCCCGCATTTTCCGGACGACGTCATCTTTGTTCGCCACTCAATCGACCTTCTGCAGAGCTCTGTCCCCGGGCTATACCCCGTTTTGCCAAACAAACTCGATGGGGTCGCTCCTAGCCGCTATAAGTCCAGCCCGTGTACGTCGAGGTCATCGGCTCTGCCTCGCGCTCGACGCGCCCATCCAGCACCCGCCCAACGACCAGCGTGTGATCGCCGATATCCATGTACTGTTCGGCCTCGCACTCAAACCAGGCCAGCGCCGCGTCCAGCACCGGACAGCCGTGCTCAGTCAGCCGGTAGTCCAGACCGTCGAGCTTGTAGTGGACCGCCGTGGCCTCCGCGCCCTTGCGTCCCTGCACCTTCGTCCCGCTGTGCGGCTGCGCGAACGGCCGGGCAAGCTCCATGCTCTCCTTGTCGGCCGCCAGCAGGTTCACGCTGAACACGCCGTGCTTGCGGACGTTGCCCAGCGTGTGTGCGTCGTTCTCAAACGCCACGCCAACGAGCCGCGGATTAAACGATACCTGCATGACCCAGTCGGCCATCATGCCGTTCACCTTGTCGCCCTCCGCCTCCTTCGACCCGATGATGTACAGCCCGTAGGGCAGCTCGTGCATCACCCGGGCGACGGGATCTTCGGCAATCACGAGTCGCGCTTTAGCCTGCGCCCGAGCGGGAGCACGTGGATGTGGATGCCCGACTCGAGCAGAATGTCCGTTGGACGATCACCTATCAGCTCTTCTACGGGGAGACTGTCTTCGAACTCGCCGTAGACGTCGAGGTCGTATTCTCCAGCACCCCTGCGGTATAGCTCGAACTCGGCTTCGGGGAATCCCCGCCGGATCAACTCAATGAGCTCGTCAGCATATTTCTCTGCCGAACGCCTCGCTCTACTCTTCGTGGTCACGCTGGCTTTTGCTCCTTCAGTCTGATTTCGAGCTGCTGAACAAACTCCGTGGCTTTACGGGACGAATCGCTAGCCTCTCGCCTGCCCAGTGCGGCCGGGCGATAGTCCGCTCGGAGTCGGCGCTGCAGGAGGACATCAAGCGTTCCAGTCAGACGCCCTGAGACCACCTTCCGCCGCCTTATCAGTTTACCGGAAAACTCGCTGATCACGAACTTGTGGTCCCACGATTCACCTCGTGGACTGATGCCCTGCTCAATCAGTGCCGCGACCGCCGCTTGAAATGCCGCATAATAGGCGCGGCTCGCCGCGGAATTTAGTCGTCCGGCACTCAGATCCGCCTCCGCCGAGGCAAGATTCTCACGCGCCTTCCGCAGATACGCCTCGGCATCCGTTGTCACGTAGGTCTACGCCGGTCGCGGCGTTGCCTGCTGCATCTGCCGTACCGTCTCGATCAGCGCATCCGGCTGCCTCACCGGCGCCGAGCACATCGTCCCAAAGCAAGCGTATGCCGCCGGGGTCGGCTCGGCCGGCAGCGAGAACGTCTCCAGCCGTTCACGGCCGCTTGCCGGGTCCAGCACCTGTACCACCCTCGACGGCACGTCCAGCCATAGCGCCGCCAGATGCAGTCCGGAAGTGGACTCGACATCTCCGACGATAGTGACCTCCGCCGGCGGGTTGAGCAACGTATCCACCTGTCGTGCGTACCCCGCCGCAAAGTAGCCCATATGTGGGTATGCACTGACGAACGCTTCGAGCGTGCCCTGGGCGATCGTACGGTAGTCATCTTCGCGAGTAAGGTGATACAGGCGCAAGAACACCTCGGCGCAGACGGTATTGTCCTGGAGCGACTTCTGCCGGTCCTTTAAGCGCCCCACGTCCTGCACTTCGTCCCAGACGTCATAGAAGCCACCGTTCTCGCGGTCGACGAACCGGCCCAGCATAAGGCGCGCCAGCTCCAGCGCTCGTTCCAGGTATTTGGCGTCGCCCGTCACCTCGTGTGCATCCAGCAAAGCCTTCGCCGTATGCGCCTGGTCGCCGAGCAGCCCGAGTATCTTCGGCCCGCTCCCGTCGTGAAAGCGGTACATCCCCCGCTCCGGATCGCGACACTCGTTCCAGAGGAACTCCAGCGCCGCTAGAGCCGCCTCTCGGGTGTCCCTCTGCTGCCCATCTTCGGCGCCCGCGGCGTCCAGCGTCCACGAAGCCTCGAGGTACGCCGAGACCGCCATTGCGTTCCAGCTCACGTAGCACGTGCGGTCGATATACGGCTCTTCCGCGCGGTCACGTTCTTGCTTCGAGAGCTTGTAAAATTCCTCGTCCGCGTCCTGCGATCCGTAAAAGAAGCCTCGCTCCCTGTCCCGCAGCTTCCACTCGAGATAACCAATCGTCCGCCGCGCCGTTTCCGCGTGCGCGTCGTCCTTCGTCGTCCGGTAAAGCGTGAGCAGGTTGCTCAGGAGCTTCGCGTTGTCCTCGAGCATTTTCTCGTAGTGCGGCTCGCTCCAGTCCCGTCTTGTGGCATAGCGGAAGAATCCGCCCCATTCCCGGTCGAACACATCGCCGCGCGACATGAACTCCAGCGTCTTGCGCGCCATGTGCAGCAAGTCCGGGTCACGCTTCTTGCGGTACGCATAGAGCAGCAGTTCGATCGCGTCGCTATGCGGGAACTTCGGCGTCTCGCCGAAGCCGCCGTACAAGGGATCGTAGTTCTCGATTACGCTGCGCAGAATGTCGTCGAAGATGCGCTCGGAAAGGTCGCCCCGCTCGCCGCTCATCGCCGTCTGCCGTCGTTGGCGCAACTCGGCGGCCTTGCCGGCGATCTCCAGGCGGTTCGACTGCCAGTGGACGTTGACCTTCGGCAGCAGGTCCTTCATCTGGTCCGGCGGCACGTAGGTCGCGCCCGCCAGTATCTCTCCCTCCGGCGTGAGAAACGCCGTAGTCGGCCAGCCGCCCATGTTGTAGCGAGCGTTCACATCCGGCCGCTGGTCATTGTCCACGCGGATCGGAATAAAGTGCTCGTTGACGAAGCTAATCACGCCCTCGTCCGAGTACGATGTTTCGTCCATCACATGGCACCAGTGGCACCACACCGCCGAAAGCGAAAGCAGCACAGGCTTGCCGGTCTCCTTCGCCTCGCGGAAGGCGTCTTCGCCCCACTCGCGCCACTTGATCTCATGCGCGCGGTTGGCACGGGGAGAGAAGTGGAATTTCGTATCGGGGGCGGTCATAGACTCCTCCACCTCCAGAATATCACGCCACCGCGCTGTCACTTTGGGCATTGCTTACATGCTCACCCGCGCGGCATTGATTAACGCGTGTGCCTGAGGCCGCGTCTAAGAAATTGGAAGACAATAGAAGGAGTTGATGCTGTCCGCAATGATCGTCACCGGCATTGTTGTGACGGTCGTGGTTGTTATTGCGCTCTTGACCCTAACGAGGCGGGCGTTCTTCTTTCCCATGGACGGCGATTTGTGGTGGCGTGGTCGCCTTAGACCTCTGACTTTGGTGTTTGTCGGGATCATACTGATAATGATGGTGATCATTGCGCTCGCCCAGAGAGGCGAGTTCGCGTCGCCTTAATTCAAATCAGGGGCTCGTCCGTCAGAAACCGCTCTCGCAGCTCAGGAGAGGGCACCATGCACGCGTCCTTCTTCCCGAACCAGCGATACCGCCTCCGCGCGAACCAATCGTAGAAGAAATCCCGCACGAAAGGCGGAATCACGATTAACGCGTAGGCCAGCGCATAGAACCCGCCGAGCCTGCGGGCGACCCGCAGCGCCGCTGTCGATTTCCGGTACGCGCGCCCGTCCTCGATGAGCACGAACGTGTCGAGCTGCTCCGGATCGATGCCGTGTCTGTGCGCGATCTCCGCGCCTTTCGGTTCCTGCAACGGCGCAAAGCGAAAGTAGCCCCGCTTGTCGCGCTTAATGACAAAGTTTACGGAGCGGTTGCAGAAGTTGCAGACGCCATCGAAGAGGATGACCGCGTGGGCGTCTGCCCCTGGTCGCGAGGTCATGCCGCTGCTCATCCTACGGGAACCTCACGATGAGCGGAACGCGACATTGTAACGGCCCATCCGAGTGCGCACTGGGCACGGGATAGAATACGTGCCGGAATGTTGGACGAATCGGGCGAAATCGCCTCATTTGTGATGGGGCTGATAGTGGCGGGCGGATTGTTCGCGCTCGTCACCGGCGGCCCTCGCCTGCTGCGCGGTTCGAACCAATGGATGG
>VBEJ01000266.1 GCA_005882985.1 Chloroflexota bacterium
GACAGCGACATCGCAGTCGAGCTGCATTAGGGAGAATTATAGGCGGGTCAAGGTGATAGGTGTTAGGTCCGAGGTGCCAGACGGGGCCGCAACCGCCGGTTTTGATTTCGCCGCAAAGGCTGGTTGTTTGCATGCTTGCAGTCGGTTAGAATACGACGTGCATTCTGCGTGAAACGCGCACCCGTCCAGGAGGTCAACATGCCCGCAACTCGCCAGACTACTACTCCCAGTGACCGGCTGAGCCAGGCCATTCTCGAGCGCCAGGCCGGGATCTTCGACGTAATGCGTAGCGTCACCGACCGCAACCACCGCTTCACACGTAGCCTGATCGAAAGCGCCCGCCAGGGCAACCGGGATTTGCTCGAAGTGGGCCGCCGGTGGGCGAAGAGGCCTACGGACGTCACGGGGATCTACGACGCGATCGCCGACGCTGTTGGCAACTCCCAGCAGCGGACAATCGCGCTTTCGCGAGAGTGGTTCGAGGACGTGGTCGAGACGCAGCGGGAGAACCGGCAGCTCGTGCGCCAGGGCCTCGGCGACGCGCGCGAGGCGGTCGAGCGGGCCGGCGCGCGCGTGCCGCAGTTCCTCCGCCGCAACCGCCTCGTGGCCTCGAGAGACGGCGCAACTTCTTCCGAGAAGTAAGCCACTCGTCCGGCACTGCCCCAAAGCACGCAGCAGCGGCCGGCTGCCCTCTTCCCTAAGAACTTCCACTGACATCGAAGCGCGTCAACGCGGACGGGCGGTCGCCTTTGCGGCGCGCCTGGGTGGCCTCCAGCTCACGGATGGTCTGAATGAGCTGGCGGTGAAGGTGGCCTTCGTAGCGGATGATCCTCTCCATGGGGTCTCTGGAGGGTAGGAGGCGCTGGCTGATTAGCTCGCCGATCCTGTCCATGCTGGCCGTCTCTTCGCGCGGAATGCCCAGCTTCTCGCCATAGGCTGCGGCGTCCCCCAAGTCGTCCGGGATTGTGTCGATGTGATGTGCGGTCGTCTCGGTCTCGTAGCGCGGGACGCGATTGAGACGCCAGGAGAGTGAGGCGACGCGCTCGGCGAGGAAGGTCTCGAACCCGCCTTCGGGCTCCCAGCTGGCGACGATGGCGGCGCGATGCCGGTCCCAGTCCTCGAAGGACTCGACCTCCGGAATGACGGGAGCGTTTGAGCGGAGACCATGCTTGACGGCATTGACGCTAGCTGCCGCTTTGCCGCGCTCGGTATTCGGTCCTCGCCTGGCCATTTGATATCTGGTTGGGGCGTGACGCAGGGAAAAGCAACGCCGGAGTGACACTCGAGATGTGGACAACTACTTGACACATTAAATTCGTTTGGCAAATTTGGGGGTCGAATTAT
>VBEJ01000269.1 GCA_005882985.1 Chloroflexota bacterium
TCATCGCGATCAGGTCGACATCTGTCTCATCGGCGGCATCGAGAATGGCCTGCGCGGGCGGCGCGTTTACGACTCTCGCCTCGATCGGCGCTTCGATAGCGGGGGCAAGGCGTTCGCGAATGGAGTCGAGATAGGCCCGGGCGCTGAGGTTGTCGTCGTCACCGTTTCCCCCTCGCCATCCTTCCCCTTCGGCGACGGCGGCGATCAGGATGAGGCGGGCGCGGGTGGCTCGGGCGATGGTCGTCACGAAGGGCAACACGCTCTCCGCGGCCGGTGAGCCGTCGAGCGCGACGAGTATGGTCTGGATCATGGCCGGCCGCTCACGAGGTCGAGTATACGCCGCGCGGTCAGAAGTCGGCGGAGGAGCGCCAGCGGCGGAGGGGCATGACGAGCATGACCACGTCGTGGAGGCGGCCGTCGGGGTCGATGGCGCCGCCGTGGACGAGGCCGAGGCGGATGAAGCCGAGGGACTCGGCGGCGGCGAGCGCCTGGGCCTGAACGTCGCCGACCGCCTCGAATAGGACGCCGTTGAGGCCGCTATCGCGGGCGACGTCGAGGAGCTCGCTGAGGATGGCAGTGCCGAGCCCGCGGTGGCGGTAGTCCTGGGCGACGACGACGCGCAGGTCGGCGAGGTGGCCGCGCGCGGCGCCGCGCCGGCGGACGAGCGCGGCCTCCGCCAGCACGCGTCCATCGTCGACGGCGATGAGGGAGAAGGCGCGGCCGCCGGTACGCCCAGACGGGCTCGCCGGGGCGAGAGCGGTCGGGGAGGGCTCCGGGTCTGGGCGCTCGGCGTCGCGGACCCAGCCGCCGATGAGGTCGGGGGAGGTGACGTCGTCCTTGAGGAAGAAGCGCTCGGCCTCAGGGATGGCCTGGAAGAACGCGAGGAGGGCGTCTTCGTCGCCGGCGGCGAGGCGGCGGACGAGGACCTCGGCGCCGTCGCGCAGGGCGATGGTCTTGGGGTAGGCGGCGTCGGGCCAGGGCATGGGGTGAGGATAGCAGGAGGAAGGAGGAAGGAGGAAGGAGCTAGGAGCTAGGCGGCGTGTGGGTGCTCCCCTCGGTCCTTCGAGACGCCGCCATCCCGCCACCCAACCACCCCCGGCTCCTCAGGACGAGCGGATGGGGTGACGCCGGAGATCGTCCTTCGAGATACCCGGCTATGATGGGCTCGTCAGGATGAGTGGTGGTTGGAGGGCGGGCGCTTGCCGGTGCGGAAGTCTTCGTTCTGCTTGAGGGCCTGGAAGACGGCGGCGACTTCGTAGGCGAAGTTGGGGCCGTCTTCGTCGGAGGCCTTGACGAGGGCGATGGCGATCAGCAGGAGCTGCTCGTCGGTGACGCGCTTTTCTTCTGTTTGCCGCATGAGTTCAACGCTTCCATAACCTGTTAATCGCTACGTTAGCGGTTGATCATCGCCGGGGGCGAGGGGCAGAGGCTGCGTCCGCTGACGGACGACCGGCCGAAGGGGATGGTGCCGGTGGCGGGAAAGCCGATCCTGCAGCACCACATCGAATGGCTGCGCGATAACGGGGTACGGCACGCGGTGATTGCCTGCGGCTACCGCTACGACGTGATCGAGGAGTATTTCGAGGACGGGTCTCGCTTCGGGCTGCGCGTGACTTATTCGATCGAGCGGACGCCGCTGGGACGCGGGGGCGCCCTGAAGCAGGCGTTCGAGCAGGTGCCGCAAGACGTCCCGTGGGTCGTCGCGACGAACGGGGACAACCTCAACAGTCAGCGCCTGGCGCCGCTGGTGCGGCAGCACCTGCGCACGGGCGCGGTGGCTACGCTGCTTCTGACGCAGCTGCGTAGCCCGTACGGCATCGCGCAGCAGCGGGGGAAGCACATCATCGGGTTCCGGGAAAAGCCGCTGCTGTCGCACTGGCTAAACGCGGGGGTGTATGTGCTCAACCGGGAGTTCCTGGAGGCGTGCCCGGAGGTCGGCGACCACGAGGACCACCTCTTCCCGACGCTGGCGGAGGAAGGCAAACTGTACGGGTTCCGGTCGCGGGCGTACTGGAAGGCGATCGATACGGTGAAGGACCTGAAGGAGGCGGAGAAGGAGCTGGGGCTGCTGGCGGGGAAGTGACGAGGTACGAGGTAAGAGGTACGAAGTACGAGTCAGCGGCCGGGTCCCCCGAAAAATCGGGGGGCTTTTCTGTTTCGGAAAGATTGTGACATTGGGACGTTGATTTCGGGAAGACAGGACGCATAATCTCGTGGGCGAGCGGAGACGCTGGCCGCGTGGAGAGTGATCTGGTCTGGGACCGGCGCCGCTGGATACACGGAGGGTCCGTCGGAGACGGCGGATTGGGTCCCCCGCTCGCCGCTCGTCAACACTTTGACGACTGAGGACACTAGCCGCAGAATATTGGTGTATCAAGCGGCGCTATCACCGGACGGTTCAGCAGGCAAGCGGGCGAAGGCCCGCTTTTCTGTTTCTTATGGGTTGGTTGCGCTCTCTAATGCACTGAGCCGCTAAGATTGGGAATGATGGCCGGTTTTTTCGTCCTTTCGCATTCTTGTTTTACGAGGCGGGGCCCATGACGACGATTAAGTTCGGGACGGACGGATGGCGGGCGATCATCGCGGACGAGTTTACGTTCGCGAATGTGAGGGCTTGCGCGCAGGCGACGGCGCGCTACTTCCGTGAGGTGGGGGCGGCGTCGCGCGGGATTGTCGTCGGGTACGATACGCGGTTTGCGTCGGAGGAGTTTGCGGCGGCGGTGGCGGAGGTGCTCGCAGGAAATGGGGTGGCGGTGCAGCTGTGCGACCGGGCGGCTCCGACGCCGGTAATCGGGTTCAACATCCGCCGGTTGAACGCGGGCGGCGGAATCGTCATTACATCGAGCCACAACCCGGCGTTGTATTCGGGCTTCAAGGTGCGCACGGAGCAGGCGAGCGCCGCCGCGCCGGAGATCCTCGCGGAAATAGAGGCGCGACTGCCGGAGGCGCTGAGCGGAGCGGTCGAGCAGATGCCGCTGGAGGAGGCGAAGGGGAAGGCGAGCCGATCGCGCGGAACCTCGAGGCGACGCGCGAGGCGGTCGTACAGGAGCACGCGCAGGTGGCGCTCGCGACCGACGGCGATGCGGACCGCATCGGGGTGATGGACGAGCGGGGCCAGTTCGTCGACCAGTTGCGGGTGTTCGCCCTGTTGACGTACTACCTGCTGGAGGTGCGCGGGCTGCGCGGGCCGATCGTGAAATCGGTAACGACGACGAGCATGGTGCAGCGCCTGGGCGAGCTGTACGGCGTTCCCGTGTATGAGACGGGCGTCGGGTTCAAGTACCTTGGGCCAAAGATGATCGAGACGGACGCGCTGATCGCGGGCGAGGAGTCGGGCGGTTTCGCTTTCCGCGGGCACCTGCCGGAGCGAGACGGCATCTTGTCCGGCCTGTACATCCTCGACTTGATGGCGCGCCGCGGGAAGAGCCTGCCCGAACTACTCGAAGAGGTCTTCGCGAAGGTGGGGCCACACTATTACGACCGCATCGATGTCACGATGACGCCGGCCGAACGCGACCGTATCGCGGCGCTGCTGCCCGGGCTTCAGCCACAGGCGATCGACGGGCTGCGGGTGACCGGCTACGACCGGACGGATGGGCTGCGCTTTCTGCTCGAGGGCGGCGCCTGGGCGCTGATTCGCCTCTCGGGTACCGAGCCGCTAATGCGCATCTACACTGAGGTGCGTGAGGGCGAGCAGGTGCAGCCGGTGCTGCAAGCCGTGCGCGAGCTGACGGGCGCGTGACGTTGACGGACGGCTCCGGAGCCTAAGCCCCGTGCTGCACCACGAGCAGAATATACATACTGCATGTATATTTCAGCACCCAATTCTCCAAAACAAAACTTCGCATTAATCAGACATGACAGCCGGGCGCCACCCCGTCCTCGACGACTCGGCTGAGTCCCGCAGGCTGGACCCCAGCGGTATGCTCGAAGCCGTCTACGGGCTGCCGGATCAGTGCCGCGAGGCGTGGGAAGCGGCGAGGGCGTTTGAGCTGCCGTGGAAGGAGGCGCCCCGGCAGATCGTAATCCTCGGCATGGGCGGCTCGGCGATCGCGGGGGACTACTTCCGAGCGCTACTGTCGCTGGAATCGCCCGTCCCGGTCTTCAACGTGCGCGTGTACGACCTGCCTTCGTTCGTAGATGAGGAGACGTTGGTTATCGCCTCGAGTTTCAGTGGGGAGACGGAGGAGACGCTTTCGGCGTTTGAACAGGCACTCGCGACGCCGGCCAAGAAGCTGGCGCTGACGACAGGCGGACGGCTGCTGACGACGGCGCGGGCGAACGGAGTGCCTGCGTTCACCTTCGCCTTCCATGGT
>VBEJ01000280.1 GCA_005882985.1 Chloroflexota bacterium
TGTCTTGTCTCATCATTGGTCCTTCACCATCACTTCTTTAGTCCCGTGATTCGGAACAGGGAACTTGGAACATGGAACTCGCTCTAGCCTACCCCGGGCGCGCTTCCCTATGTTCCCAGTTCTCAGTTCCTTGCTCCTTGTTGTGCACCACCGGCAACACCCGGTCTCGGTAGGACTGAAGCTCCGCGCGGAGGCGCTCCATTTCCTCCTCCATCCTGCGCACGCGCTCGTTCATGCGGATGATAACCTCGACCCCGGCGAGGTTCACGCCGAGATCCTGGATCAGCCGTTGGATGTGCCGCAGCCGAGCGACATCCGACTGCGAGTACAACCGCTGCCTTCCGTGCGACCTACTCGGTTGGATGAGCCCAATCCGCTCGTAGTGCCGGAGGCTTTGGGCGTGCAGGCCAACCAGCCGCGCCGCTACGCTGATCACGTAGCAGGGCTCCTGGTCTTGTTTCCGGAAATCCTCTTGCATCTCTATATCACCATCTAATTCGGCTTCGCGACACAGGCACTGCCAAGGCGGCTTTCGACCCTTCCAATTGGCTTGCGCTGTGCTGCCCACCCGCCCGCCCGGGGTGTTTCCCCGAGGGGGCTGCGCCCCCTCAGCACTCCCCGGCCTGGGAGAGCGTGTTCCGCGGTCGCTCCTAACGTTCGTATCACAGCATCACCTTCGTGCGTCCCAGGCGCGACCCGCGCAGAAACGTCACATCTATCCCCTCGGCCGATGCCTTCGTCAACCGCTCGCTGATCTCCGTCGCCGCGTCGACTGTCGCGCCGTCGATCGAGACGATGATGTCCTGCACGCGCAGGCTGGCGCGCGCCGCCGGCGAGCCGGGGACGACTTCGAGCAGCAGGACGCCGCTCGCCTGTGCGAGCTTGTGCTCTCTTGCAATCCGTTCGTCCAGCAGGTATGTCATTCCGCTCACGCCGAGACGGTGGCCGTCGTGCGATCTCGCCTCGCGGAAGCGGGCGAGGGCGCCGAGGACAGTGCTCACCGGCACGGCGAAGCCGAGGCCGCGCGCGTAGGGCATGATCGCTGTTGCGATCCCCACGACCCGTCCCTGCGAGTCCACCAGCGGCCCGCCCGAGTTTCCGGGATTAATCGGCACGTCGGTCTGGATCAGGTCCGTCAGCTCTACGCCCGGTGAGACGGGAAGCTTCCGCCCCAGGGCGCTGACTACGCCCGCCGTCACCGTCCAGTTGAGCCCGAACGGATTCCCAACCGCCACCACGAGCTGTCCCACCCGCAGCACTGCGCTGTTCAGCTCCGCCACCGGCAGCGTGTGACCGGCGTCCGGAACCCGCAGGACAGCTAGGTCCACTCGTGGGTCCGCGCCTTCGACTGCTGCCGGCAGTGTCCGTCCGTCCGGCAGTATCACCTTTAGGGAGCGGCCACCGCGCGCGACGTGCTCGTTCGTAAGGACGCGCCCGGCGGAGTCGAAGATGACGCCGGAACCTTGCCCGCTGGGCTGCTCTTGGTCCGCGCGCCGGTCCGGCCCGCCGGGTCGCTGTTTACCGCGCTTCTGCGGGGTGGGGGCGCCCGCCGTCTCGACACGCACGACAGCGGGGCCGACCCGCTCTGCTGCGCTCGATACGGCCTGGGAGTAGGCGTCCATTGCTTGTTGTTCTCTTGCCATAGTTATTTCCAAATCGTGCCTTGTTCTCCTGCGCCATCGTTCGCCCCACCCCACCCCAAGGAAGGAAAACTGGGGGACACCCCCAGGCCCCCGGCCTGCGGCGCTTGAAATGATCGCGCGAGCGGCGCTCGCGTGGCCTCGAAGTCAGGCGGCCTTAGCATTGCTTGACTTAGGTTTATTCGCTTCGATGTCGATTTCACGCTACTTTCTCTTTCGTCTTCTTTCGCTCCGCGCGAAGTTTCGCGAATAGCTCTCGCTCTTCTTCCGAAAGCTCCTCGGGGAGCACAACGCGCACCTTCGCGAGAAGGTCGCCGTTCGCCTTGTCCTTGCCTTTCGCGTCGAGCTTCGGCATGCCGAGGCCTCCCAGCCGGATGAGCCGGCCGTTTTGCGTGAGGGGCGCGATCTTGATCGCGATCCGCTTGCCGTTTAGCGTCTCGACCTCCACTTCGCCACCGAGGACTGCGTCGTCCAGCGGGACCAGGACTTCTGTCACAAGGTCGTCGCCTTTGCGCTCGAAGCGCGGGTGCGGCCGGA
>VBEJ01000096.1 GCA_005882985.1 Chloroflexota bacterium
GCAACGTCACTGAGGATGACTTCTACCGCCTTCAAACGATTGGGCATGAGGAGTACAGTGTGCTCAGCATCCTGGAAAACAATGCCGCGCATGACCGCGAACACGCCGAACAGATCCGCAAGACCGTAACCGCAACATGAACAAGCGGAGAGAATGCGGCGAACGCTTCCGGGAACGCTATTCGCAGCGGACCATGGAAGCGAGCTCATTGCGGCTGAATTCGAGACACGCGGCGTGACGTTTGCTCGGCTAATGGCGTCATGACTCAATTCCAACGCAAACGCCAAAAAGAGGTGCTCAAGCGGTTTACCGATCGCTATTCAATGGCGGCCTCTTCCGCGCTCGACGCCGTGGAGGAAGAAGCCATCGGTGCGGTCGTCGGCGCGAACGGTTACACGACCGTTGCGCAAGCGGATCAACTCCTAGAGGTCCTGGACCTGAAGCCGGCGACATGGCTTCTCGACATCGGCGCCGGCCGGGGATGGCCGGGGCTGTATCTCTCGGAGAGAAGCGGGTGTCGGGCTGTAGTTACGGACGTACCACGCCCGGCGATAGTAACCGCACAATCTCGCGCCCTGGACCTCGCACTGCATCATCGCTGTCACGTTGCGCTTGCTAGCGGCTCTGCACTTCCGTTCGGTAGGGCCTCGTTCGATGCCATCGTTCATACCGACACCCTCTGATGAATAGGCTCGAAGCTCTCCGTGCTGAGGGCATGCAAGCGGGTGCTCCGCCCCCACGGGCGGATGGCTTATTACAACATCTTCGTTCCCCCGGGCCTCCCCCAGCATCTCTATCGACGCGCCCTCCGCTCAGGCCCGTCGGCGGTCGGCTCCCGCGGCATCCCTCACGTCGAGCTACTCGCTCGCGCAGGCTTTAAGTTAGTCTTGGAGGCCGACCTAACGACCGACTTCCTCGTTTGCGCTCGTGATTGGTACGAAGGACGCCAGCGTAGAGAGGCAGAGCTCCGGACGTCCTTCGGGGACGCCTGGTTTGAAGACCGCCAGGCCGATTCGCGCGCGATGATTCCCGCGATCGAAGAGTGCCTCCTTCGCCGAAGTCTCTTTGTCGCTACACCAAACGGAATCTAAGCCGTGACCGTGGATGGGCCGCGTCCGGTCTAGTGCCTCGCTAATCCGGGCTCCGCGCGATGCTGTCCGTTGACTGAAGAATGCTCGCTCTCCGCCTGAAGGCAGGGGCAAATAATACCTGCCGCAAGTTGGCCGTTGTCTGATTGCTGTAAGCTCGATTGCAGGGCTACTAGACGCCGTCTCAGGTCATCGAGTTGCTCCACCTTAGCGTCCAGCGCCGTGATTTGCCGGGCGACCAAGCCTCGGACATGCTCACAAGGCGTCCGGCCGCCCTCCCGAATGCGAATGATCTCGCCGATATCCCTTAGCGGGAGACCGAGAGCTTGCGCTTGGCGGACGAAGCGTAGCCGGTCGAGCGAATCGTCGCTGTACAGTCTGTAACCAGCTTCGGTGCGGCCGGACGGGGACACGAGTCCCAGCGTCTCGTAATAACGGAGCGCCTTTACAGAGACTCCGGACTCCCGGGCCACGTCCCCGATGCGAAGCCTATCGCGTAGTTTCGACATCGACGGGGGCCAGGTCGCCCCTACGGACTGCAGTGACTAGCTCATTCCACTCGTCGTGGCTGAGGCGGACTACGTTCTCGTCCTCGCCAATGCAGACGCATTCGCTGGTGATTACGACCTTCGGGCAATTATCGCAGTTCGGACAGAGGGAGTAATGCTTTTTCACGTTCATCTCTCCTTTCGCGTCCAGTGTAAACCCTCCAGTGGACTGGAGGGTCAAGCCCAATCGCCCGGTAGGTCCATGAAGATCAACCGCCCAGTAGCGGCAAGCTCGTCGTACGCGCGACCCCAGTATCGAAGTGAGGCGCCTAATCCGTGCAGGAAGACAACGTCAGGTGGTCCCTGTCCCAGGACACGCGCTCGTAATCCCGCTGAGGACTTCGTTATGAGACCAGGGGCCGAGGGACTAAGAGGGTTCTTCCATGGGGGTGAGAATGGCCGCACGAATCACGGGCCGACGACTACGCGCCCGCTCATGGACGAATGGAAATTGCAGACGTACTCGAAGGTCCCGGGCCTGTCGAAAGTCACCTGGCCGGACTCGCCCTTGTTCAGGCGCCCAGTGTCGAAGTTCCCATCCTTAGCTGTGGCGGTATGCGGCGCGCTATCGTCGTTGGTCCACACAACAACCGTCCCACGCGTGACACTCATAGTCGTCGGCTGGAATTGGAAGCTCTCGATGTTTACCTCCCGCGGCCGCTCGCCGAGCCAGTCGTCTCCGGCCCACCGCCGCCCATCATTCCATCCATGCCGTCCATCCCATCCATCATGTCGCCCCTGCCATCGCCCATAATGCCTCCCATGTCCTTCATCACGCCGCCCATGTCGTCTCGCATCCCGCTGCCGGAGACGGCATCATAGGCCGCTGAGGCGGCGAAGACGACGACGAAAACGGCGGCGAGAGCGCCAATGGCGGCGAAAGCAGCCAGAAGGCCCTGATTCGTGCTCACGAATCCTTCTTGGCGCTATCGAGTGGAACTGCCAAACCGATGATGACCGGCATGCCTGAGTGGATCACGCGCTCCAGCTTTTCCACTTCGAACCCTGCCTGTTCGATGGACTCCAGCGTCCTGCGGTTCGGGTGGCATCCGGCGCCGAACCAGCTCCAGATCGGAGTGATGGCGTCGAATACACGGGCCTTCAGCCCGCCCTCGGGCCGCACGTGCTCGATGAAGCGGAATGTGCCACGGGGCTTGAGGACTCGCCTGATTTCGGTTAGCGCCTTGTTGGGGGCAGAAACTGAGCAGAAGACCATCGTGCTGACTGCGCTATCGAAGCTTGCGTCAGGGAACGGCAGGTCCTCCGCTGGGCATTGCCTCAGCTCGATATTGTCGGCACCCAGCTCCGCGAGATGCTGGCGCGCCCTCTCTAACATGTACGGATCCGGCTCGGTGGCGATTACCTTGTCTGCCTTTGAGAAGTACGGCAGATTGGCGCCGGTCCCCGCCCCAAGCTCCAAGACCTGCCCGGTGGCCTCGCCGGCGATATTCGGGCGGTATTTGGCCAGGAACTTCGTCTCCATGCCAGTTATGCGGTTGAGGGGGTCGAAGAGAGCCGCGAACCACTTGTGTCCTTTCATGATGGGGCCTCCTTGCTAGTCAGCGCGGATGCAATCGCTCCGGCGATCTTCCTCGCCTGAATGCTCATCTGGTGGATGTTTCCGCTGATCTCCGCCTTATAGCCTACAAAGTAGAGCCCCGGTGCATTGTCATGCGTCTGAGGTCCGTGCACGAGGGGTCGGCCGGCGGCCGATAGAATCCCTAGGTGACCGACAAGGGGCTCGAGGCCAGGCCGAAAGCCCGTGGCCGCGATAACCGCATCCGGCCGAACCCGGCCACCACCCGCGAGGATCACTTCGGCGCCATCGAAACCTTCAACGGCGGGAACAACCTCGATTCGCCCGTGCTTCACAGCGTGGACGAACCCGAAGTCGACAATTGGGCCGATGTAGTCTCTTATGGCGCGTGTGTATGGTCCGACCTCAGGGTTCGGGATACCGTACTTCGATAGATTGCCGACCGAGATGCGTTGGCTGAGCAAGCCCAGGAAGTCGATGACCCGGCCCGGCAAAGGCTGCGAGATGATGCCCAGGAGTTGGGCGGGTATACCGAATCTGTCGCCGATGACAATATTGGGGCCTGTGCGAACGGCGATCCGGACGCGTCCAGCACGATTACGCGCAAGGTCGAGCGCGATGCCCGACCCCGAGTCGCCGGTCCCTACAACGAGGACGTCGCGTCCGGAGTAAGGAGCCGGACTATGGTAGGAGGCCGAGTGTATTAGCTCTCCGCTAAACGTCTCACGGCCCGGCCAGTCGGGAAGATGTGGCACTCGTTGATGGCCGGTAGCGATAACAACGTTCGACGCGCTGATCTCGCCGCCCGACGTTCGAAGCAGCCAATTGCCGTTGCGCTGCTCTATGCGGTCAACGCGAGTTCCGAACTGGACCGGGAGTAGCAAGCGCCTATAGTACTCTTCGAGATACTCTACGAAGCCATCCCGTGAAGGCCACCTTCCGTATTTGCGGGCAATACGCATGCCAGGCAGATGCGAGAGCCAGCGGACTGTGTTCAGGTGAAGATTGTCGTAGCGAGATCGCCAGCTAGCGCCGACGCACTCGGCTTGCTCAACGATGACCGTGTCGACCTTCCGCCGTGTAAGCATCGCCGCAGTGGCAAGGCCCCCTGGGCCAGCGCCTATGACGATCGCCTGGTAGCTGTCCGCACCCATTAGGTCGAGTACCGCTCGGGGGCGTTCATACTGAGCTCCCTCTTGGCTGGAAGGAACTATCGCCAGGACATTCAGAACCTGGCTCAGACGTGCTCGGTTGGCTGCGTGGCTTCCTCCGCGGCACTGCGGCCGTTAGCGCCTGCTGTCGCAGAGGATTGGCCCAGGCCGCTCGTAGTCGCGGATTGGGCCTTCAATGACTCAACCTCTCGCTGAAGCCGAGATACCTCTTCCCGTAGCCCGTTGGCGTCGCTGTGAGGTGCTTGCTGCTCGTCGTGGCCGGACATGTGCATGCAGCCTGCCGAGAAGGCTTTCTTCTCACCTCGTACCCGTCCAACCAGCCAGACCGTCCCGCCGATCGCCAGCATACCTAGCGGACATGCCAGGACGAGGAGCACTACAGCTATAGCTCCGAGTGTTTCCATGGCGTTCTCCTTTCCTTTCACTTCGATTTTTTATCGCACTACCTCCAGCCGTTCAATAAAGTCCCATCGCCATAGACAACGCCATCGTCGCCGCAAAAACTACGCCGTAAGCGCTCCCCGCAACTGCGCTGGAGCGGAAGGCGGATCGAGTTAACATCACGCGCCCTGAACCCTCGCGCCGGAGTACGAAGAACAAGAGCACGGTCATCATGACGAGGCTTAGGGAGAAGAAGTAGGGTAGCCAGGTTTCGATAAAGGCTCCCACGGCCGCTGCGCTTGCGAAGCCGAGCAGGTTAACGACGGTACCACCGACACAACATGCTCCGGCGGCAAGGCCGCACCCTCCGCCCGCCACGGCGAGTCCCGTTCCTCGGTCAAACGAGACGGCAGCCCGTAGCCTTGCGAGCAGCCCCGACAGGCCTCGTGCTTCTAATCCAGGGATGAGCTCAGCCCTGAGGCGGGCCTTGAAGCCTCGTGCCGGCAACCCTCTAAGCCCAAGCGCCAGTCGTGCCAGCACATCCACGTCGGAGTCCCCCGTCGCCGCGAAATCTCGGCCCGAGATGATGGTCTCAATCGACGCGTTCAGCTTGTCGTGTGTCGCTTGGTTAGTCATGGCTGTCCCCCACTCGCGCTCTTAGCGTTTCCATCGCTCGATGTTGCAGCGATTTCACGGCGCCCTCGCTTCTACCCATCGCCCGGGCTACCTCGCTGATGCTTAGCTCCTCACCGAACCGCATCTGGATCACTCGCCGCTGGTCGTTCGGCAGCCGCTTCACCAGATCGAACAAATGCGTCCGCGTCTCGACCTCGATCAGACGGTTCTCCCACGAAGCATCGCTCTCCACCTGAATGTCAGGAACTACCTGCTCCCTAGAGGACCGCTGGTAGTAGTCGGCCGCGGCGTTGGCCGCAATGCGAAACAGCCAGGCCGAGAAGGGGACGCCGCGCCACTGAAAGCGAGGGAGATTCTCGAACGCCTGCCGGAAGGTATCCGCCGTGACGTCTTCCGCTGCCGCCCGGTTACTGGTCCTTGTCAGCGCAAATGAGTAGATGCGGTCGAAATAGCGGTCGTAAAGTTGTGCGAAGCGGCTTGGATCACGCTGTGAGAATTGAACAAGCCGCTGTTCGGCTTCCAGTTGTTTGGCATCGAGCACTCGTCGTCTCCTCACTCGCTCTTGGGCCTGTCAGCATAACCGGCGGAGTGCGAAAAGGTTACGTGCCTCGCTATACTGCCTCTCCGGAGCCCATGCCAATCAATGACGCGCTCGGAAACCTTGCTGATGCCCTGAGCTTTGCCTTCTCGATGTTCTGGGAGATCCTCTGGGCCCTAATTTTGGGTTTTGCCCTCTCCGCCGTCGTTCAAGCGGTCGTGTCCAAGTCGGAGATGACGCGGCTATTGCCAGATGATTCGCCGCGGTCGCTCGCTGTAGCTTCGGGCCTGGGCGCCGCTTCATCCTCTTGTTCGTATGCAGCCGTGGCGCTCGCACGCTCTCTATTTCGCAAGGGAGCCGATTTCACATCAGCGATGGCCTTCGAGTTTGCATCGACCAACCTGGTCATTGAGCTGGGCATCATCCTTGCCGTCTTGATGGGATGGCAGTTCACGCTCGCCGAATTCGTCGGCGGCCCGCTGATGATCGTCTTCCTGGCGGTCCTGTTTGCGGTGTTCCTTACGCCCGAGCTGGTTGCGAGCGCGCGGAGGCAGACTGAGAAGGGCTTACTTGGTGTGATGGAGGGGCACGCTGAGATGGACATGTCGGTCTCGGAAGGCTCGTTGTTGCAGCGGATTTTTTCAGCGCGCGGTTTCACCTCGATCAGTCACTACTTCGTAATGGACTGGCTCTCAATCTGGCGAGACATCGCGCTCGGCCTTCTGATTGCCGGCGCAATGGCGGCGTGGGTCCCCGACAGCTTCTGGCAGGACTTCTTCCTGACATCACACCCGACCCTCGCCACGATATGGGGCCCGTTGATTGGCCCGGTCGTGGCGGTTGTCTCGTTTGTATGTTCGATCGGGAATGTTCCGCTGGCAGCGGTTTTATGGAATGGCGGTATCAGCTTCGGCGGCGTCGTTTCATTCATCTTTGCCGACCTGATCGTCCTCCCCATTCTTAATATCTATCGCAAGTATTACGGGCTGAGAATGACGGCGTTTCTGTTTGTTACATTCTTCACCACAATGGTCGCAGCTGGACTCGTCGTCGATCTTGTCTTCGATGTTCTCGGGCTAATACCTAACGAGCGTGCTGCCAAGGTTGAGGAGGCGAGCATCACCCTTAACTACAAGAGCTTCCTGAATGGAATCTTTCTCGTCGTCGCTGCAATCCTGGTAGTTCGCTTCTTCCTTACCGGGGGACCCGCGATGGTCAGGATGATGAATCAGCCGGCCGAGGCGGGAGCCGCGCATCATTCACCTAAGTGACAATCCACGTCATGCCTATCAGCATGACTGGCGAGTAGCCAGAGAGTTACGCTGAGGTCGCTTGCGCTCTTGAGTCGCGTAGTTTCATGAGGACATAGGCTACGCCAAGAACGAGGACTTGAACGGTCAAGAAGACCAGCGCCCAACCGATGATTTCGTCGAATGCCAGATGCAGCAGAAAGACGTTCATCCAGGTTTGGTGCTCGATACCGGCCTCGAACAAGTAGTCGGGAAAGCGGGCGAAGTTCAAGAAGAAATAGGATATCAGCAGCTCCTCTCGCAACCTAAAGCCGAGCGTGCGAACGAGCAGGAAGAGCGGGAGCGCACTGGCCATGGCGATCATGGGGTGGAGCGCATAATGGTCGATGGCTCCATGGCCAACGTAGCCGAATACTATGACCACCTCGATAGCGATGACTGCCGCCAGCTTGAGCAACGTTGACCGGCCGCGAAAGCCGAGTCGGTAGAGCAGGGTCGTAGCCTCGTCGTGACGAGCCGGCGCTGAGCCGAGCGCTTTGCCTGACACGTTAACCTCCCGGAGCTTGCGCCTCCGCGGGAATCTGGATGACGAGCGGCGCGTTCTGGTCGAAAAACTCGGTCAGCATGTAGTGGCCAGGGGCAACCATCATCTGGCGCCGAACGTAGCCTGTCTCGCTTCCTACCCACCAGGTGTACCACGCCTGCTGGCTTGGGTTGTAAAAGAGAACGACCTGCACGTTTTCGCCATCAACCACGTCTTGGCGCCCCAGCTTGAAAGCCGTCGGCCTCAAATAGTTGAGATTTAATGGGTCCGAACTTGATCCGCTGCTGCACTGCCACGACTTACCGTGATCCTGACTGCATGAGGTGTCGCCGACGCGGTAGGTGTCGTACTCACTGCTGCCTGGACTGAGGACGTGATAATGCACACGGTCTGGCCGCTGCGCTTGCGCGTCCGTAACGACCCAGACACCGATCCCGGTAGGCGCCAGCAGCCCGCTGGTCAGTTCCTCTCGCCACTTCAGAGAATTTAGCGACTGGTAGGTCTGAAGCGCGCGCTGGTACACGGCCTCGGCTCTCGGGTCGGACTGGTAGTCCGGGAGAGCGGTTTCAAGCGGCGGTTTCGCGCGAGGATCGAGGCGGAAATAGAAGCTGGCCGACTCCTTCTCGCTGAGTACGACGTCTGTTTGCCACCATCCGGTATCATCGAGCGATAAGTCGGCCTCGAGGCGATCTTGGTCCACTGGATGGGTGGTTTCTTCCTGGACGAGGCCGTTCGACTCAAGTCGCGACAGACGTACTCTAGCGCTCTCCGTTGTCACAGGCTGCTCTTTGTTATCAAGCACGGTGATGCGCAGGCGATTGGCGCCAACTTCCAACGGGGCCACCTCGAGGAGCACGGTGCGGCCCTGCTGCGTGGCATAGCGTAAGGCGATCTTGGCCTCGAACTCGTTCCCTTCCGACCCACAGGTTGCGATGAGGATCAAGACCACGAGGGCAAGGCAGCACGTTCTCATCTAGGTCAGGACCTCTTCAATTCGCTTCTGGAGCTCGTTCTCTTCGATTGCTCCTTGTACATTGCTTCCTTGGCCTTTCTCGATGAACGGACCGGTAAAGATACTGCGCACGACTCCGCCTCGGTCGACGAAATAGGTGGTAGGCAACCCCAGGATTCGAAATTCGTCGCCGACCTCGCCGTCGCGGTCAATGAGAATGGGAAAGTTCATCCCGAACTCCTCAGCGAACGGACGAACGATTCCTTTCCCCTCCTGTAGATTTACGCCGAGAATGACGAGCCCGCGTTCCCGATAAAAGTTGTATGCGGCGACAAGTTCCGGGATCTCCTTGCCATCCAGCGTCTCAAGGAGAGAATTGGGGGCGAGCCTCCCTTCTTCGGTACCGACGTCCATTCCCGGAGGCACGAGCGCAGCCGCCAAATCCCGCGGGCCATATTCTTCACCACTGGACGACCTGCCCTCGTCGTGGCGGTTCTCGAGCCACCAGATTGCGCCGACGATGACCGCTATTGCCAGAACTGGCAAAATCACACGTCGCCAGATTCGGCGCCAACGCGGTCCACGCGTAGTATCGCTGGTTGTGCCACTAAGCGGATTCAGAGCTTGCTTACCACCTCACGTTGCAGTTCGTCGACTTTCACATACATAAGACCGCCGTTTTGCGGAGCCGCGTAGTCCTTCGCCCACTTGACCCGCCCATCTTTGCCGACGAGCACGAATGTGTGCCCCGGCTCCCCGCCATGCGACAGCGGTATACCATAAGACTTTGTCACTGCAGCGTCGTCGTCCGACAGAATCGGTGTCTGGATGTTCAGCCTCTCGGTCTCTTGTCCTAACTCCGCCCTCGAATCGACAGCAATGCTGAGTAGAGCGACATCCATTTGCTTGAGACTTTGGTCTTTTTCCAGATCAACTATCTGGCTCAGGCAGGGCTCTCACCCGGAGCCCATGCTGAAGTACAGCAAGACGTTCTTCTCGCCAGCGTAATCGCTTAATGTCGCCGCGTCGCCGTTGGCTGGGGACAGGGTAAAATCGGGAGCAACAGAGCCCTCAGAAATCAAGGTGCTCTCGGCACTATTGTTGCCGCCTCCGCAAGCGGCTCCGAGGATTAGGGCGGCCGCTAGCAGCACGCCGAAAAGGCCGATTCTCATGCGGTGCAACGCTTTCATGCTGGTCCTTGAACTCGCTTGAGAGCATAACCGCCGGACAAGATGAAAGGTTACGGCACCAGCTCTTCGAAGGCTGACCGGAGCAGTAAGCTCGCTTTGTCTATTTCTGCAATACGCTCGGTTCGGCAGCCGCCTGTTCGAGAAGGCCGGCCCCAGTGTCTGCCGCACGCTCAACGGTGCGCGGGTCGATTTTCCCGGTCAGCTGGTTCTCGATGGTT
>VBEJ01000281.1 GCA_005882985.1 Chloroflexota bacterium
TGCCGGGCGCCCACCGGCTGTAGACGTCCGCCGTATCAAAGAAGTTGCCGCCCGCCTCGACGAAGGCGTCCATGACCGCGAAGGAGGCGCTTTCATCCGTGGTCCAGCCGAACTGCATCGTGCCGAGGCAGAGGTTCGAGACCTGGAGACCAGTCCTGGCGAGGGGGCGAAGGTGCATGCGGAGAGTGTAGCAGGTGATGCGGTGGCCGCCCGCCCCTGTCAGCGGGTTGGCTGTGGACTTGGCGTTTCGGAAGCCGGAGCAGGCGGAGCCGTCGGGGCGGGCGTTGTTGGCGCCGGCGTTGGTGGTGCCGGAGTGGGAGGAGGCGTTGGGGCAGGCGAGTCCGTCGGTGTGGCTGGGGGTACCGTTGGAAAGCGCGGGCCCGGGGCCGGGGTGACGCTCTGAGTGGGTGAGGGCGAAGCAGCTTCAGTCGGGGCGGGCGTGGGCGAGGCGGCGATCACTTCGAACGGCCCGATATGCAGGGTGCTGGTCCAGCTGCCGTCTTCGTTTTGGGTGCGAAGGTGAAAGTACCAGGTGCCGGGATCGAGGGGCGAGCTTGTCGTGCTTGTCGCAGTGCCCGGGAGGTCCGCGACGGTATCGGGGAGATCGACGGGTTGGTGGCTCCAGATGGTCGAGTAGGCCTTAGCGCCGGGGATGGCGGTCCATGTCAGGTCGATCGTGTTATCGCTCGAAGGCTCACCGGTCTTGTGGTCCGGGCTGTGCACGTCATCCGGGTCACGTGCGGTCGCTGCGCCTCCGCCGCCGGTGCCGAAGATGAGCACGCCAGCGACAAGGATCGCGACGATACTCACGATGCCGGCTGCGAGCACGGCGGTGATTGGAACCTTCGGGAGGAAAGCGGCGCCTTCAGGGCGGGGACGCCCGCGTTCGCGGGGCTCGATAGGTCTCGGTGTCCGGTAGGGAGAGATGCCGTTGATATGGGCGGAAACATCGCGCCAGATCGCGGCTTGCACGCCCGGCGTCGGCTCGAGCGGCGCGAGGTTGGCGAAGGCCTGGAGCGCGGACGGGTAGGTGGCCGTGCTTGCCTGACACCGCGAACATGCCTCCAGATGCTTTGTGATCGGCCTGCGGTAATGGCGAGACGCCGGGGCGGCGCGGGTCTCTGAGAGAACGGCGTCGAGTTCCGGGCAGTGCCTGCGGCCGCGACGGGAAAGGAGGGCGGCGGACACCCACTCGACGAGAGCCTGTCGGAGGCGGAAGAGGATAATGTATACCTTGGTTGTTGTAAGGCCGAGACTTCCGGCGAGCTCGTCGACTTTCAGGCCGCGCCTGAGATGGAGGTCGAGCAGGGAGTATTCTTTGGGGGAGAGTTGCGCGGCGAACTCCCACACGATCGTGGAGGTTTCGGCATCGAGCTCCGGCTCGAGGGCGGCGGCGTCCGAAAAGGCCGGCTGAGCGAAGGCACGGGTGTCGATTGAACCGGGCGTTACGCCGGCATTGCCGGAGCGGGAACCGCCTGCGCGGACCGCTCGCTCACGCGTTGTCGAATAGAGCCACGCTTTGACCTGTTGGCGCGCGTCACGCTTGCGACAGCGGTCCCACACCCTCGTGAAGGCGCTGCGGATGACGTCCTCGGCTAGGGCGGGGTCTTTGACGGCCCGCAGCACAAAGTCGTAGATGCCGTCGAAGTGGCGTTTGTAAAGGGCGGCGAACGCGGGCTCGTCGCCGGCCGCGGCGCGAGCCGCTAGCTCAGTGTCAGATCTAGAAGAGTACTCGCTGGACTGCATCTTGCTGAAACTCGGTGAAATTAATTGTACTGCCTAGCAAACGAGCCAGCTAGAATGCGGGATACGGCTTTTTGAAAAACGGCGCCGCCGGTCCGCCCCGGCACCCATTTTCCGCGGGTAGAATGGGCGGAAGCTTAGGAGGCATTCATGACCAAGCGAGTGAGATTTCCGGCGGACTTCTCCTGGGGGACGGCGACCGCGTCGTATCAGGTGGAAGGGGCGTGGAGCGAGGACGGGAAAGGCGAGTCTATCTGGGACCGCTTCTCGCACGCGCCGGGAAGAATCATGAACGGGGACACGGGAGACGTCGCCTGCGACCAGTACCATCGCTACAAAGAGGACGTGGCGCTAATGAAAGAGCTCGGGCTACGCGGCTACCGCTTCAGCATCTCCTGGCCTCGGATCTTTCCGGACGGCAAGGGTAA